>JABHDE010000039.1 GCA_018673215.1 Formosa sp. | reverse complement strand
ATCGGCGATTGTGGTGAGTCAATTTACGCTGCATGCACTCACCAAAAAAGGCAACCGCCCGAGTTATATCAAAGCTGCTAAACCCGAAATTGCCAAACCCCTTTACGAGCAATTCGTTCGTCAATTTGAAATCGATTTAGGACAAACCATCCAAACGGGTGTGTTTGGTGCAGACATGAAAGTGGCACTTCTGAATGATGGGCCTGTCACAATTATTATGGATTCAAAAGTGCGGGAATAAGACGTTGTTATACAGTTTGTTATTTTAGTGAATATAATTTGATTTCATTTGAACATTGACTAGTTTAGTTCTTCATTAATTTTTTTTACAAAATGGACCTTCAACACGCACAAAAAACCGTCGATAACTGGATCAAAGCCCATGGCGTTCGCTATTTTAACGAACTCACTAATATGGCACAACTCACCGAAGAAGTGGGCGAAGTAGCACGTATCATCTCCAGACGTTATGGCGAGCAAAGCGAAAAGGAAAGTGATAAAAATAAAGATTTGGGCGAAGAATTAGCCGATGTTTTATTCGTTGTTCTTTGTTTAGCCAATCAAACTGGTGTAAATTTGCAAGACGCTTTTGATAAAAAGCTAGACATTAAAACCAAACGGGATCATAACCGTCATCATAGCAACGAAAAACTAAAATAGATTTTGCATCTTTTCCTTCAAAATTCAACCATCAACCCAAGTGCCGATATTACGATTACAGGGTCCAAAAGTGAGTCCAACCGGCTGTTATTATTAAAAGCACTTTTTGAAAATTTAGAAATTCAAAATGTTTCCAATTCTGACGACAGTCAGTATATGCTCAAAGCATTAGATTCGGATAATCCAATCGTTGATATTCATCACGCGGGTACAGCCATGCGATTTTTGACTGCCTACTTTGCGACTTTAGATGGAAAAACAACCTTGTTGACAGGTTCTCAAAGAATGCAAGAACGACCGATTAAAATTCTAGTTGATACTTTAAGAGCATTGGGTGCCGACATTGCCTATGACAAAGAAGACGGCTATCCACCCTTGCGAATCACAGGAAAAACCTTACTCAAGGACGAAGTTCAAATGAAAGCCAATGTGAGCAGTCAGTATATTTCCGCATTATTACTGATGGCAACCAAGCTCAAAAATGGATTGACATTACATCTTGAGGGGAAAATCACTTCTGTTCCTTACATCCAAATGACTCTTTCGTTATTGGATCAACTCGGCGTTGAAACCAGTTTTGAAGGTCAGGTGATTAAGGTCAAGCCCTATTTAGAGATGGTTTCAAAAACGTTTACTGTAGAGTCCGACTGGTCGTCGGCATCCTATTTTTACAGCATTGTTGCTTTGAGTCCAGTGGGAACTCAAATAAACTTAAGTACCTACAAAAAAGACAGTTTACAAGGCGATGCGGTATTGCAAGAGATTTATACCCACTTGGGGGTTCAAACAACATTTGAAGGGTCAAAAATCAACTTAAAAAAAATCAATACCAATTTTCCAGAAAGTTTGGATTTAGATTTAGCCAATGCTCCTGACATTGCACAAACCATTGTCGTAACTTGTTTAGGACTTCAAATAAAGTGCCATCTTAAAGGGCTTCATACCCTCAAAATAAAAGAAACGGACCGTTTAGAAGCCTTAAAAAATGAGATCTACAAATTCGGAACCTCTATTGATATTACGGATGACAGTTTACATCTATCGAATCCCAAGCCCTTAAAATCGGGAGCCGTTGTAGAAACTTATAATGATCACCGCATGGCCATGGCATTTGCGCCCTTAGCACTCAGAACAGGTTTTTCTATAAAAGAAGCCGAAGTGGTTTCGAAATCCTTCCCAGATTTTTGGGATAATTTAGCAGAATTAGGTTTCAATACCTCCGTATCCGAAAAATAAAGGTTCAAATACTTGACAACGCCTATTTTGAGGTTGTATATTCGCAGCTTGACTTTAAAAACCAAGTATGAAATTATCGCATTTTAACTTTGAATTACCAGACGAATTATTAGCAGAATATCCTGCCGAAAACAGAGATGAGTCGCGACTCATGGTCTTAAATCGGAAAGAGCAAACAATCGAACACAAAATGTTTAAAGACATTATTGATTATTTCGATGAGGATGACGTTATGATTCTAAACGATACCAAAGTGTTTCCAGCTCGCTTGTTTGGAAATAAAGAAAAAACAGGGGCGCGTATTGAAGTTTTTCTTCTTAGAGAACTCAATGCAGAACAACGTTTGTGGGATGTATTAGTAGATCCAGCCCGAAAAATTAGAATCGGAAATAAACTCTATTTTGGAGAAGATGAATCTCTGGTTGCTGAGGTTATAGATAACACAACTTCAAGAGGTCGTACCCTTCGATTTTTGTATGACGGATCTTATGAAGAATTCAGAAAAAAATTAACTGAGCTAGGTCAAACGCCTTTGCCAAAATACATCAATAGAGAAGTTGAACCCGAAGACGAAGAGCGTTACCAAACCATTTACGCTAAAAATGAAGGTGCCGTTGCGGCGCCAACCGCAGGACTTCATTTTTCTAAGCATTTGTTGAAGCGTTTAGAAATTAAGGGAGTGAACTTTGCAGAAGTAACCTTGCATGTTGGGTTAGGGACTTTTAATTCTGTTGAAGTAGAAGATTTATCCAAGCACAAAATGGATAGTGAAGAAATCATTATACCCGCACAGTCTGCATCAACGATCAATAAAGCATTGGTTGAAAAACGTCGTATTTGCGCCGTTGGAACTACTGCTATGCGTACGATTGAAAGCTCGGTATCTTCTAAAGGCAACCTTAATGAATTTGAAGGATGGACGAATAAATTTATTTTCCCACCTTTTGATTTTTCAATTGCAAACTGTATGATCACAAATTTTCACACTCCAAAATCAACACTTTTAATGATGACAGCCGCTTTTGGAGGTCATGATTTTGTGAAGAGAGCCTATGTAGAAGCAGTGAAAGAAAAATATAAATTCTACAGCTATGGTGACGCCATGCTGATCATATAATTTTCAAATTATAAAGCTGTCTGGAAAGTAAATAAAACTGTCAATCTGAACCTGTCTGCCGAAAGCCAGGTTCAGATTTGACAAAACAAAGTCTTTCCAGACAGCTTCTTTTTAGGTACCAATTGTTTTATTGATTATGAATTCCACTAAGAAAGACATACGCGCATTATCAAAAGAGGAGTTAAGAACCTTTTTTGAGACGCATGGTGATCAATCTTTTAGGGGTACTCAAGTTTATGAGTGGCTTTGGCAAAAGGGTGCGCATCACTTTGAGGATATGACCAACTTGTCTAAAGACACTCGTCAGATGTTGGACGAAAATTTCAGTATCAACCACATCGAAGTGGATTCAATGCAGCGAAGCTCTGATGGAACGATTAAAAACGGTATTCGACTGCATGACGGAATGATTGTAGAATCGGTTTTAATTCCAACTGCGAAGCGTTCTACGGCTTGTGTATCTTCTCAAGTTGGTTGTAGTCTTGACTGTAAATTCTGTGCGACTTCACGTCTTAAGCGCATGCGAAACCTCAACCCAGACGAGATTTACGATCAAGTTGTAGCCATTGATAAACAAAGCAAATTATACCATAATCGTCCGCTCTCTAATATAGTTTTTATGGGAATGGGAGAACCCTTAATGAATTATAATAACGTACTTAAAGCGATTGATAAAATCACTTCCAAAGAAGGATTGGGCATGTCGCCAAAGCGGATTGTAGTATCTACTTCTGGAGTGCCTAAAATGATTAAAAAAATGGCAGACGATCAGGTTAAATTTAATTTAGCTGTTTCGCTTCACTCTGCTATTGATAGTGTTCGGACTTCCATCATGCCCTTTAATGAAACCTTTCCGTTAAAAGATTTACGAGAAGCACTCCAACATTGGTACGCAGCTACGAATCGAATCATCACCTATGAGTATGTGGTTTGGGAAGGTATTAACGATACTAAAGCCGATATTGAAGCATTAATAAAGTTCTGCCAATTTGCTCCGAGTAAAGTCAATCTTATTGAGTATAATCCCATCGATGACGGAGAATTTCAACAAGCGAACGATTCCGCTATCGATTTGTATGTGTCCATGTTAGAGGCCAAAAATATAACCGTGACGGTTCGTCGTTCACGTGGGAAAGATATTGATGCTGCCTGTGGACAACTCGCTAATAAGGCTTAAAATAATTACTAAAAACTCTTAAGGAGCTGGATTTGGGATTGTAGCATGAATCGCATCAATACGATCTAAAGTTTCCTGAGATAATTCCGTATCAATACTCGCTATATTTTCTTTCAACTGCTCCAAATTCGTAGCCCCAATAATATTACTTGTAACAAAAGGCCTTTGGTTCACAAATGCCAAAGAAAGGGTTGTTAGACTGATGCCCAACTCTTTTGCGAGTTGTAAATATTGCTTGGTAGCTTCGGTAGATTGTTCGCTGCTATAGCGTGCGAAACGAGGAAACAGTTTCAGACGTGCATTGTCTGCAGCAGTACCTTCAATATATTTACCAGAAAGCACTCCAAATGCCAAAGGTGAGTAGGCCAGAAGCCCAATATCTTCTCGTAAGGAAACTTCTGCTAGATCGCCTTCAAATACTCTATTTAACATTGAATAGGCATTTTGGGTAGTGCTAATCGGGATTAAATTATCTTTTCGAACTTCTTCTGCGCAGCGCATTGCCCCCCATGCTTTTTCATTCGATAGACCAATGGCTCTAATTTTTCCAGCATCTACAAAAGATTTTAAAGTATGTAAAACTTCATTAAAATTGTCAACCCACGGATCGTTTGGACTGGGTTTAAAATCACGCACTCCAAAGGTGTTGGTGTGACGTTCTGGCCAGTGCAATTGATATAAATCAATATAGTCTGTTTGTAAGCGTGCGAGTTCTAAGTCCAAGGCTTCTTTAATGGAGTCTCCAGCAAAGCCAGAGGTTCTAATATGAGCCGTGTATTCCCCAGGTCCTGCAATTTTACTTGCCAAAATGACCTTGTCTCTTGTCTTATTTTTTTTGAGCCAAGTTCCAATGATTTTACTGGTTTGACCTTGAGTTTCTGCCGTGGCAGGTACAGGATACAGTTCTGCAGTATCAATAAAATTAACGCCGTGGTCTAAGGCATAATCCATTTGAGCATGGCCTTCAGCTTCTGTATTTTGATTTCCCCAGGTCATCGTACCGAGGCAGATTTCACTTACTTTAATATCTGTACTAGGAAGTTTGGTGTATTTCATTAATCGTTATTTAAAAGCTTTGTTATTTCATCTAGCTTGGGTGTTAACACTACTTCAATACGTCTGTTTCTAGCTTTGCCTTCCGTCGTATCGTTGGAAGCTATGGGCGCAAATTCCCCACGTCCAGCAGCTGTTAAGCTTTCAGGGTTGATTACCTCATTTTCACTCAAAATCTGAACGATCGCTGTGGCACGTTTGGTGGATAAATCCCAGTTATTGGCAATTTGCCCGCCACTAGAGAAGGGAACATTATCGGTATGTCCTTCAATGAGAACTGCGATATCTGGGTTGTCTGCTAAAACGGTTCCGAGCTGTTCGATAGCCTTGCGTCCGTCGGCTCCAATGGCCCAGCTTCCAGACTTGAAAAGTAATTTATTTTCCATAGACACATAAACTTTTCCGTCGCGTTGTTCCACAGTCAATCCTTTGCCTTCAAAAGCGGTCAGTGCATTTGAAATTGCATCTTTCAAGTCACGCATTGCTTGATCTTTAGAGGCGATTAAAGCTTCTAATTCTGCAATACGTTGCGAACGCTCTTGCATGTCCGCTTCTAATTTTAAAAGCCGATTGTTTTCTGCTGCTAAGGCCATTTCTTTAGCGTCTAACTGCGCTAAAAGCTCTCTGTTTTTTTGAACATTATCAGCAATGGCTTTAGAGCTATTTTGCTCCAAGGCTGTATAAGAATCGTTCAGTGCGTCGTATTTTTTTTGAAGGGCAGTCAAATCTTGTTGCAATTGATTCCGCTCTAAAACCGTCGCATCATACTCACTTTGTAATTGATCAAATTGATTTTGAAGTGCGTTTTTATCGCTTAAAACACTTTCACTATCAGCGTTTAAAGTGTCATAATCATTTTTAAGATTCGAGTATTTACCTTCTAGTTCCTTGTATAGTTTGGAGGACACACAAGAGGTTGAAGTGAAAATAACGAGTGTTAAAATAAAGAGTCTTTTAATCATTGTATCTAATTTATGGATTATGTTTATTGTAATTCAACTAAAACAGGACAATGGTCGCTGTGAACTGCTTCTGAAAGGATAACGGCGCGTTTTATCTTTTCTTGTAGGGGTTGAGAAACTAATGTGTAGTCCAGTCGCCAGCCTTTGTTATTGGCACGTGAATTTGCACGGTAACTCCACCAACTATAATTATCGGGTTCTGAATTAAATTCGCGAAATGCATCTACAAAACCGCTTTTTAAAAACTCACTCATCCAAGCCCGTTCTTCAGGTAAAAATCCAGAAACATTTTTATTTCTCACGGGATCATGAATGTCAATCGCCTCGTGGCAAATATTGTAATCGCCACAGATCACAAGGTTAGGCACGTCTTTTTTAAGTGTATTTATATAGTCTTGAAACAAATCCATATACTCAAGTTTATGCTCTAAACGCGCTAAGTTTGTTCCTGAGGGCAGGTATAAACTCATCACTGAAACGCCGTCAAAATCTGCACGAACGTTACGTCCTTCAAAATCCATCGACTCAATACCTGTTCCAAACACCACATTGTTTGGTTTGGTTTTAGATAAAATAGCAACGCCGCTGTACCCTTTTTTTTGAGCACTGAACCAATAGTTATAAGTATAGCCAGCCGCTTCAAAAACACTTATATCGAGTTGATCTTCTTGTGCTTTTATTTCTTGTAAACAGATCACATCCGGATCGGCACTTTTCAGCCAATCTATAAATCCTTTTTTGAGCGCAGCTCGAATTCCGTTAACGTTGTAAGAAATAATTTTCATCTTATAGGGTAATAATTTCAGCTAAAATAATTAATAGAGTACTTTTACCCTAAATATTTAGTCCTGTTTTAAAGAAAACTATCAACAAAATATTTTAGTTAGTTTTCAGTTTAAGAGTCATGATGAAGTACTGTTTAACCATTTTATTCCTTTTATTCTCTACATATTCCTGGTCTCAAGATGTGTTCTCTTTGCACAGGGAAAAAAGAATAGCGGTTCAGGACTCGATTCTAATTGACAGTGTAAGTCTTAATCCCTCAAAGTTTTCTATCTCAAATTTAAAAAACGAACTCATTCCTCCCTCCTCTTACACCATAGATTTTGAAAAGGCGTTGCTTACATTTCATAACACTTTGCAAACGGATTCCATCAAAATCGTGTATTTAAGCTATCCGCGTTTTCTCACTAAAACCTATCAAGAATTAGATGAAAGTATCATTGTGAATAGTACAGGAAATCTCCAGAAATTATATCAGTTATCACAACCCAGTTTAAAACAGCAGGTATTGCCGTTTGATGGTTTAGCTTCTTCTGGAAGTATCTCAAGAGGTGTAACCATTGGAAATAATCAAAACTCAGTTCTAAACAGTGAATTAGACCTGCAAATTAGCGGGAAGTTAAATGACAAAGTGACTTTGCGTGCATCCATTCAAGATTCAAATATTCCCCTTCAAGAGAGTGGATATTCACAGCAGTTGGATGAATTTGATCAGGTTTTTATCGAGATTTTTAGTGAGCGTTGGGGCATCAGAGCGGGGGATATTGATTTAGAGAATTCACAATCCTATTTTTCAAAATTTTCTAAACGTGTTCAAGGACTTTCGTTGACTACTAATTCTAAAAATGACGATTCTGAGTTTACTGCTTTTGCATCAGGCGCCTTAGTAAGAGGTCAATTTTCTTCAAGTCAATTTGTAGGACTAGAAGGCAATCAAGGGCCTTATAAATTAAAAGGACCAAATAATCAACTCTATGTTTTAGTGGTGTCTGGGAGTGAAACAGTTTATGTGAACGGAATTCCTTTGCAGCGTGGCGCCACAGAGGATTACATTATTGATTACAATGCTGGGGAAATCATTTTTAATGCGACTTATCCTATCACTTCTGAAATGAGAATTACAGTCGATTATCAATACAGTGAGCGCAACTACTCCCGATTTATTGGCTATGCGGGCAGTCAGTATAAAAATGACCAATGGACTTTAGGGGCTTCCATATATAACGAAAATGACCTAAAAAATCAACCGCTTCAACAATCGCTTAACTCCGAACAAGTTGCTATTTTGTCCAATGCTGGTGATGACCAATCAATGATGACGGCGCCTTCTGCTACTCCAGAAGCGTATAACGAAAATCGAATTTTATACAAGAAAGTTATTGATAACGGCGTAGAATTTTTCGAATTTTCAAATAACCCTGAAGATGAGTTGTACCTAGTCAATTTCACGGCTGTCGGGTCGTTACAAGGAAATTATAGGATTACAAGTTCCAATGCGATTTCAAATATTTATGAATATATTGCTCCGATAGCTGGTGTGAAACAAGGTGATTTTGAGCCAATTATTCAACTTGTTGCCCCTGTAAAATTACAAGTGGCGGTGGTGAATGGGGCTTTTAAGCCTAATGAAAAAACCGCTGTTGAGTTTGAATTTGCAGCCAGTAATAACGACTTAAATTTATATTCATCTCGCGATGACGAGAATGACACTGGAATTGCGGGTAAATTATCAGTCAAACAACAATTACTCAAAACAGCTAAAGGCTGGGAATTAGATCTAAATTCAGATATCGATTATATTCAAGAAGACTTTAGATCGATTGAGAGACTTTATAAACCTGAATTTAATCGAGATTGGAATATTGAAGCTATTTCTAGAAATCAAAGAATATCAAACCTCGGGGACCAAGTGTTTGCTATAGCAGCAGCCCAGTTTTTTCATCCAGAAAAGGGGGCGTTCAATTACCAATTTCAACATTTGAATTATAAGGGCAATTATGAAGGGACTCGCCATGTGCTTTTCTCAAAACTCAATTTAGAGCGATTTCAGATCTTCTCGAACTCAAGTTTTTTAGAAACAAATGGCCTCAACTCGAATTCTATGTTCTATAGATCAGACAACCGTTTGAAGTACAGTTATAAAAAAGGCTGGTCGGGAGTTCAATTTTCAACGGAACACAATGAAAAAAAGAATGTTGCATTAAACGAGCTAGACCCCGTAAGCCAGAAGTTTCAATCCTATGAAGTGTTTACAGCTGTGGGCGATTCTACAAAGGTATTTGTGAAACTAGGCTATATGCACAGAATTAACGACAGTCTTCAAAATAACCGCCTCGCAAAAGTGAACACATCAGACACTTATTATTTGGATTCTAAGTGGATTCAAACTCAAAACACGAACCTGAGTTTATACGCAAATTACAGGGTTTTTAAATCTATAAACGCATCCACGGCTACTCAAAAATCAATCAATTCTCGATTGCAATACAGTCAAAAATTAGCCAATAATGGGATTCATTGGAACACGCTGTTTGAAACCAGTGCTGGACGTTTGCCACAGCAAGATTTTACCTACATTGAAGTGGAGCCTGGCCAAGGGAGTTTTGTTTGGTTTGATTATAATGAGAACGGTATTCAAGAACTAGAGGAATTTGAAATCGCTCAATTTCAAGATCAAGCGACCTATATTCGTGTGCTGTTGCCCAACCAAGTTTACATTCGCACCCATCAAAATAAACTGAGTCAATCGTTGACTTTAAACCCAATTCAGTGGGCCAATTCGTCAAATGCCTCCAAACGGTTTTGGTCTCACTTTTATAACCAAACAACTTTTTTAATCGATCGAAAAGATAAAAACAACAGTGAAACCATCAACCTAAACCCATTTCATTCAACCCCGGAAAATCAGTTGGCATTGCAATCAAACTTTAGAAATCAATTGTTTTATAATAGAGGTAAACAGCATTATACGCTGTCGTATAGTTATTCGGAATCCAGTGCTCGAAATGTATTGTCTTTTGGATATGTCGAACAGGAAACGACTAGCCATCAGCTTAATTTTTTACATAAAATTAAAGAACAGTGGTTGCTGAGCCTCCAAACAAATTTGAATGAAAATTGGAGTGTAAGCGAGAATTTTTTGTCGAAAAATTATCAACTAAATGAGACGCTTCTAAATCCAAAAATATCGTATTTATTAGATGATAATAAACGCTTTGATGTGTATTATCAATATCAAAAAAAGGACAATGCTATTGGGAATTTAGAGCAGTTAACTCAAGAAAAATATGGACTTTCTTTTACGCTAACGCAAAATCAAAAAGCAGCTATTACGGGTGAGTTTAATTATTTTTCAAATGATTTTTCTGGAAGTTCTAACACACCGGTTGCTTATCAAATGATGGAAGGCTTACAAGCTGGGACCAACTTCACGTGGTCATTGATTGCACAAAAAAAACTCACAAAGTTTTTAGACCTGAATCTGAATTATTTTGGTAGAAAAAGTGAAACCAGTCGTACCATACACACAGGGACGGTTCAGTTAAAGGCCTATTTTTAGATTAGAAATTGATTTTACCGTCTCAATGAAAAATGAGATCTGTACTGCGCTTGAACTCCATCACTATTCATGTAGTCGACCATAAACCAATAATCACTCCCTGCCAATCTTGACCCATTAAAGGTCCCATTCCACACACTTCGATTGGGTCTGAATTGATATAATAATTTTCCAAAACGGTCAAAAATTGAGATCACTGCAGTGGGGTCGTCCCTTAGACATTTGATGTTCCAAGTATCATTATAGCCATCTCCATTAGGCGTAAATAATTTTGGAAATTCCATAATCATGACGGTGGCTTCAGGGATGGTGCTACATCCAAGTATATCACGCACAGCGACTGTATGTTCTTGACATCCAGTAACATATTCAAAAATTGAATTGCTCTGCCAATCACCTCCATCTAATTGATATTCATATGTCCCACTTCCACCACTGGCAGCTACTGAAATCATTTGATTTGCTTCAAAATCTTCGGATAGGTTTGTAGCAGTAATCGATAGGACGCTGATAGGGTTTACAACAATTGTCATAGTCGTTTCGTCAGCACATTGCCCTAGGTCTGGAGTGAATGTATAAGTTGTTGTTGCCAAGTTATCCATAGATGGACTCCATGAACCTCTAATGCCACCATTGGAAGTGGTGGGCAAAGGAGCCAATACACTGCCGATACAAATCGGATCAACTTGTGTGAAATCTGGCGTTGTTTGTGTGAGAACCGTAATCGTCATTTTAGCTTCTTCAAGACAGATGCCTGTTACGGGTGTAGGGGTGAAAGTGTATTCTGTAGTCACGGAATTGTTTATGGCTGGCGACCAAGTTCCACTAAAACCATTGTTTGAATTGGTTGGTAAATCTGATAAAATATCACCCACACAAATAGTATCCACTTGTGTGAATGTTGGTGTAAAAATAGGGTTCACCGTAATGGTCATTGTAGTGCCATTAGCGCATTGCCCTGTATCTGGCATAAATGTATAGGTTCCAGAAGTTGTATTGTCAAAAGCTGGCGACCATGTCCCTGTGAATCCTTCAACGGATGTTGTAAGGAGTGTCACTGTTTCTCCTTCACAAATAGGAGGTATTTGTGTAAATGTAGCGTTTAAAGTCACAATAATTGAAACGTCAAAAGAATGTTCATTCACACAATTAGGAGTTGTTGCTGTTTCGGCATACACAAATAAGGTTGTAGAAGTAGAAATGATATCACCTGCATTGAGCTGTGTTCCTCCGCCATTAGTCATCGTGAAATAATTCCCGTTGGTAAGTGCTGGAAGTGTATAGCTATCACATGAAGTTACATTTGCTGGAGTATCAACTGTTGGTAGTGTATTGATTGTAATGTCAAAAGTGTGTTCATCACTACAATTAGGCGTTGTTGTTGTTTCAGCATACACAAACAGGGTAGTGGAAGTAGAAATGACATCACCTGCATTGAGCTGTGTTCCACCACCATTGGCCGCAGTAAAATAGTTGCCATTGTTAAGTGTTGGTAATGTATAGCTGTCACATGAAGTTACATTTGCTGGAGTGTCAACTGTTGGCGTTGTATTGATTGAAATATTAAAAGTATGCTCATTACTACATATTGGTGGTGTTGCTGTTTCGGTATACACAAATAAGGTAGTAGAAGCAGAGATTATATCTCCTGCACTGAGCTGTGTTCCGCCGCCATTAGAAGCGGTGAAATAATTCCCGTTGGTAAGTGCTGGAAGTGTATAGCTATCACAAGAAGTTACATTAGAAGGTGTGTCAACGGTAGGTGTTGTATTGATTGCAATATTAAAGGTGTGCTCGCTACTGCAAATTGGAGTTGTTGTTGTTTCAGCATACACAAATAAGGTAGTAGAAGCAGAGATTACATCACCTGCATTGAGCTGAGTTCCGCCGCCATTAGAAGCAGTGAAATAATTTCCATTGGTAAGTGCCGGTAATGCATAGCTGTCACAAGAAGTTACATTTGCTGGTGTATCAACTGTTGGTGTGGAATTGACCGTAGCCGTCACTGCAGTTCTGTTTCCAGTGGTACAGCCATTATTAGATGCTAAAACCCAAAAGGTTGTAGTACTTGTTAAAATGGGATTGTAGTTATCCCCAGTGAATAAAAGAGTGCCTCCATTTTGGCTGTCATACCATAATATATCAGTTGTATTGGAAGTCGCCGACAGGTTTGCAGGATTATTACTGCAGCTTACAGAAGGGCTGGTAGATAAAATTTGTGGAGGATTGAAGGTTGTAGACCCAGTAATATTTAAGGGAGGATCTCCTGGCGCTCCATATTCAATGACAAAGCCTTTGGCTTGATAGTCTGCGGGTTGGCCATTGGTGTTGTTTGGTAAATCGTTCCAAGACCCTGGAACTCCAGTATTAAAAGTAATGTGTGCGTAATCTTCGCCAGCCCCATAGTCATTAGGCTCACCAGAATTCCAATTGGCATACATTCCTGGGGCAACAGATCCATTTTCATCGCCATTCCAAAAGGTAGTGCCTGCTTCTGGTCCGGTCATCCATTTCCAAACGCCTTCGGTTCCTTGATCAGAGGCACCAATCCAGCCTGTTCCTGGCGATAATTCTCCAGAAATCTGTCCTTCGTCAGGGATGGTTAAAGTGGCTAGATAGCCTTGCAATCCAAAATAATCCATCCCTTCAGCTTGTGTTTTAGCATCTTCCCAAGTGATTAAATTTGAGGGTACATAGTCATAATAATGACCTGTTGAGGCTAAATAATTAGCAGATCCTGCAGTTAAGGAAAAGGTTTTGTAACTCACATTTACGTTGGTGCTACTAAAAACAACATCATAAACGGCTGCAATCATATCAGTATAGGTTGCAGAACTTCCACCAACTCCAGTGAGTGTTAATTTCGCTTGGTTTGCATTCCAATTAGCAGCTATATTGGGGTGCGATCCTATGAGAAGTAGTTGGTCTTGTCCTGAAATATACCCTGAAGAAATCTGGATATAAAAAGCAGGAATAAGCGTATCATCTGGGTCAACAATGTTAAAAGAAGTTACAATTGGCTGTTGGCTTTGCGGACAATATATTTGATCTCCAATAGCAGTCACTGTTGGGGGGTCATTTATCTGACCAAAAAAATAACTGGTATTTAAATATATCAGTAATAATAAAGTATACTTTATGTTCAATTTCAAAATCGGTTAAATTTAGTTTATTTTCTTTAGCCAGTGTTTAATAGCTACTTTATTCTCAATGATTGTTTTTAAATCTTTTATTTTTACACGTTCTTGTTCCATAGAATCTCTATGTCTGATGGTGACACAATGGTCTTCCAAAGAATCATGATCAATTGTAATACAAAACGGTGTTCCCAAAGCATCCTGGCGACGGTAGCGTCTACCAACAGCATCTTTTTCGTCATATACTACATTAAAATCCCATTGCAAATCACCTAAAATCGTTTTTGCAATTTCTGGCAGTCCATCCTTTTTGACCAAAGGTAGAACGGCTGCTTTGATAGGAGCTAAGACTGCAGGCAGTTTTAACACAGTTCTTGTGGTGTTGTTTTCTAATTGTTCTTCAGTTAATGCATTAGAGAAGACCGCCAAAAACATACGATCCAAGCCTATGGACGTTTCTAAAACGTATGGGGTGTAATTTTTATTTTCCTCATGGTCAAAATACTGTAGTTTTTTACCGGAATGCTTTTCATGTTGGCTTAAGTCAAAGTCAGTACGTGAATGAATCCCTTCCAATTCTTTGAATCCAAAAGGAAATTTAAATTCTATATCCGATGCGGCATCCGCATAATGGGCTAATTTTTCATGATCATGGAAACGGTAATTGTCAGCACCCATCCCTAAAGATAAATGCCATTTCATACGGGCCTCTTTCCAGTGCTCATACCATTGTTTTTGAGTTCCCGGCTTGATGAAATACTGCATTTCCATTTGTTCAAATTCACGCATTCTGAAAATAAACTGACGCGCTACAATTTCATTTCTAAATGCTTTTCCCGTTTGCGCTATTCCAAAAGGGATTTTCATGCGCCCTGATTTTTGAACATTTAAAAAATTCACAAAAATACCTTGGGCAGTTTCTGGACGTAAATATAAATCCATCGCACTTTCTGCTGAAGCCCCTAATTTGGTGCCAAACATGAGATTGAATTGTTTCACTTCAGTCCAGTTTTTACTTCCGGTCAAAGGGTCAGAAATCTCAAGTTCTTCGATAAGTGCTTTGACATCTGCTAAATCTTCATTTTCTAAAGATTTGGCCAGTCGAGATAAAATGCTATTTATTTTAGTTTGATAACCAACGACTCTTCCATTTGTTGAAATAAATTCGTTTTTATCAAAACTTTCTCCAAAACGTTTTTCAGCTTTTTTAACTTCTTTCTCAATTTTAACTTCAATTTTAGCACAATAATCTTCTACAAGAACATCGGCTCTGTAACGTTTTTTAGAATCTTTATTGTCAATCAAAGGATCGTTAAAAGCATCAACATGACCAGAAGCTTTCCAGGTTGTAGGGTGCATAAAAATAGCAGCGTCTAACCCTACAATGTTTTCATTCATTTGAACCATGGCTTTCCACCAATAGTCACGAATGTTTTTCTTTAACTCTACACCGTTTTGTGCATAGTCATAAATTGCACTTAGGCCATCGTAAATTTCACTACTCTGAAATACAAACCCGTACTCTTTAGCATGTGATATAACTTTCTTGAAACTTTCTCCTTGATTTGTCATGTGACAAAAATAGAAAATGCTTTTTAAATTAAACTTAAAGTTAGGGTGAAAAATAAAATATTGTTATAATTTTAGTTACCCTAAATGTACTTTGTATGGTCTCTGCTATAATTAATCTGTTTTTCCCCAAAACTTGCCACGCTTGTGAGACCATTTTGTCAGACAATGAAAATGATTTTTGTGTGGACTGTCGTCATGAATTTCCATTAACAAAATACCATTTTGAACGGCCGGAGACAGTCAAAAAAATCTTTTTCGGTCGGGTTGAGCTAGAGGCGGCAACGGCACTCTTTTATTTTCATAAAAGCGGGCGGGTTCAGCAGATGTTACATCAACTAAAATACAAAGGCAGAGAACAGATTGGACGTGTTTTAGGAGATTGGTTGGGGTTTGAACTTCTGGAATCTCCATATTTTGATTCCATTGATGTTGTCATTCCTGTTCCCATACATTCAAAAAAATTAAAGCAAAGAGGGTACAATCAGGTAGCGATTTTTGCCCAACAGCTAGCTAAAGCATTAGGAGTCATCTATGTAGATGATGTGCTTTTAAAATCTGTCAACACAAAAACCCAAGTTTTTCAGTCTCGAGAAGCGCGTTTTAAATCGGTCATAGATAGTTTTTATGCCAAAAATCTAGAAAAAATTGACACCAAACACATCTGCTAGTGGATGATGTTATTACTACAGGAGCCACAATTGAGGCTTGTGCATTGGTTTTGAACCCAAAAAAAAATATTCGATTAAGCGTTGCAACAATTGCAATTACGCATTCCATTTTTCGTTACTACTAAAATATGTTGTTACTTTGCGTAAAATGCAATACGAATGGGTAAAAAGTTAGCCAATTTAGGGTTTTTAGTTGTGATCAGTTTGATTCTCTCACACTGTGCCAATAAAGGGACAGCTTCTGGTGGCCCAAAAGATGTATTGCCACCAGTGATTGTAAAATCGATCCCAGAAAATTTTTCTTTAAACTTTGATTCAAAAGAAGTCGTTATCTATTTTGATGAATACATAAAAATGAAAGATTTGCAAAAACAACTCCTCATTTCTCCTTACATGGATCCTGAACCTGAAATTATTCCTGTGGGCAGCGCAAGTAAGTATATTAAAATTAAAATACTAGATACGCTTCAGCCAAATACAACTTATGCCTTTAACTTTGGCGAAAGTATTGCAGACAACAATGAAGGAAATATATTCCCGTATTATAAATATGTGTTTTCTACCGGAGATTATATCGATTCGCTTTCTGTTTCTGGCATAGTTACTGATGCTTTAAATAAAAATGTGGACGATCGTATTGCTGTCTTATTGTTTGAGGTAGACTCCACTTTTACAGATTCAATTATATATAAACATAAACCAAAATATATAGCAAATACAGACAGTGTTTCTGGCTTTAGTTTAGAAAATGTTAAAGAGGGGACTTACCTTTTAGCAGCACTTAAAGAAGAAAATCCTAATTACACCTTTCAGCCAAAAACAGATAAATTGGGCTATAGAAGCCAGTTTATAACGGTGCCATCAGATACTGCCTATGTTTTAAAAATGTTTAAAGAATCTGTTGATTACAAATTTAAAAGGGGTAAACAAGTCTCGTCTTCAAGGATAGCTTTTGGTTATGAAGGTGATGGAGAAACAATGGATATTAAGTTACTTTCGGATGTCCCGGAAGGGTTTATCTCCACAATTACAAAAGAGACCAATAAAGACACTCTTAACTATTGGTTTCGTCCAAAATTGGAAGTAGATTCTTTAGTTTTTGCACTTACACACAAACAAATTATTGATACGGCTGTGGTGAAGATAAAGGATTTCAAACCTGATTCTTTGGAGTTTAAGCCTCTTACCTCCATGTTGAAATTAAAGGAGTCGTACAAGTTAAGTGCTTCGATACCTCTAGATTCTATAGATGCTGACAAAGTGCGAATTATGGATAAGGATTCTCTGTTTCAGCGTCCAACAATGGTTCTGGATTCCTTTTCTAATACGGTTGAATTTAATTTTGTAAAAACCGAAGAAAACACTTACACTTTCGAAATGTTTCCAGGAGCTTTTACGGATTTCTATGGGCATCAAAACGACACTCTAAATCTTAAAGCAACTACTAAATTACGGTCGTCTTATGGAGATGTCCGTGTAGAAATTCGCAACGGAATTTTTCCTTTAATTGTCGAGCTCGTAGATGCTAAAGGCAAGGTGGTTGAATCCTCCTTGACTAAAAAAGCCTCGCCCGTAGATTTCAATGAGGTTACCCCTGGAATTTATTTTTTGAGAGTTGTTTTTGATACAAATCGAAACGGCATCTATGACTCCGGAAACTATTTAAATAAAGTCCAGCCTGAACGAGTAAGCTATGCTCTAGAACCTGTTGAGGTTCGCGCTGGATGGGACACAATTGAAGAATTTATCTTAGAAGATTAAGGCTTCAAACTCGCTTTAATCAATTCGCGGTTCATTCGTGCAATGTTTTCTAACGAAATCCCTTTTGGACATTCTACTTCACAAGCACCGGTATTGGTACAGTTTCCAAAACCTTCCAAATCCATTTGAGCTACCATGTTTTGAACACGGTCAGTGGCTTCAACTTGACCTTGAGGTAGCAAAGCATATTGTGATACTTTAGCTCCTACAAACAACATAGCTGAAGAATTTTTACAAGTGGCTACACAGGCGCCACAGCCTATACATGTTGCGGCATCCATTGCCTCGTCTGCATTTTGTTTTGAAATAGGAATCGAATTACCATCTTGAGTGTTACCAGAGGTATTCACCGAAATAAACCCACCAGAATGTTGAATTCTGTCAAATGCCGATCGATCCACAATTAAATCTTTAATGACTGGAAATGCATCAGCTCTAAATGGTTCAATGAAAATGGTATCGCCATCCTTAAATTTACGCATGTGCAATTGACAAGTAGTTACGAGTCGGTCTGGGCCGTGCGCTTCTCCATTAATGTATAAAGAACAAGAGCCACAAATTCCTTCTCTACAATCGTGGTCAAAAGCGACAGGCGAATCGCCATTGGTGATGAGCTGTCGATTTAAAATATCCAACATTTCAAGAAATGACATGTCAGGCGAAATATCTTCAATTGGATATTCTACGATTTTTCCTTTAGTGGTGGCGTTTTCTTGTCGCCATATTTGTAATGTTAAATTCATAGCAGTTCTTATTTGTATGAGCGTTCTTTAACTTCAATATTTTCGTAAACTAATGCTTCTTTGTGTAACTCAGCATCCTTAGGTGCTCCTTTGTATTCCCATGCAGACACAAACTGAAATTCTTTTCTTCTTTTTGCTTCTCCTTCTGGGGTTTGGTGTTCTTCTCTAAAATGTCCACCTGCAGATTCTTCACGTACCAAGGCGTCTTTTGCAAATAACTCTCCTAATTCAAGGAAATCTGCGACACGGCCTGCTTTTGCTAATTCTTCATTAAATTCATCAGCATAACCTGGTACCAATACATCTTTATAAAACTCCTCTCGAAGTGCAGATATTTCTTCTATAGCTTCTTTTAATTCTTTTTCATTTCGAGCCATTCCACATTTGTTCCACATAATTTTTCCAAGACGTTTGTGGAAATAATCTACAGGCTTGGTCCCTTTATTATTGATAAAGTGATTTATTTCTGAAGTTACTTTGGCTTCTGCTTCTTCAAACTCGACAGTGTCTGTTGGAATTGGTCCTGTTCGAATGTCATCAGACAAATAGTTTCCAATGGTGTATGGCAATACAAAATAGCCATCTGCGAGTCCTTGCATTAATGCTGAAGCCCCTAAACGGTTGGCACCGTGATCGGAAAAATTAGCTTCTCCAATGGCATACAGTCCCGGAATGGTTGTTTGTAAATTATAATCAACCCAAACACCACCCATAGTGTAGTGTACAGCTGGATAAATCATCATTGGAGTTTCATATGGATTCTCGTCCACAATCTTCTCATACATCTGGAATAAGTTGCCGTATTTACTTTTGACGACTTCTTTTCCTAGTGTTTGGATTAGTGTAGCATCATTTTCGTCCAATCCTTTGACGTGTGCTTTTTCTTTTCCATACCTGACAATAGCAGCAGCAAAGTCTAAAAAGACTGCCTCGCCTGTTTTATTTACACCAAAACCTTCATCACAACGCTCTTTAGCCGCTCTTGAAGCAACATCTCTAGGAACTAGATTTCCGAATGCAGGATAGCGTCTTTCTAAGAAATAATCACGTTGATCTTCAGCAAGATCCGTAGGTTTTAAATCGCGATTTTGAATCGCTTTGGCATCCTCTAATTTTTTCGGAACCCATATTCGTCCATCGTTCCTTAAGGATTCAGACATCAGGGTTAGTTTTGATTGGTGGTCTCCAGATACAGGGATGCAAGTAGGGTGAATTTGTGTATAGCAAGGGTTTGCAAAATAAGCACCACGTTTGTGTGCTTTCCAAGCAGCCGTTACATTACTTCCCATAGCATTTGTAGAAAGGTAAAATACGTTGCCGTAGCCACCAGTTCCTATTACCACTGCATGAGCGGAGTGGCGTTCAATTTCGCCAGTCACTAAGTTTCGAGTGATAATCCCACGGGCTTTTCCACCCACGATGACCACATCTAACATTTCGTGACGGTTGTACATTTTTATTTTCCCACGTCCAATTTGACGGTTCATAGCGGAGTAGGCTCCTAATAATAATTGTTGGCCAGTTTGCCCTTTGGCATAAAAAGTTCTAGAAACTAAAACACCTCCAAACGAACGGTTGTCTAAAAGCCCTCCATAGTCTCTTGCAAAAGGGACACCTTGTGCAACGCACTGATCAATAATGTTGGTCGATACTTCTGCTAAACGGTGAACGTTTGCTTCACGTGAACGGTAATCGCCTCCTTTGACCGTATCGTAAAATAATCGGTATGTAGAATCGCCATCGCCTTGATAATTCTTAGCAGCATTGATACCTCCTTGAGCCGCAATAGAGTGCGCGCGACGTGGGGAATCTTGAAAACAAAATGCTTTGACGTTGTAGCCCAGCTCTGCTAGGGTAGCGGCCGCAGACCCACCCGCAAGTCCAGTTCCAACGATGATTACATCGATATGGCGCTTGTTGGCAGGATTTACAAGGTTAATATTATTTTTATGATTGGTCCATTTATCTGCTAAAGGACCCTCTGGTATTTTTGAATCTAAAGCCATAATCCTATGTTTTAGTGTGTATTATTAAAAAAGTGGAAAAGAGCAATGACAATAAACCCTAATGGAATGAGTATTGAATATGCCTTCCCAAAACCTTTAAGGGATTTGGTGTATTTATTATTGGCTCCAACCGATTGAAACGCCGAATTGAATCCGTGTAGTAAATGCAATGCCAAAAATATAAATCCAACACAGTAAAGGACGACACGCCAAAGAGGTACAAATTTATGCTGAAGTTCTTCAAAATAGCGATAGTCAGATCCGTCGGCTAAAAGCCCTGAAGCGTCTCCGACAACATATTTGATGTTGAGTTCTGGAATCCAGAAATCAATAAAATGAATCACAAGAAACACCAATATAAATCCCCCGCTGTAAATCATATTTCTACTCATCCAAGTAGAGTTTGCATTGCCATTGTTTTTGGCATAACTCACCGATCGAGAGGTGTAGTTTTTGTATTCTAGTACAAAACCCAAAGTAAAATGAAATAGGACTCCACAAATAAGAACGGGTTGCAATACAAATTGAACCAAAGGATTAGTCCCCATAAAGTGAGATACTTCATTAAAAGTATCAGGGTTAATTACAGAAAGAATATTGATGGCGAAGTGTTGTAAAATGAAAAACATAAGGAAAAAGGCTGAGAGCGCCATGGCTATCTTTTTTCCAATCGAAGACTTTAAAAATCCACTCATAATTAGATGTTATTTTTTAACCATGCAAAGGTAATCTACGACAAGGTTTTAGGCAATAACATTCGTGTTAATTTTTTTATTTATAATTGATTTAAATTAACAGTCTGTAAAGGGCTGATTATATTGGGTTAAATTCGGCGATTATCACAATATTTTTTCTAAATTTGGTTTCATACTATTGATCCTCAAACATTCCTACTTTTAATTTGATGTTTGAGTGAAATCAAATCATTTAAGCTGAAAAAATATTAAATTAGAACAAATGAAATATTTCCCGATTGACTCTCAATTATTTATAAAAAATAGACTAAAATTTTCACAGCAAATGCTTCCTAAATCGATCGCTGTTTTTAATTCCAATGATGTTTTTTCAACGGGTGCAGATAGTACACTTCCATTTGTGCAACACCGGAATATTTTTTACTTGAGTGGGGTAGATCAAGAAGAAAGTATTTTAGTTTTATTTCCTAATGCTAGTGAAACTGCTCATAGAGAAATTCTTTTTGTTAAAGAAACAAATGATCATATAGCTATTTGGGAAGGTTCTAAACTTAGCAAATCTCAGGCTACTGATACCTCCGGAATTCAATCGGTGTATTGGTTAAAAGAATTTGATTCAATTTTTCCAAAATTGATGGCCGAAGCGACTCATTTTTATTTCAATAATAACAATCATTACCGCCAAGCAGTTGAAATGGAAACTCGTGACGATCGCTTTTTAAAAATGATCAAATCTAGGTATCCTTCGGTTGAGTTATTGCCCAATTTTTCTATTATGGAAGCGATTCGTGGGGTCAAAGAACCCGAAGAAATCGCGTTGATTCAAACAGCTTGTAATATTACAGAAAAAGGGTTTAGAAGAGCTTTAGGCTTTATAAAGCCTGGTGTTATGGAGTACGAAATTGAAGCAGAATTTGCTCACGAATTCCTCAAAAATCGTTCTAAAGGATTTGCATATACTCCAATCATTGGATCAGGGTACAACGCTTGTGTGTTGCATTATATAGAAAACAACCAAGTTTGTAAGGACGGCGATATGTTACTCATGGATGTCGGTGCAGAGTATGCGAATTATGCCAGTGATATGACCAGAACAATACCTGTAAATGGACGATTTACAGAGCGTCAAAAAGCGGTTTATCAAGCTGTGTTAAATGTCAAAAACGAAGCGACTGCATTGTTAGTTCCAGGCACTATGTGGGAAGACTATCATGTTGAGGTTGGAAAAATGATGACCTCTGAGCTTTTGGGCTTGGGGTTACTAGACAAGGCAGATATTCAAAATGAAGATTCAAAAAGGCCTGCTTATAAAAAGTATTTCATGCACGGAACGTCACACCATATGGGCTTAGATACCCATGATTTTGGACCTCTAAAGACTCCTATGAAAGAAAACATGGTGTTTACAGTTGAACCAGGGATTTATATTCCTAATGAAAAAATGGGCATCCGAATTGAAGACGATGTCGTCATTCAAGCTGAAGGCCCACCTTTAAATTTAATGCAACACATTCCTATTGAAATTGAAGAAATAGAAACTTTGATGCAGTCGCGTTAAGCTTTTTTTGCACAGCATTCTTTTTCACAACCTTTAGCACACGCTTTTTTGTCCGCTTTCATTTTGTCTTTACAGCACGCTTTTTCACATTTTTTATCACATGATTTTTTGTGTGCGTCTGTCTTGTCTTTACAACATGCTTTTTTACAGTCTTTAGCACAGGCCTTTTTAGCACAAGAAAATTCAGCGACGGTTTTCATGTTTTCTACAGAATAGGTGTCTGCTACCGAGGTCACTGTCTTGGTGATGCTTGCAGGGTTTGCTTTTGCAACGTCATATTCGACCATCGCTAATTCGTTTTTAAAATCTACTTTTGCAGATTTCACACCTTCCATTTTTGCAAGTTTTTTCTGAATAGTTTTTGCACATCCTATTTCGCAAGTCATCCCTTTGATGTTGAATTCTGCCTTGGAATAAGTTGCATTAGGATCTAATTTTTTGGTGGTTTCTACGTTGGATTCTATTGTGATTGTTTCTGATTTAGGCTCGTTTTTACAAGCTAAAAAACACACAAATAGAAACGCATAGGCTAAGATAATTTTGAATTGTTTCATAATATTTTATTTAGGTATTCAAACAAATTTAAAAATAATTCAGTCTTATTCTAATTTATTGTTCAATTTTGTGAAATATTTATAACAACCAATAATGAATAAAGAAAAAAGAAAATGGGTGTATTTATTTACGCTAGCGATTGTATGGGGGAGTTCGTTTATTCTTATAAAAAAAGGGTTAATTGCTTTAACGCCATTACAGTTGGGAAGTTTGAGAACAGTCATCTCTTCACTTTTTATTTTTCTTATAGGCTACACCTCTCTCAAAACTATTCTTAGTCACCAATGGAAATGGATTGTATTGTCGGGCTTTATAGGGACATTTTTCCCTGCCTTTTTATTTGCTTTTGCAGAAACAGAGGTGGACAGTGGGGTGGTCTCTATATTAAATGCTTTAGTTCCATTAAATGCCATTTTAATCGGGTTAGCTATTTTTAAGATTACATCTACAAAGACACATGTTAGGAGTTGTTTTGGGTTTTATAGGCGCTTCAATGCTTATTTTTAATAGCATGGAACTCAACCCAGATCAAAATTATTTGTATGCTGGTTTTGTAGTGTTGTCAACGGTGATGTATGCTTTTAATGTAAATATTATTAAACACTATTTACAGGATGTCAAGCCTATTGCTATTGCAACTGGAAATTTTGTAGCAATCTTTATTCCTGCTTTTTTGGTATTGGTTTTTTCAGACTTCTTTTCATCTCAAACCTATGAGCATGACGCTGTTTACACTTCGATAGGCTATGTGGCGATCTTAGCGGTATTTGGAACGGTGATGGCGAAAATTATTTTCAATAATCTCATACAGATTTCAAGTCCTGTTTTTGCATCTTCTGTAACTTATTTAATGCCACTAGTGGCACTCCTTTGGGGGTTGGTTGATGGCGAGCTTTTGGATTGGACCAAGGGCTGGCTTCTCTACTTATTTTATGTGGTATCTATTTAGCTAATAAAAAAACAAAAAAAAACCGAAGCTAATGCCTCGGTTCTTTTAGAACTTGTAAAGTAAGATTATTTAAAATCTTCCGCAGAGACGCCTTCATTAACGACAATCTCGCTGGTAGCCATCTCAATAACTTGAGGGCCTGCAGTTATTTTTTGTACGAATGGAAATAAGACACCATTTACTTCTCTGTAATCAGATAAATCTTGGATAGAGGTGATTGTTTGACCTTGCATTTCTTGAGATTTCTCAGTTCTTACTAAAAGTCCTGTAGCAGCATCATAATAACGGTAAGCGTCTTCTTCAACTTTTAATTTAAAAACATCTACTCCATCTATAGCTGTCAAGCTAACAAGGGTTAAGGTACTTGCGTCTAAATACGTTTCTGGAAACAAGCCTTTTTCTTTTGCTTTTTCAGCGAGCTCATCTTCAGACATTGGTTGTTGCATTCCTTGTTGTTCTGCATATCCTTCAGAACCATCAAATTTTTGCTTCATAACCGTTCCCATTCCCTGAATAGACATTTCCATTGACGACATGTTTGGCGTCATAACTTTTGTGACAGCAGTTGGTTTAAATGGCATCCCTTCGATTGTTACATCTGAAACCGTAATGACAGAAGTTACTGCATTGACAGCCTTAAGACCCCCGACGGCAGTAATATAGCTTTCTAGTACCGATGCCGCAGTCACGCCTGCAGGAATTGGTTTTGTAAATTCAGGCTTTTCAACAGGGTTTGCGAAGGTGTCAAAGTAATTGATTGGAATCCCTGTTTTTTCAAGGTTTGTGATGACTTCACTTCCTTTACCAACCACAACGATACGTGCCTTGTCTGCAGTAAAATAGAGGTTTGCAACACGATTGACATCTTCTATGGATACAGCGTTTATTTTTTCTAAATAAGTGGCATAAAAATCTTCTGGTAATTCGTTGACTTTAGTATTGATTGCATATTGAGCAATGGTACTTGGTCTTTCAAGTGCTAATACAAAATCACCCACATACTTAGCTTTTGCATTTGCCAAAGCATCGGCTTCCACAGGTTCTGTTTGAAAGCGTTTGATTTCTTTGATGGTTTCCACCACAGCACTGTCAGTCACTGTATTTCTTACGGCAGCTCCTGCTCTAAAACGAGAGATATACTTATCTGTTCCAACTGAAGATCGTGCTCCGTAGGTGTAACCGTGTTCTTCACGAAGGTTCATATTTAAGTAACTATTAAATCCACCACCTAGTATTTTGTTGGCAATAAGAACGGCATGGTAATCTAAATCACTCATTTTTAATTTGACATTACTTGTCAAAGAAATATTAGACTGCACCGCATTTGGCATGTCAATAAAGTTGATTTCTAAAGCTTCCGGATTTGTATTCGGCTCAACAATCTCGGTAGTCATAGTCGCTGCTTTCTCCCAATTTTTGAAATGCTTTTTTGCAAGTTTTACTACGGATTTTGTATTGACGTCCCCAATTATTACCAAATAGGTATTGTTGGGTGTAAAGTATTTTTCGAAATATGCTTTTACATCAGCAAGCGTTACTGCTTCTACAGATTCTTCAGTCACAAATTCTCCGTAAGGATGTTGTTTTCCGTAAGCCAATGCTCCTCCAACACGTCCAGCAATTGCATCGACACTTTTGGCATCTGATTTGATTCCTTCAATAAGTTTTTCTTTTTCCTTTTGAAATTCTTCTTCAGTTAGTAAAGGATTCATAGTTGCATCCGCTAATAACTCTAGCATACGATTGCTGTATTTTGTTATTGAATTTGCGGAACCTCCTCCAAAACCAATATTCAAACGAGCCCCTAAAAAGTCAATTTCTTCATTAAAATCATCTTTAGAGATCGTGGTTGTACCGTTTGCTAACATGGCACCTAAAAGGGCTGTTACTCCTGCTTTTTCTCCTTCTAATACAGGGTCTCTATCAAAAGCAATATTAAAAGATACTCTTGGAAGTTTGTGATTTTCAACGACCAATATTTTCAGGCCATTTTTTAATTCAAATTCTTGCGGCTTTTCCAACGAAATTCTTGGAGCTGGTCCTGGTTTTGGTTGCTGTGAGCGGTCAATCTGAGCATTCACTCCTAGAGACATAAAAAACACGGCAATTAATATGTATAATTTAGTTTTCATTTTTAAATCTTTTAGTTGTTATTCCTTATCGGATTCTGGTAAGTATTCTAATATCAATCGTTGGTCTGCATTGAGATATTTGTTAGCAACCGTTTTGATTTCTTCACGTGTGATTGAACGGTAGATATCAATTTCATTATTAATTAAATTAACATCGCCATACAACATGTGGTAACGTGCCAGTGAATTTGCAATTCCTTCAATACTAGAGTTTGAGTTTACAAAGCTGTTTTCAAATTTGTTTTGAATTTTTTGATAGTCTCTCTCAGAAATGAGTTCATTTTGAAGTTTTACAATTTCTTCATCCATTTCAACAATAAGATCGTCAAGTGAAACATCGCCTAAAGGCAATCCGTATAATATATAAGTTCCGTAGTCTTCTTGGCTAAAATCCAGTGCACCTACTTGAAGAGCCATTTTCTTGTCATCAACTATTTTTTTGTAAAGCTTAGATGTTTTCCCATCACTCAAATATGTTGAGATCATACTTAAAACATAAGAGTCTCTTTCCTTAAATGATGGTGTTCTATATGCTGCCATTACAGCTGGAATCTGAATGTTAGCATCATAAGCTTTCGCTCGCATGGGTTCTGTAATTGGATCTTCTTTTGGAAAGCTTCTCACAATGTCTTCACCTCTTGGAATTGGGCCAAAATAATCTTCAATCATTCCTTTAACTTCAGCAACATCAATATCCCCAGCGACTACTAAAACAGCATTGTTAGGAATATAGTATTTTTTATTAAATGCTTGAAACTCTTCAAGAGTCGCTGCATCTAGATGTGCCATTTTCCCAATTGTAGTTCCTTTGTAGGGGTGTTTTTTAAACATATTAACTTTGATCATCTCAAGGAATTTCCCATAAGGACTGTTGTCAACCCTCAGTCTTTTTTCCTCTTTTACGACTTCATTTTGTGTGTCCACACCATCTTGGTTAATGACGGGATGTAATAATCGTTCTGACTCCATCCACAACCCTAGCTCTACATTGTTTGAAGGAAATACTTCATAATAGTAAGTTCGATCATCAGTTGTGTTGGCATTGTTGCTTCCTCCATTAGAAGTTACTATTGTAAACCATTCTCCTTTCGGAATATTTTTAGTACCTTCAAACAATAGATGTTCAAAAAAGTGTGCAAATCCAGTTCGTTCAGGATTTTCATCTTTTGCACCAACATGGTACATAACAGAAGTTGTCACAACAGGCGCTGTGTTGTCTTGATGTAAAATAACGTGCATACCGTTACTTAAATCGTACTCTTCAAATTTAACTTCTTGTGCTGAGATTGTTAAAGTCATCAGTAGCAAAGCAGCTAAAGAACATAAGCATTTTTTCATTAGTGAATTTTTAGTTATAATAATTAATAAGACGATTAAAGTCAAATTTTGTTACATTTCGTTTCCAAAAATAATTATTTAATTTAAATATATTATACTAAAAAAAGAAAACCCTTAATTTTAATAATTTAGGGCTTCTTTAAATTTAAATTCCCTTAGAAGTTTTATAATGGTTTGTTTTTTCTGAGGTTTCCATAAATATTAATAAAAATTAAAACAACATACGGGGTACAAATATAAACGAGAAGAATGTTTTAGATAGAATAAACAATTAAAATTTAAGTTCATAACGTCAAATTTGTCTTATATAAAATATTTTGTTTGTGTAGTAAGAATTAAGCATTATATTTGCAGCCGCTATACTAACAGGTATGGTTAAATTAATTTAATAAAAACGTTACGCTATGTACGCAATTGTAGAAATAGCAGGGCATCAATTCAAAGTTGAAAAAGACCAAAAAGTCTTTGTGAATCGTTTGCAAACTGAAGAAGGAAAAAAAGTCACTTTTGACAATGTACTTCTTTTAGCAGATGGAACCAAAGTTACTGTTGGCGCCCCGGCTATAGACGGCGCTCAAGTAGGAGCTAAAGTCTTAAAGCACCTTAAAGGTGATAAAGTGATCGTATTCAAAAAGAAACGACGTAAAGGATATAGAGTAAAGAATGGCCATCGCCAAGCTTTGTCTGAAATCCAAATCGAAAGCATTGTTGCTTCAGGAGCTAAAAAAGCTGCACCAGCCAAAGCTGCTGCGCCAAAAGCAAAATCAGCGGCAAAGAAAGAAGTTTCTAAGCCCGCTGCTAAGGTTGCTGCTCCAAAAGCAGAAGCTGCTCAAGATTTATCTGCAATGACTGTTGCACAATTAAAAGAATTAGCTAAAGCTAAAGGGATTTCTGGAATTTCAGCAATGAAAAAATCAGATTTAATCTCAGCTTTAAGTTAGAATTTATAACATATAAAATCGAAATAAAATGGCACATAAAAAAGGAGTCGGAAGTTCGAAAAACGGTAGAGAATCAGAATCAAAACGTCTAGGCGTGAAGATTTTTGGTGGACAAGCAGCGATTGCTGGCAACATTATCGTAAGACAACGTGGTACTGCACATAATCCTGGTGAGAATGTGTATGCTGGAAAAGATCATACCTTACACGCTAAAGTGGACGGTCTAGTGAAATTTGCAAGAAAGAAAGACAACAAGTCCTATGTGTCTGTTGTTCCTTTTGAGGCATAATTTCAATTAATTTTCATAAGAAAGCTTCGCATTGCGAGGCTTTTTTTTTACCTAAAATCAGGTGATTAGCTTCTCAAATGCCAAGCGCTTTTCCGAATTGTCTAAATAAATCACTCCACAAAATACATAGCCTAATTTTTTGAGCAAGGCTTGCATGCCTAGGTTGTCTTCGTGGGTGTCGATGCGCATGGATTGAATCTTGGTGTGTTTTAGGGTCTGTTCACATTGGTTAAAAATAAATTTTGCAATGCCGGTACCCCTAAACCCCTTATTTACTGCCATACGATGAATCACTCCGTAGCTCGCATCTGTTTCAGTAATCCAGTCCCCTTCAATAGTTTTATATGTCGGTTCATTTCTTGTGGTAAACATGGCCGTTGCTATCAGGCTAGAATCTTCTGATTTCACAATATAACTTTCTTTATTCTTGATGTCTTTTAAAATTGCTGTTTCGTTAGGATATCCATTCTGCCATTGTTCAATATGTTGTGAAGCCAAGTAGGCCTGAGCCTGCCCAATGACTTGCATTATTTCGGATAGATCCTTTTTTTTAGCATGTATAAATTCCATCATTTTTTATTTAGTCTTAGATGCATTATGATCAAAAAAAAAGCCAAAGCATTCGCTTTGGCTTTTGTATAAATCTTGTTATTAGTAGCGGTAATACTCGGGCTTGTAAGGTCCTTGTACTTCTACGCCAATATAACTTGCTTGTTCCGATCGAAGCTCTGTGAGCTCTACACCAATTTTAGCAAGGTGTAGCTTTGCTACCTTTTCATCTAAATGTTTTGGCAGCATATATACTTCGTTGTTGTAGGCGTCTTTATTTGTCCAGAGTTCGATTTGAGCTAATACTTGGTTTGTAAATGAGTTACTCATTACAAAGCTAGGGTGTCCTGTTGCACATCCCAAATTAACCAAACGACCTTCTGCTAACACAATGATATCATTGCCATTAATAGTATATTTATCTACTTGTGCTTTGATTTCGACTTTGGTGTCTCCATGGGTATTGTTGAGCCATGTCATATCAATTTCATTATCAAAATGACCGATGTTACAAACAATAGTTTTGTCTTTCATCGCTTCAAAATGAATGCTCTGAACGATGTCTTTATTTCCTGTTGCGGTCACAACAATATCTGCTGTTGGTAATACGGTTTCTAATCTCTTAACTTCAAATCCATCCATTGCCGCTTGAAGTGCGCAAATAGGATCGACTTCTGTGACTGTGACAATACTTCCAGCTCCTTGAAAAGAGGCTGCAGTACCTTTACCTACATCACCATATCCACACACAACCACTCTTTTTCCAGCAAGCATAATGTCTGTTGCTCGACGTACAGCATCTACTGCACTTTCTTTACAACCGTACTTATTATCAAATTTGCTTTTGGTTACCGAATCATTTACGTTGATTGCGGGCATGGATAATGTGCCATTTTTCATACGCTCATACAAACGGTGTACGCCTGTAGTTGTTTCTTCGCTTAATCCATTGATACCATCTATTAGTTCTGGATAATGATCAAATACTAAGTTAGTTAAATCACCGCCATCATCAAGAATCATGTTTAGGGGTTTGCGATCTTCACCAAAAAACAGTGTTTGTTCAATACACCAGTCAAATTCCTCCTCGTTTAAACCTTTCCATGCATATACTGGGATCCCAGCTGCTGCAATTGCGGCGGCTGCTTGGTCTTGTGTAGAAAAGATATTACATGAACTCCAAGTCACGTCCGCACCAAGAGCCACAAGCGTTTCAATTAGAACAGCTGTTTGAATGGTCATGTGTAAGCAACCTGCAATTCTAGCTCCCTTCAAAGGTTGACTGTCTTTATATTCTTCTCTAAGACTCATTAAACCTGGCATTTCAGATTCGGCGAGATCAATTTCTTTTCGGCCCCAATCTGCAAGAGACATGTCTTTTACTTTGTAGGGGATGTAGGGAATTGTTTTTACGGTCATAAGGCAGTTTTTTAAATACACTCGTTTGGTTTTAACCTATAAATTAATGTATTTTCGTTATTAAGTTATTTTTCGTGTCAAAGATAACTATTAACTATTAAAAAAATAAATGCCACTCTATAAATCACTCGTTTTAAACTCACAAACTATTGTTAAAATCTGGAAGATTACGGAATCAAAAGATTTTTTCTCAGATCAATTTGTGTTGAAGCCAGAGAGTTTGGAGCGTGTCAATGGGATGAAAAGTGAATTGCATCAACGTGGATTTCTGAGCGTTCGAATGCTACTTGCGGAATTTGGATATGCAGATGATGACTTGGTGTATGATGCTTTAGGGAAACCGCATTTAAAAGATGGTAAATATATTTCTATTACACATTCTTACATATTTTCAGCTGTGGTAGTGAGTTCAAAAGAGGTGGGGGTTGACATTGAAAAAAAACGAGAAAAAATCATAAAAATAGCACCAAAATTTATTGGCTATGAAACGAATTATTTAAGTGAAAATGACCCAAAGTTGATTCAGAAATTAACTTGGATATGGTGTATAAAAGAATCGCTTTATAAATTATTTGCAACTCCAGGAATGGTGTTTAAAAAACATTTTTTGGTTTTACCATTTGGAACAGAGTCCAACAGCACTTCTGCTTGGATTATTGAAGAGGAACAGAAGTCGAAATATAAAGCTATCTTTATGGAGTTTGAAGGCTTTGGGTGTGCAATTACAACTCCAGAATTATGAATGATTTGACATCTTTTTTTCTGGAGGCTTACAACCAAACGCCTATGCATTTGATTGTTTTAGAAGCCATTGCTTTTGTGTTTGGAGTTGTAAGTGTTTACTACGCCCAAAAAGCACATATTTTGGTTTATCCTACTGGAATTATTTGTACTATTATCACGGTTTATCTTCTGTATGTTAATCAGTACTTCGGGGATATGATGATGAACGGCTATTACTCTATTATGAGCTTATATGGATGGTGGAATTGGTCTCTAATATCCAATAATAACAAAGTATTAAAAATAGCCTCGGCCAGCTTTAAGGATAAAATAATAGGATTTATTTTATGTGTATTGACGATGGGTGTTACCTTTTTAGTATACAAATTGTTCGATTACACTCTCTTATTGCCCAACTATATAGATATTTTTACTTCTGGTTTGTTTTTTACAGCCATGTGGTATATGGCCAATAAAAAACTTCAAAATTGGACACTTTGGATCGTAGCTAATGTCATCACAATCCCTTTGTATGCATACCGAGGGTTAGGAATTTTATCTATTCAATATATTATTTTTACTTTTTTAGCCGTTCAAGGATACAGATCATGGAAAAAACACTTAGTCAACATTCATCAAACTGCTTAAAAGTAGTTTTATTTGGTCCAGAATCAACTGGAAAGACAACCTTGTCTAGAGCGTTGGCAGATCATTTTGGAACACTTTGGGTCCCTGAGTATGCGCGTGTTTACCTTCAAAATAAATGGGATTCAGAGCAAAAAACCTGTGAGTCCTCTGATATGTTGCCCATCGCCATAGGGCAAATGGAATTAGAAAATGTGGCTGCATCTAAAACCAAAGAACTTTTATTTTGTGACACCAATTTATTGGAAACAAAGGTGTACTCTGAAGTGTATTATGATGGATATTGTGATCCAATAATTAATTATTATGCTAAAAAAAATTTTTATAACCTGTACTTTTTATGTGATATTGATATTCCTTGGGTGGCAGATGATTTGAGAGATATGCCCTATGAACGAAAGAAAATGTTTACAGCATTTGAAGATGCCTTACAAAAATACAAACTCCCTTATGTTATTTTAAGCGGCTCCAAATCAGATCGAATAAAAAGCGCTGTAAACCATATTAATCAACTATTAACACCAAAAATTTGAATTATTCAACATCAGATATAAAACATATTGAAAGTCTTGGACTTACTATCGAAGAAGTTAATAAACAACTGGATTCTTATAAGTTTGAGTCTTCTTATGTTAATTTAAAAGCTTCGGCCACTATTGGAGATGGTATCATACAACTTTCAGATAAAGAACTCAATAACTATATTAAATATTTTGAAGACGAGAAATCAGTACTTTCTATAGTTAAGTTTACACCAGCATCTGGCGCAGCTTCTCGAATGTTTAAAATATTACATGAATTTTTAGCCAATTACGATCCTCAAAAAGAAACCATCAACTCTTATATAAACAAAAATAAAATAACAGAATTATTTTTGTTTTTTGTAACCATCGAAAAACTACCGTTTCACGACTTTGCAGTTGATAAAATGCGAACATTGATAGCTGATTACGATTTACTCAATTTAGATCAAAAACGTCTTTTGTTTGTAAAAACTCTTTTAGAAGAGTCCTATCTTAATTATTCCAACATCCCCAAGGGATTATTGCCATTTCATAAATATAAAAACCATATATCAACTGCATTCGAAGAACATTTGTTTGAAGCTGCTAAATATGCTTCTGTTAACGGAAAAGCGGTCCTGCATTTTACAATTACTAAAATGCATTTGGAACAATTTAAAAGTAAATTAACTGCTATTCAAAAATCAGTAGAATCAAAAACCAATACTTCATTTGAAATCTCTTTCTCTAACCAAGAATCGACTACAGATGTAATAGCAGTAGATTTGAAAAATCAGCCTTTTAGGCTAAATGAGAAGTTGTTATTTAGACCGTCTGGGCATGGCGCCTTAATAAAAAATTTAAATCAGATTGATGCAGATATCGTATTTGTAAAAAACGTTGACAATGTAGTCGTTAATAAATATCTGGATGAGATTGCACGATATAAAAAAGCTCTTGCAGGTCTATTGTTAAATATTCAAAAGCAAGCATTTGCCTATGCTGAAGCTTTGGAGTCTAAAGATGTTTCTAAAGATGAAATAGTAGAAATTGCAGGCTTTTTAGCCCAAAAATTAAATATTAAAATTAGTTCTCAATTTGAAAAATATGCTAACAAGCATAAAATCGAATTTTTAAAATCAAAAATTAACAGGCCAATTCGTGTCTGTGGAATGGTGAAAAATGAAAGTGAGCCCGGAGGTGGACCGTTTTGGGTAAAACATGAAAATGGAGACGTAACCTTACAAATAGTCGAAGCAAGTCAGGTCGATATAAACCTGAAAAATCAGAAATCTATATTGACCAATGCAACGCATTTTAATCCGGTTGATATTATTTGTGGTGTTAAAAACTACAAAGGTGAAGCCTTCGATCTAGAGCAGTTTATAGATTCTAAAACTTATTTTGTGACGACTAAAACAAAATACGGAAGAAAACTTAAAACCCTAGAAAGGCCTGGTTTATGGAATGGTGGTATGGCGAATTGGAATACAATTTTTGTGGAGGTTCCAATTATTACCTTTAACCCTGTTAAAAGTGTAAATGATCTTTTAAAATTTACACATCAAGTAAAATAATTTCATAAAATTCTTTAAATAGTTTAAATCTAAACTATATTTGTACCGTTCTCAAAAAAGGGGTGCCGATATCGGCTGAGATCATACCCATTGAACCTAGAACAGATAATGCTGTTTAGGGATATGAGTTTCAATTTGAACTGTTGTTTTAATTGAAGTTAGACGAAGCAAAAGCTTCAAAAACGTATAACTAATTTACAAAGAATAATTACCTCTTTTTATTCGATACTTTTTATCGTATGAAAAATTCTATTCTTTTAATTGCACTGTCATTGACAGCATCTGTGATGACTGCACAACAAAACCAAGTAGAAACCGATTCTACCAAAACCCAAACTTTAGATGAGGTTTTAGTCCAGTCTGTTAGAGTAAAACCCAATGCGCCAATTACGCATTCCAATGTAACGAATGCACAATTGGAGCCTCGGAATTTAGGTCAAGACCTTCCAATTTTATTAAATTATTTGCCATCGGTAGTTACTACTAGTGATGCTGGGGCGGGTATTGGATATACAGGTATTAGAGTTCGAGGTGTCAGTCCATTGTCAACCAATATTACAATTAACGGAATTCCATATACCGACGCGGAGTCACTAGGAACTTTTTGGGTTAATTTGCCAGATTTTTCGTCCTCTGTGGAAAGCCTACAGCTTCAAAGAGGAGTTGGAACTTCTACAAACGGATCGGGAGCCTTTGGCGCGAGTATTAATATTTTAACAGATGCTTCCTCTGATAAATCGTCCGCCGAAATTTCAAGTGCTTTTGGAAGTTATAATACCCGAAAGCATACCGTAAAATTCAGTACAGGAAAATTAAACGATTTTTTTGAAGTTGCAGGGCGTTTGTCACAAATCAAATCTGATGGCTATGTTGACAGGGCTTTTTCGGATCTTAAATCTTATTTTTTACAGGGGACATACAATAAAAACGGAACGCTGATCAAAGCCTTAGCTTTTGGAGGTCACGAAAGAACGTATCAATCTTGGTTTGGGTTGACACAAGATGAACTAGATCAGAACCGTCGTCAAAATCCATATACCTATGAAAATGAAATTGATAACTACAAACAAGACCATTATCAACTTCACTGGAACCAGAAAATCGATCAAAATTGGTCAACAAATATAGGGTTGAATTACACATATGGTAGGGGGTATTTTGAGCAATTTAGATCCGATGACGACGTGATCACCTATGGTGGAATTGTGGAAGCGACAGCAGTCGATTTTTATGGCACCGCAGTGACAGATCTTATTAGAAGACGTTGGTTAGATAACGATTATTATGTGGTCAATGCGACAGCACACTACAGAGATTCCGAGATAGACCTTACGTTTGGGGGATCTTATAGCACCTATGACGGCGATCACTTTGGAGAAGTAATTTGGGCAAAACAATTTGCTGATAATGCTTCAATTCGAGATCGATATTATTTTGGAAACGGGAAAAAAACAGATTTAAGTGCGTTTGTAAAAACGACCTACTCATTGAATTCTAAAATAGATATTTTTGGAGATTTACAACTAAGAAGTGTAGGGTATAAAACAACGGGCATTACATCTGACTTAGTAAATATGTTGATAGACGAAACCTATAATTTCTTTAATCCTAAAGTTGGTGTTACTTTTCAATTGGCCTCTCATTCTAACATCTATGCCTCTTACGCAAGAGCTAATAGAGAGCCAAGTCGCAGTGATTTTGAAAGCAATCCAAACATAAAAGCAGAACAGTTAAATGATTTTGAAATTGGATGGCGCTATAATAAAGGAGCACTTCTCTTAAATATCAACTCTTACTACATGCAGTACAACGAACAATTAGTTCTCACAGGTGCATTGGATGATGTGGGTTCGCCTGTCAGAAAAAATAGTGGGGATAGTTATAGACTTGGTTTAGAAGTTGAAGCTGTTTATGCGTTTTCTGAGAAATTTAAGGTGCAGCCAAATATCACACTGAGTTCAAATAAAAACAAACAAACCTTTTCTCAAGTGGATGGCGTCCTTAAAAATCTTGGATCTACAAACATTTCTTTTTCACCAGACATTGTAGCCTCAAATATGATTGTTTACAGTCCATTGGATAGTTTAAGTTTAAATCTTTTAACCAAATATGTTGGGGATCAATATATGGGAAATACGGATACTGAAGCCTCAAAATTAGAAAGTTATCTAGTAAACGATTTTAATATTTCTTACCAATGGAATCCAAAATCAGTATTTTCTTCAGTAGTAGTGTCGGCTCTCATAAATAATATTTTTAATGAAGAATATGTGTCCAATGGGTATTATTATACCTATGATGATGACTGGTCTGTCCCAGGTCAAGTGACAACGATAGAAGGGGCAGGGTATTATCCTCAAGCCACTCGAAACTTCCTAGTAGGGGTTACCTTTAAATTTTAAAAAAAGACAATAAAAATTAGAAATAGCGTACTGAATGAAGTGCGCTATTTTTTTTTAATTGGATGAAATATAGAGCGTATTGCCATTACTTTCTACAATATAAGCTTTAAGCCCACAACGCAACTCCGTATTTGCTAAGGGTTGGCCAGTAACTAAACTAAATTTATTTTCATCGGTACACCCACAAACTCCCTCAACCCCATTAATGGAGAGGATAGAACACTCACTGTAAGGATGATTTGGATCAGCCGCGTCGTAGGCAACATAACGAGTCCCTGTATTATTAACAATTATCCCCCCATTACCTTCGTTGTTAACATACACAGGATTGCTAGGAAATGTCAATTGATTGTACTGAGACAGATTTAGGTTTAATGATACCACAACATTAATATTAGCTAAAAAGTTGCAATTTGAATCGTTGATGTTGTTTTTTGAACATCCTAGGCAAAGGAGAGTTAGAATTGTATAGGTTTTTAATTTATTAAAGCTCATTGTTTATAATAATACGTTATATGGTTAAAAACGCCTTTGACGTAAGTAATATTTCAAATCTACGACAAAAATAACAATAAGATAAATATTTTGTATATTTGTAATGTAATCTCGTGAAAACGAGATTTTTGTGTTTAGCTCTAAGAATAAGTTTAGCTATTCAAAAACCTAAATGAACAACTACTTTAAAAATTATCAGTTATGAGCAATGTATCTTACTACACGGCCGAAGGGTTAAAGAAATTAAGAAGCGAGTTAAAGCAACTCAAAGACGTAGAACGCGTCAAGGCTTCACGAGCAATTGCAGAAGCGAGAGATAAAGGCGACTTAAGTGAAAATGCAGAATACGATGCCGCTAAAGAAGCACAAGGGATGTTGGAAATGCGCATAGCAAAACTTGAAGATGCCCTCGCAGGAGCACGAATCATTGATGAATCTCAACTCGATTCTTCAAAAGCCTTAGTACTGTCTAAAGTGAAAATAAAAAATCAATCCAATGGAATGGAAATGAACTATCTTCTAGTTGCTGATGGGGAAGCCGATTTGGCTGCAGGTAAAATCTCTGTAAATTCTCCAATTGGTAAAGGGTTGTTAGGGAAAAGTATTGGAGAAGTTGCCGAGATTCAAGTTCCTAATGGTATTTTGAAGTTTGAAATCATGGATATTTCTAGATAATTAATTTATTACAAACCTCTCATGAGCTCAATTTGCACTAAAATAGTTAATAAAGAAATACCTTGTTATAAGGTTGCTGAAACCGAAAAATTCTTAGCATTCTTAGACGTTAACCCCAATGCGAAAGGGCATACGCTTTGTATTCCAAAAAAAGAAGTCAATAAGATTTTTGATTTAGAACCAGCGGACTATTTAGAATTGATGGATTTTTCAAGAACAGTTGCTAAAGCTATAGAAAAAGCAGTGGATTGCAAGCGTATTGGTATGACTGTGATTGGTCTTGAAGTACCACATGTGCATGTGCATTTAATTCCATTAAATACTATGGAAGACGCCCAATTCATTAAAAAGGAAACATTACATTCAAAAGAATTTGAAGCACTAGCTGAAAAAATCAGTGCTTTCCTATAAGCGTTTCAAACTAATTCTCATTGTAGTCCCTTCTCCAAGCTCAGACTGTAACACTTTAATTTTCCCTTTGTGGTATTCCTCAATAATTCGCTTGGAAAGTGACAGTCCTAATCCCCAGCCACGTTTTTTAGATGTATACCCCGTTTCAAAAATTCTACTGAATATTTTTTTTGACAGTCCTTTCCCAGTGTCTTTAATATCTATTAAAACCAATGCCTCTGATGCTTGAATATACAATTCAATATGGCCTTCACCTTTCATAGCATCAATTCCATTTTTAACTAAATTTTCGATCGCCCAACTATAGAGTTCGGGATTCAAATTGACTAAGATTTCTTCTTTTGGGGTATTCATTTTAAAGCCAATCAATTTACTGCTCCTAGATTCTAAATATTCAAAAGACTCTTGCGTAGTCTTCACAATATCGGAGGACTTTAACAAGGGCATGGATCCAATTTTACTGAAGCGTTCAGTAATGATTTCTAACCGGTGAATATCTTTTTTTATCTCAGAAATATAAGAAGGATTTATAGCCTCTGTTTTTAAAAGTTCTGTCCATCCTATGAGCGATGAAAGTGGTGTCCCTATTTGATGAGCAGTTTCTTTAGCCATCCCAGTCCAGAGTTTGTTCTGAGAGGCGGTTCTGTCGCTCTTATAATAAAAATAAACAACCCCACTAAATAGTAAAATAATTAAGACAAGCGCAAAGGGATAATATTTCAATTTATTAAGTAAGTCAGAATTCCCATAGTAGATAGTTGAAATTGTTTTGCCTTCATAAATTATGTCAATAGGAGTATTTTCATTACCAAATTCTAAACTTAAATTTCTAAGATACTCTTGATTGTTAGACAGTAGTTGTTCAATATTTTTAGATTGAAAATACCCTTCATCATTTTTAATAATCATTGGAGTAGTTGTATTACTTTGGATTATTTTCAATGGAAAATCGCTCACGTTGCCATTGAGATCAATGATCTTTCCAAGTTCGATTTGTGCCTGAGAAAAATTCTCCATTTTTATACGCTCTTCTTCCTTAAATTTTTGAAAAAAGCGATAGGTGTTCCATAAAATCAATGAAATAATAAGGAATGAAATGGCAATAATTACCCAGCGTGAAAGATGTTGTTTTGAAGAAATTTTCATTGATATCTATTTTTCAATTCTAAATATAATGTATTTATCGTGAATTTATTGTTTTATATTATCGCTTTCTTCTTTTAGTTGGACTCATAATTTGTTAAGTTTGTATATATTTAGAAAATTCTTTACTTTAATAGTCAATTTTAAAATTAAAAATGGAAATACAAGGAAAAATCAAACTTATCGGTGAAACACAATCTATTGGTTCTAATGGGTTTAGAAAACGTGAACTGGTTGTGACTACTGAAGAACAATATCCACAACACATCATGGTGGAATTTATTCAAGACAAAACAGATCTTTTGAATAACTACCAGGTTGGGCAACAGATCAAAGTAGGTATTAATTTAAGAGGAAGAGAGTGGATCAACCCACAAGGAGAAGCTAAGTATTTCAATGCCATTCAAGGATGGCGTATTGAAAACTTACAGCAAGCTGCACCTGCCAATGCCGCTCCTGTAGCCCCTGCACAAGCTTTTGAACCTGCTACTGATTTGTCAGAAGACGAGCCTAACGATTTACCGTTTTAACGAACGTTAAACACAAGGAACACTTCAAATATAAAAAACATATGAAGTGGCTAAATGAAACCATAGAATTTCCACCATTGACAGAAGCGAACTCAGACGGGCTTTTGGCAGTTGGTGGAGATTTATCTCCTGAGCGCGTCTTGTACGCCTACCAAAATGGAATTTTTCCTTGGTATGAATTGGATCAACCCATCTTGTGGTGGGCCCCAGACCCTCGTTTTGTGTTATACCCTCATAAATTGAAGGTTTCAAAAAGTACAAAACGAATTTTAAAAAATCAACCTTTTAAAATTACTATGAATCGTAATTTTGAAGATGTTATTAAAGCCTGTGCTAACGTAAAGCGGGCATCACAATCTGGTACTTGGATCACAAATGAAATGATTGAGACCTATTGCAATCTTCATCAAAAAGGGATTGCAAAATCTGTTGAACTATGGCAAAATAATAAACTGGTAGGAGGATTGTATGGAGTTGAATTGAATAACACAATTTTTTGTGGAGAAAGCATGTTTAGTTATGTAAGTAACGCTAGTAAAATTGGATTTATAAGTTTAGTTCAAAACTCAAAATATAAACTAATTGATTGTCAATTACATACAAATTACCTTGAAAGCTTTGGTGCAGAAGCGCTATCAAGATCAAAATTTATGGAATATTTAAAACCTCAAATTACTATATAATTAATTAAGATTAATTTGTCTATGCTCACACAAGAAGATTTTGAATCGTGTTCTGGAACAGAATCGTTTAAGAAGAAACTACAATCTAAACTGACCAATAAAAACTATGAGTCGCTTATAGAAACTATCAACTATGAGTCAGAGTTGGTAAAGCTTCAGGCAGAATTAGTAGATCTTCAGCAATGGACAGCAAAACACAAAAAACGTGTTTGTGTTCTCTTTGAAGGCAGAGATGCTGCTGGAAAAGGAGGTGCTATACGTCGTTTTACGGAGCATCTAAACCCACGCTCTATGCGTGTTGTTGCTCTTACTAAGCCTACAGAAATTGATAAAGGACAATGGTACTTTCGACGCTATATTAAAGAACTGCCAGAACCTGGAGAACTAGTGTTTTTTGACCGTAGTTGGTATAACCGAGCCGTAGTAGAGCCCGTAATGGACTTTTGCAGTGAAGAACAGTACAAAAAGTTTATGTTGCAAGTACCAGAATTCGAGCACATGCTTTATGAAGATGGGGTGATTATCATCAAATTTTGGTTTTCGATTTCGAAAGAAGAACAAAAAAGACGCTTTAACTCAAGATTAAAAAACCCTTTAAAGCAATGGAAATTCAGTCCGGTGGACAAAGAGGGTCAAAATAGATGGGACAAATACACATTTTATAAAGAACAAATGTTCAGTAAAACACATACTTCTATTAGCCCTTGGATTATTATCAAAACAAATAATAAAAAACAAGCGCGTTTGGAAAGCATTCGACATGTGTTATCGCAATTTGAATACGATCGAAAAGGAAGTTCTCATACAACCGTACTTCCTGACCCTAATGTGGTTCAGCGCTATCACAGAATGATTACCCAAATCGACTAGTTATGGAAAAATTATCAACAAAAAATTTAAAAAAACTCAATAGCAAGCGAGGCCTACTGTTGTTTTTAACTCAAGATGATATGACGGTTTCTAAAGCACTCCGAATTTTGAATCATGAAACAAAACTAGAGCGACTTCAAGAAGAGTTGATCAAACTCCAGCAATGGGTAGAGGCTAAGCAAGAAAAATTAGTTGTTATATTTGAAGGTCGGGATGCGGCTGGTAAAGGCGGAGCAATTCGGCGAATGACCCAGCATTTAAATCCAAGAGAATTAAATGTTGTCGCCCTTTCAAAACCAACCGATGAAGAAAAAAGTCAATGGTATTTTCAACGTTATATCAAAAACTTACCTCGAAATGGTCAAATTACTTTCTTTGACCGAAGTTGGTACAACCGTGCTGTGGTGGAACCCGTCAATGGATTTTGTACACAAAAAGAATACGAGGTTTTTATGAATCAAGTGAATCAATTTGAGAAAATGATTATTGATTCAGGAATTCGGGTTGTAAAATTTTATTTCTCAATTACTAAAGATGAACAATCAAGACGTTTTGAAGAAATCAAAACAAGCCCTGTTAAAAAATGGAAATTTAGCAAAGTAGATGAATCTGCTCTTAGACTTTGGGACGATTATACTTCGTACAAAGCCAAAATGTTTGAGCATACAAATACTGAAATAGCTCCTTGGTATATTATAGGTGCAAATAAAAAAAGCAAAGCGAGGGTTGAGTCTATAGAAAAGCTATTGGAACTTATTCCTTATGACGATTAAACCTCATTGTATCGGAAGCAGCTCATTTCATGATCGTTAACCATGCCTGTAGCTTGCATGTGTGCATACACAACAGTACTCCCAACAAACTTAAACCCACGACTTTTAAGGTCTTTGCTTATTTGGTCACTTAAAAGCGTGTTTTGAGGCGCTTTTTTATAATCTTTAACTTTGTTTTTTATAGGGTTTCCTTCTACAAACGCCCAGATATAGTTGCTAAAACTCCCAAACTCTTTTTGGATTTCAATAAAAGTTTTGGCATTTGAAATCGCCGCTTTGATTTTTAATTTATTTCGAATGATGCCTTTATCAATGATTAATGAATTGAATTTAGAAGCATCGTATTGTGCTATTTTTTTGTAGTCAAACGCATCAAAAGCAGCTCTAAAATTTTCGCGTTTTCGTAGGATGGTGATCCAACTTAAACCTGCCTGAAAAGTCTCTAAAATCAAAAATTCAAACAACTTTAAATCATCATATACAGGAACGCCCCATTCCTGATCGTGATAAGCCTCATAGAGCGGGTCACCTATGCACCATCCACAACGTTGTTTTTGCTTTAGCATATTATAAAGTTATAAAAAACCGATCAATAAAAAAATGAAGTAAAGACTAAACACCTTTTTCCGTGAAATCTAAAAAAGAAATTCTTAAACCAGTTGAGAAATAAACTGATCAATTGAAATGGCTTTTTCTACAGAAAAATTTCCAATTTGCGTTCGCCTAAGTGCTGATAAATGGGCACCAGAGTTTAGTGCTTTTCCAAAGTCAAAAGCCAAAGACCTTATATATGTTCCCTTACTACACCTCACACTAAAGTCTATTTTTAAACCTTCTATATTGGTGATCTGAAATTCCTCAATTGTAATTTTTCTCGAATCAATTTTAACGGTCTCCCCAGCACGTGCAAATTCGTACAGCCGTTTCCCTTCTTTTTTTAAGGCTGAAAAAACGGGTGGAAATTGATCAATCTCACCAACAAACTGTTGCGTAGTTTTGTGAATCAATTCGGGGGCAATATGTGCTGTTGGAAACTCCTGATCGATTTCAGTTTCAAGGTCATATGAGGGGGTGGTGCTGCCTAAAACAAATGTACCCGTATAGGTTTTTATCTGCCCCTGAAAAGTGTCAATTTGTTTCGTCATCTTACCGGTACAAATAATTAAAAGTCCCGTAGCTAAAGGATCTAAAGTCCCAGCATGCCCCACCTTGATTTTTTTTAGATTAAAGGCTTGACGTATATGCCACCGTAATTTATTAACCACCTGAAAGGACGTCCATTCTAAGGGTTTATCGATCAATAAAAGCTGTCCGTTTAGATAATCTTGAGCCGTTTTCATTTTTGATTAAAGTGTTATGATGATGGCTAAAATACCGACAATGCAGCAGTAGTAAGCAAAGTATTTTAATTGACTGTTTTTAACCAAACGAATCATTAAGGTACAAGCAAAAAGTCCAGAAACAAAGGCCGCTATAAACCCTGCGGACAGGCTGCTGAAATTTTCAGCATTGTAACTCAAATCGCCACTAATAAAGTCTTTTGCAATTTTTCCAAAAATGAGTGGAATTACCATTAAAAACGAAAAGCGAGCTGCTTTTGATTTGTCATTTCCTAACAATACAGAGGTTGAAATGGTTGCTCCCGAACGAGAAATTCCTGGCAACATGGCTATAGCTTGTGAAATTCCAATAATAAAAGCATCCCAAAACCCTACTTTTTTATACGTTGTTTTGGCACGGTCTGCCATAAATAATAACAAAGCGGTAACGATCAGCATCACTCCTACCAATAGAATGTTGCTTCCAAATAGCGCTTCCAGCTCCTCCTCAAACAGAATACCAACACATCCTGCAGGCAACATGGAAATCATTATTTTTACAATAAACTGAGTGTCCTCATTCCATTCAAACTTAAATAGAGCAGCTCCTATTGTGATGATGTCTTTTCTAAATATAATTAAGGTACTCAAAGCCGTTGCAAAGTGAAGTACCACTGTAAAAATCAAACTGTCTTCAGGGATGGAATCATCGCCAAGCAGGGCTTTTCCAATTTCTAAATGCCCACTAGAGGATACCGGTAGAAACTCCGTTAGACCTTGAATTATTCCTAGTAAAATACTATCAATAAGATCCATTTACTTTTTGAAATTTTTAAGAATGGCATAAATCTGAATTCCAAATCCTAATAAAATAAGAGTGGGTGCCACCCGAATTCTTCGAGTGTTAAATATCTCAGGGTTAAAAACATTAGGATCGTCGGATCCTCCGCCTGCCATCAAAATGAATCCTAAAGCGATAAGTCCGAGGCCAATAAACATCCATTTGTAATTTTGTTTCTTAAAAATAAAATTCTTCTTTGTGTTTTCTTTTCGCTTTTGTTCTCCCATAATTAATTAAATTTTGTGAATGTTAAGGTGTTCATTCAATTTAAAAATGTATTTTAAATTGTTTTGGCAGTGGGGTTAATAATATAGTTGATCTGTTTTCAGGTTTAAAAAACGCTGAGTTGCAAAAAAGGTACTCCACCATGTAATTAAAACTCCCACTAAAAAGATGGAGACAAACAAAGTGCCAATAGATAATTGATTTTGAATCAGTTCAAATTCAGGAAATGACTGATCAACATAATATAAAATCACAGCCATTCCTACCAAAGCCAAAAGTGAGCCAATCACTCCAAGTCGAATACTTCGCCAAATAAAAGGTCTGCGAATAAATTTTTTCGTAGCTCCTACCATCTGCATAGTCTTGATTGAAAAGCGTTTAGAATTCACTGCCAAACGAATGGAACTGTTTATTAAGAGGACCGCAATAACAGTAAAAATACCGCTGATGATCAAAATCCATAAACTTAGACGTTTTACGTTGCTATTCATAAGAGATACTAGGTCTTTATCGTATTTGATATCCTCCACAAAATTTTTCTTCAACGTGCTTTCTGCGATACTATCCAAACGAGTAGCGGTTACATAATCAGCTTTGAGATTGACTTCTATAGAGTTTTTCAAAGGATTGTAACCAATATCATTTAAAAAATCTTCCCCATACTCTTGTTTCATAAAATCCGCAGCCGATTCTTTAGAAATAAATTTTGTTTGTTTTACATAATCCGAAAATGCCAAGCTTTTTTCAAGTTGTTTTATTTCGACTTCTTTAGAAGTGTCCTCCAAGTAGATGGTCAAAATAACTTGTTCTTTAAAGTTGTTAGAAATTGACTTTGCATTGATGACCAACAATCCTAAAACTCCCAATAAAAAAAGGACCAAAGCGATACTTAACACGACCGAAAAATAGGACGAAATTAATCGGCGTTTCTGATGTTTTTCAAAAGATGAACTCATAGTGCATTTCTTACAAATGTAAAAGTATAAAAAAACTTACTTAAATGGCTAGTAATTCTCTGAAAACAAATTAACATTTCTTTCTAGGCTTGTTTCATGAAGGAGAGTTTTTTACTTGCTAAATAAACCGTAAATTTGCCTCTATTAATGACGATAATATGATATACAATTTCAATGAAATTGAAGCCAAATGGCAAAAATATTGGGCTGATAAAAAAACCTTTCAGGCTGATAATAATTCTTCCCAACCTAAATACTATGTTTTAGACATGTTTCCTTATCCTAGCGGAGCAGGACTGCATGTTGGGCATCCTCTGGGTTATATAGCGGCCGATATTTATGCCCGTTACAAACGTCACAAAGGATTCAATGTCTTGCACCCCCAAGGATATGATAGCTTTGGCTTGCCTGCAGAACAATATGCCATCCAAACTGGGCAACACCCTGCAGTTACTACCGAAGCCAATATAAAAACGTACCGAAGACAACTCGATCAAATGGGTTTTTCGTTTGATTGGTCGAGAGAAGTGCGCACCTCATCACCCGATTATTACAAATGGACTCAATGGATTTTCATTCAATTGTTTAACTCATGGTACAATAATTCATCCAATAAAGCAGAGTCTATTGAGACCCTAGAAAGGTTGTTTTCTACTCAAGGAAATGCAGCAGTGGACGCGGTCTGTGATGAAGGTGTAGAAGCGTTTACATCTGAGCAATGGAAAGGCTATTCTTCCAAACGTCAACAACAGATTTTATTGCAATACAGATTAACATATTTAGCTGAAACGGAAGTGAATTGGTGTCCAGAACTGGGAACCGTTTTAGCGAATGATGAAATCATAAACGGCGTATCCGAACGTGGCGGCTATCCTGTTATTCGGAAAAAAATGACTCAATGGAGCATGCGGATTTCTGCCTATGCCGAGCGACTTTTACAGGGATTAAACACCATTGATTGGACAGATGCCCTTAAAGAAAGTCAGCGAAATTGGATTGGAAAATCAGTAGGAGCTTCTGTGGTGTTTAATCTTAAAGAACACACCTCATCGATTGAAGTGTTTACCACTCGACCTGATACAATTTACGGTGTCTCGTTTATGACGCTAGCGCCTGAGCATGAATTAGTGAATCAGATTACAACACCCGCTCAAAAACCGGCAGTGGATGCCTATGTCTTGGCAACTGCCAAACGCAGCGAACGCGATCGAATGGCAGACGTAAAAACTATTTCGGGAGTGTTTACAGGAGCCTATGCAGAACACCCTTTGACAAAAAAACCCGTTCCTGTTTGGGTAGGCGATTATGTGTTGGCAGGTTACGGAACAGGCGCTGTGATGTCAGTTCCATGTGGAGACCAGCGCGATTATGATTTTGCGAAACATTTTAATATAGAAATCCCAAATATTTTTGAAGGGGTTGATATTTCTGAGGAAGCCTATATCGATAAAGCCAAGACGATTATCGCGAACAGCGATTTTCTAAATGGACTTAATTATAAAGAGGCCTCTAAAAAAGTCATTGAAACCTTAGAAGCGAAAAGACATGGTTTAGGAAAAACAAATTACCGACTCCGTGATGCGGTTTTTTCCAGACAGCGGTATTGGGGCGAACCATTTCCTGTATATTATGTGAATGGATTGCCACAGATGATAGCGACTGAACATTTGCCAATCAGTTTACCAGAAGTTGAAAAATATTTACCAACCGAAGAAGGCGAGCCACCATTAGGTCGTGCCAATGTTTGGGCGTGGGATACCACTCGCAATACAGTGGTTGAAAACAGTCAAATAGACCACAAAACCATCTTTCCATTAGAACTCAATACCATGCCGGGATGGGCGGGGAGTTCATGGTATTTTAATAGGTATATGGACGCGCAAAATCCCAACGAATTTGCAAGCTCCGAGGCCTTGAATTACTGGAAGGAAGTAGATTTATATATTGGAGGAAGTGAGCATGCTACAGGACACTTACTCTATGCCCGTTTTTGGCAAAAATTCTTATTTGATTTAGGGGTGGTGCCAGTGGATGAGTTTGCTAAAAAACTCATCAATCAAGGAATGATTTTGGGAACAAGTGCGTTTGTAGGAAGAGTCGAAGGAACCAATACGTTCATATCTGTAGATCAAATCACTTCCGAAACGATTCAGTGGATTCATGCAGACGTGTCTTTTGTGAATGCATCAGATGAATTAGATGTTGAGGCATTTAAATCTTGGAGAGAAGAGTTTAAAAATGCAGAGTTTATCACGGACAGTGAAGGTCTTTTTAAAGTAAAAAGAGAGGTCGAAAAAATGTCTAAATCCAAATATAATGTCGTAAATCCTGATGCGATTTGCGAACAATATGGTGCGGATTCACTCCGTTTATACGAAATGTTTTTAGGGCCTTTGGAGCAATACAAACCTTGGAATACTTCTGGAATTACAGGCGTCCATAATTTTCTTAAAAAATTATGGAAACTATATATTGGTCAAGACGGACTTAAAGTTACAGAGTTAGAACCATCAAAAGACCATTTAAAAACCCTTCATAAAACCATTAAAAAAGTCACCGAAGACATTGAGAATTTCTCATTTAATACGTCGGTCTCTACCTTTATGATTGCGGTTAATGAACTGACTGCTCAGGGGTGTGTATCCAAAGATATTTTAGAACCCTTACTGGTGTTGATTTCGCCTTACGCTCCGCACATTGCTGAGGAATTATGGAGTCAATTGGGACACGAGGAATCCATAACAATTGCTGACTTTCCAGAATTTGATGCCAGTCACTTAGTCGAAAGTACGAAAGCTTATCCCATATCTTTTAATGGTAAAATGCGGTTCACGATTGAGTTGTCTCTAGACTTAAGTAAAGAAGATATAGAAAAGGCTGTGATGGAGGACGAGAAAACACTCGCACAATTAGACGGACGCGTTCCGAAAAAAGTGATTGTTGTACCCGGTAAAATTGTAAACATTGTTGGATAATATAGATTCTATTGAAGTCATTGGGCTCGTTGCAGCTTGTTTGACTACTTACGCGTTTTTGCCTCAAGTGTATAAAACTTGGAAAACCAAAGATGTGTCAGGGTTTTCATTACCCACTTTTTCGTTGTTTTTTATAGGGATAGTATTTTGGTTGGTCTATGGTATTTTAAAAGAGAGTCTATCAATGATCTTGGCAAATTCAATTACTATGGTGTCGTCTTTTACAATATTGATTTTCATTTATAAATATAGAAAACGTTAATTTTTAGTACCGATTTTTCTATTTTAAGAATTGTTATTACATTTATAGATATAAAACTAAATCTAAAAATTAATTATTATGGGAACCTACTATATTCTTCTTGGAGCCATCGCTTTGATAAGCTGGCTTGTGAGTTCAACTTTAAAACGAAAATTTGCGGCCTATTCAAAGATTCATCTACGTAACGGAATGAGTGGTGCCGAAATTGCTGAAAAAATGCTTTTAGATCACGGCATTAGAGATGTAAAGATCGTCTCAACAGCTGGTCGTTTGACAGATCATTACAATCCTGCAGATAAAACAGTAAACTTAAGCGAAGCGGTTTACAACGAGCGAAACTCTGCCGCCGCAGCTGTTGCTGCACACGAATGTGGTCATGCTGTGCAACATGCACAAGCTTACAGTTGGTTGCAATTGCGTTCAACTCTTGTACCAGCAGTAAATATATCTTCAAAACTCTCCATGTGGTTGATTGTAGGAGGTTTAATTTTGGGCTTTGGAGCTGGTGTTGGTTTGGGTTATTGGGTTGTAGTTTTAGGATTTGTTTTGATGGCTGTAGCTACTGCCTTTAGTTTTATCACCTTGCCCGTGGAATATGATGCGAGTAACCGTGCGCTAGCTTGGTTAAAAAATAAAAACATGTTATCTCAAGAAGAATATAAAGGGGCCGAAGATGCTCTGAAATGGGCCGCTCGAACGTATTTAGTTGCAGCGCTAGGTTCTCTTGCGACCTTAATTTATTGGGCGTATCAAATTTTCGGAAGAGATTGATTAGATTTTAATTTGGCGATCAATTTGTTGATCTAAGGAAATAAATGTTTCCGTTCTTGAAACTCCAGAGATTGGTTGAATCTGTTTGTTTAAAACAGACATAAGGTGCTCATTGTCCTTGCACAGAATTTTGACCAAAACACTCCAGTTTCCAGTAGTATAGTGACATTCTAATACTTCAGGGATTTTTTTGAGTTGCTTGACTGCATCTGAATTATTTTTGGCTTTGTCTAAAAATACGCCCACAAATGCCATGGTCGTATAGCCTAAAACTTTTGGATTCAATACAAACTTTGATCCCGCTATTAGTCCAGAACCTTCTAATTTTCGTAAACGCTGGTGGATGGCAGCTCCAGAAATCCCGACTGTACGTGCAATTTCTAGGACAGGTGTCCTAGCATCTTTCATAAGAGCTCTAAGAATCGTTTTGTCTATACCGTCAATCTCTATAAGTTTATTCATTTTGCAGTAGAATCCTATGTTTTATGAGTCAAAAGTATTCAAATTATTTCAATTTATAACTATATTATTGATTTAAGGGGTTATATCCTAAGTATTTACTTTCATTTTCATTAAATATGACACCAAAATCTTTTAATTCATTTAATACTGGGGTGTAAAATTCTTTTTTAGTTGGAATTTGAACGCCATAGCTTTGTATTTCATTATTTAGGATGGCTAAAGTAGCTATTGCCACAGGTAATCCTACGGTTTTTGCCATAGCCGTATATGTTTGGTCGTCTCCAGTACAAACCATAGTTGCATCAATTTGATGTTTATTACCATTCAGTTCATAGCCAAACTTATGATACATCACAATCATATCTTTATCTTGTGGAGATAAACTCCAACTATCTAAAAGTATTTTTTGAAGAATTTGGGCAGGGGTAGCATTTTTCAATTCTACTTTTTTATCATCGTTAAAAACATCGAGTTCTTCAAGCTTTTCCCATACAATATCATCCTGATCGATCTTTAATTGGTATCGTAATTTTAATTCTACAGAATCTGTTGGACTGTAGGGCAAAAACGAATTGACAAAACCACGATAGCTCATATTTTCACTATCTGCTATTGTATAGCTGTCGTCAGTCATCCCAAGCAAGACAAAAATTTGCCAAGCCCTGCTAAACCCAACGCGCCGTATTGTTCCTCTGTATAAAGTTTCTATATTTTCCAATCCATATGCATTTTGATATTTTAGGGAGTCTCTGTTTGCATAGGCCTCAAAACGCCCATAGCCGTCAACTTCTAAAAACTCTGTTCGCCTAAACAAGCGGTGATAAGGGATGTATTTAAATCGACCTTCCTGTAAAAACTTCGCAGCCCCGCCTTGTCCTGCCAAAACCACATTGCGTGGATTCCAAGTAAATTTGTAATTCCAAAGGTTTGTGTCACTTTCGGGTGCCATTAATCCCCCTGTAAAAGATTCGAAAAGTAACATCTTACCACCAGCTGCTCTAATCCGATCGATGACTTGCATCGCACTCATATGATCCACCCCCGGATCTAAACCTATCTCATTTAAAAAGATCAATTTTTTAGCTTTTGCTTCTGTATCTAATGCTTTCATTTCTTCACTGACATAAGAAGCAGTCACCAAATGTTTTCCAAATGTTAAGCAATCTTTGGCAACCTCAATATGAAATCGAGCAGGGAGCATAGACACAACGATATCTGCATTTTGGACGGCTGATTCCCGCGATGATTTATCAAAAACATCGAGCTCTAACGCATTTGCATTTGGATGGTTTTTAATCCACTTTAGTGCGTTTGAAGTATCAAGATCTCCAATAGTTACTTTTAATTTCTCTGTAATAGATTTATCTAAAAAATACTTTATGAGGTATGATGCAGACTTACCAGCTCCGATGATTAATATGTTTCGCATTTTGATGTGAGATTCTTACTTTTGTAATTAGTCAAAGGACTAAAGTAGAAAATATATTACTTTAATAAAGAAAATGGATCGGAAAATATTTTTATGGGCCTGTATAACAGGTGGTCTTGGCGTTGTTTTAGGTGCCTTTGCAGCTCATGGTTTAAAACCTCTAATTAGCGTTTCGGCCATAGAGAGCTTCAATACTGGAATCCGTTATCAAATGTATCATGCCTTTTTGTTGTTTTTTATTGGACTCACAACAGCACTCAAAGCCAGTCAAAAATCAATTTTACTTAAGCTTATACTCACAGGAGTAGCATTGTTTTCGGGTTCTATATATGTATTAGCGACCAACAATTTAACGTCTTTTAATTTTAAAGTGATTGGATTTATAACCCCAATTGGCGGACTATTTTTAATTTCATCTTGGGTACTTTTATTTATTTTCTTAGAATTAAAAAGTAATTTCAGACACATTTAATTTAATTCAATACTTTTGCAGTATCAAAATTTGAATATCATGCCACAACCCTTACCATTTACGAAAACGATTTCGTTATCCTCTTACAGAATAGATTCAAAAAACGTACATTATCAACTCTCCCCGGATGAACTACATGCTTTGACAATTGCCAAAAAACAAGGTTTTGAAACCAGTTCAGGTGCCCTAGCAATTCAAACTGGAGAGTTCACAGGAAGGTCCCCAAAAGATCGATTTATTGTTAAAGACTCCATTACCAAAGATCGCATTTGGTGGGGGGATATAAACATTCCATTTTCTCCAGACGATTTTGATGCACTCTACGAGAAAGTCACTATCTATCTATCTACAAAAGAAATTTTTGTCCGGGATAGTTATGCATGTTCTGACCCTGCTTACCGCACCAATATTAGAGTCATAAACGAATACCCTTGGAGTAATTATTTTGCATATAATATGTTTTTAAGACCTACGGAATCTGAATTGAAAAACTTTGATCCGGAGTGGACGGTAATCAATGCTCCTGGTTTTCTCGCCGATCCTAACAATGATGGTACACGCCAACATAATTTTGCCATTTTAAATTTTACAAAAAAAATTGCTTTGATTGGCGGAACGGGCTATACGGGAGAGATTAAAAAAGGTATTTTTTCGGCGTTAAATTTTATACTTCCCGTATTTAAAAATACGCTGCCCATGCACTGCAGTGCCAACGTTGGAAAAGACGGGGATACCTCTATCTTTTTTGGATTATCTGGGACTGGGAAAACCACCCTTTCTACCGATCATCATCGCCATTTGATAGGCGATGACGAACATGGTTGGACCAATGAAAACACGATTTTTAATTTTGAAGGCGGTTGTTATGCGAAGGTTATAAATCTGTCTAGAGATAATGAACCCGAAATTTTCGATGCCATAAAAAAAGGGGCCATTCTAGAAAATGTGGTGATGAATGCCAATGGAGATGTTGATTATTCAGATACCTCAATTACTCAGAATACACGGGTAAGTTATCCGCTTCATTTTATTGACAATGTTCAGCCCAATTCTATTGGCAAAAATCCTAAAAATGTTTTTTTTCTCACTGCCGATGCGTTTGGCGTGTTGCCTCCCATATCTAAATTAACGCCAGGTCAAGCAGCTTATCACTTTATTTCTGGCTATACAGCCAAAGTTGCAGGTACCGAAGCAGGAATCACGGAACCCGTTCCTAGCTTTTCAGCTTGTTTTGGAGCGCCTTTTATGCCCTTACATCCCACCAAATATGCGGAAATGTTAAGTGCCAAAATGAAATCAACTGACGTCAATGTTTGGTTGGTAAATACAGGATGGACTGGCGGCCCTTACGGTATTGGAACGCGTATGAAATTGGAGTTTACCCGTGCGATGATCAACGCAGCGATGGATGGCTCTTTAGAAGCAGCAAACAAAGACAACTACCATATTCATTCCGTTTTTGGAGTGCTTCAGCCCAGAGTATGTCCCAAAGTTCCTACCGAATTTTTAAGCCCTCGACTGACTTGGAAGAATGATGAAGGCTTTTATAAAACAGCTCATAAATTAGCAGCCTCTTTTAAAACCAATTTCAAAAAATTTGAGAGCTATGCTAATGACGAAATCATGGCTGGTGGACCAAAAATCTAATCTAATTTAGTTTTTATCTATTTAAAAAATAAAAAATTGTAATTTTAGGGTTCACAATGAACCAATGAGGTATTTAGTTTTTGTCTTGCTTTTTTGTTCCTTTTATTCATGTCATTATTATGAAAAAAAGAAACTCGATTCCAATACGATTTTAATGGAAGAATTAAAAACGTTTAACTGGAATGAAGTCGATCGATACCCAAGTTTTGAAAATTGTGAAAACTCCATTAACTTTCAAGACAATAAAAATTGCTTCGAACAAACCATTACAGCGCATATATCTGAATATTTTGGAACACAAAATATCATTGTCACACAAACAGTGAGCGATACCATCCTTATTGATTTATTAGTTACTAACAGAGGAGAGCTTCAAGTTTTTAAAATACAAACAGATGAACTGACTAGAAAACAAATTCCAGCCTTTGACTCCATTTTAAAATGGAGTTTGCACGGGCTTCCTAAATTATTCCCTGCAATTAAAAGAAGTCAACAAGTACAAACGGCGTTTCAGTTGCCAATAATTCTTAGAGTAGATTGATGGCTGATGATAAAATTATATTAGGAATTGACCCCGGAACCACCATTATGGGTTTTGGATTGATAAAAATCAAAGGGAAAACTATGGAGTTTCTCCAATTGAACGAGTTACTACTTCAAAAATACGACGATCATTATTTGAAACTCAAACTTATTTTTGAGCGTACCATTGAATTGATAGACACCTTTCATCCGGATGAAATTGCGATTGAAGCACCTTTTTTTGGTAAAAATGTGCAAAGTATGCTTAAACTAGGAAGAGCACAAGGCGTAGCCATGGCGGCGGGACTTTCGAGAGAAATTCCAATTACGGAGTACTCTCCTAAAAAAATTAAGATGGCCATTACTGGAAATGGAAACGCCAGTAAAGAACAAGTGGCCAAAATGCTACAGAGTCTTTTGGACTTGAAAGAATTGCCTAAAAACCTTGACTCTACAGATGGTTTGGCAGCAGCAGTTTGCCATTTTTACAACCAAGGAAAAGTCACGGGTGGTAAAAGTTACACAGGCTGGAGTGCCTTTGTAAAGCAAAACGAAAGCAGAGTTAAAAAATAAATTCATTATTATGGACATGGAAACTCTCAAATATCCAATTGGGAAACCTAAAATCCCTAAAAAAATTGAGCCCGGTCATATCGAAGCTTGGATTCAATCTATTAGGCAGTTTCCTTCCCTTATTACAAAGGAAGTGACCCCTCTTACGGACAAGGAACTCCGTTACAAATACCGTCCAGAGGGCTGGACGATTCAACAAGTGGTTGGCCATTGTGTTGATAGTCACATGAATAGTGTTACTCGATTTAAATTAGCGCTTACGGAAGACAATCCAACAATTAAACCTTACGACGAGGCAATGTGGGCTGAACTTAGTGATACTGTAAATTATAGCATTCAAAGAGCTACTAAGCTTTTGGCTGGAATCCATCAACGATGGGTGTTTTTGTTAGAGCAATTAGAAACCTCACAGTTGCAAAGAACTTATATGCATCCTGATGGAAATGAATGTATTTCTCTGAACGAAAGTTTGGCCATATACGCTTGGCATTGTAAGCATCATTTACAGCACATTATCAATGCGAAAGCATTTAAATATTAATCCAAAAATTTCTCTTTAGTGTCCGGTATTTATATCCACATTCCATTTTGTAAAAAAGCTTGTCACTACTGTAACTTTCATTTTTCAACAAATCAAAATTCAAAATCGGCATTTATCAAAGCGGTTTGTAAAGAACTGATGCTTCGTAAATCGGAATATACATCTGAAATTCAATCCATTTACTTTGGAGGTGGCACTCCAACGGTTTTAGAAGTTTCGGAATTAGAAGTAATTCTTCAGACGGTTTACGAACATTACAACGTGTCCGATATGCCTGAAATTACCCTTGAAGCCAATCCAGATGATCTGGATGAAGAAAAAATAAAAGCACTTTCAAATACTAAAATCAACCGATTGAGCATCGGAATTCAATCTTTTCATGAATCGGATTTAGCGGCCATGAACAGAGCGCACAACGCCGACGAGGCTAAAAAATGTTTAGAAATTGCCACGACTTATTTTGATAATATCACCATCGATTTATTGTTTGGTATGCCCACAATGTCTGCTGCCCAGTGGCGACAAAATTTACAAACCGCTTTTGGATTTGGAATTAAACATTTGTCTTGTTACGCACTCACCGTAGAGCCAAAAACCGCCTTGGAACATTTTATCAATAAAGGAAGTCATCCTCCCATGGATGATGAGTTGGCAGCCAAGCATTTTGAGGTATTGTTAGAGGAAACCGCTACACAAGGATTGACCCATTATGAAACTTGTAGTTTTGGACATCCCGATTATTTTTCAAGACATAATACAAGTTATTGGTTGGGGAAAACCTATATGGGAGTGGGACCATCAGCACATTCGTTTGATGGTATTCAAAGAAGTTGGAATGTTTCAAACAACTCTAAGTATATCAAATCCTTAGAAGTTGATATACGACCATTTGAATCCGAAGTGTTATCTTTAGAAAACAGATTCAACGAGTACATCATGACCGGTTTGCGAACGATTTGGGGTATTTCACTGGATAAAATTGAAGCCGATTTTGGAGTAAAAATCAAAGCCCAATTGCTTGAAAACTCAAAAAAATTCAGAACTTCCAAGACGCTCATTTTAGAGGATAATCATTTAAAAGTCACAAGAACTGGGAAATTTCTTTCAGACGGCATTGCTTCCGATTTGTTTTTAGTTTAATTAATTTCATTAAATTTACGTAAAGCATAATTTTTTTATGAAAGCAATTATTCAAGCCAACAGCCGAACCTATACCATTTATATCGATCAACCTTTGGACATTTCAATTCCATTTCGTGCTTCAAAAGAGAATGTAAATGCTTGGTATTTGCCACCACCCAAGATATATCCAGCCAAAGTAAAAGGATGGACTGGAAGTGTCAAAGAAGGCGCTGCAGTTAATTTTAACACCATCGAATTTAATCCGCATGCGCATGGAACGCACACCGAATGTGTGGGTCATATCACTGAAGAACTTCACACAATCAATAGTTGTTTGACCCAATTTTTATTTGTTGCGGAAGTTATTACCGTGGTTCCAGAATTCTTAGATGGCGATTTTATTATTTCCGATAAACAATTGCGCTATGCGATAGGCAACAAAAAAAGAGAGGCAGTGGTCATCCGAACACTTCCCAATACAAGAGACAAATTGAGTCGACAATACCCACATACAAATCCTCCTTACCTTACAGAAGCTGCAGCGATATATCTTCGTGAAAAGGGAGTCAAACATTTATTAATTGACACTCCAAGTGTGGACAAAGAAAAAGATGACGGACAACTTTTGGCTCATAAAGCCTTTTGGAATGTTGAAGGTGAAATGCGCATGGATGCTACGATCACAGAACTGATTTATGTGCCGAATTCAGTGTTGGATGGAAAGTATATTTTAAATATTTTGATTGCACCTTTTGAAAATGATGCTTCGCCGAGCAAGCCAATCCTGTATAAATTATACGACAAAGAAACTCCAAAACCCTCATGATACCTATTGACGCCATTCAATCTTTTTGTTTAAAAAAAGAACAAACCACTGAAGAGTTTCCTTTTGATGAAAGCACTTTAGTCTATAAGGTTTTAGGAAAAATATTTGCACTCTGCCCATTGGAAGCGTGGGAACAAGGCAAGCCCTCCATTACCTTGAAATGCGACCCCGACTATGCCGACGAACTCCGCAATGACAATGATTGCATTCACTCTGGATTTCACACCAATAAAAGACATTGGAACACCATCTATTTGAGCAACTGCGGTTTCTCCCCTGAATTTCTTTTTGAACTGATTGACCATAGCTATGCGATGGTGGTTAAAAATATGCCTAAAAAATTAAGCAGTCAGCTAAAATCAACTTCTTAAAGTCTGAAGGACTCAGCGTTGTGATGGTTTTGAATTGCTTATTTAAATTGGATATGTTTTTAAATCCACACAAATAGGCAATGTCAAAAATTCTTAGGACCATGAACCGGGAAACTAGTTTCTGAACGGATCCTCAACAAAAAACTATCCTTAGTTATACATTTCTACCATTCCAATGGTGGATTTTAAATCCCTAAAAATCATTGTTTTATTAAAATTTATGTAATTTTGGAGAAACCATATCCCGAACGCTATGAAACAATTATTTGTATTTTTAAGTCTCAGTTTTTCTGTCATGAGCTCACTTTCAGCTCAAACAAAATTAGATATTATTAATGCGGTCAATTTAGATTCTCTAAGCCTAACGCTTAAGGAATTTACCGGGGAAGTCGCAACGAATGTTGGAGGTAATGCTGTTACCATATTGAATAGAGAGGAAGCCAATAATGAGCTTGCTGGAGATTATCTGGTTGAAAAATTCAATGCGATGAATAACCTCACAGTAAACGATCAGGCTTTTAATACGAATGGACGCAACATTGTTGCGACTCAGTTAGGGAAAACCAATCCAAACGATATTTATATTATTTGTGCGCATTACGATTCAGTAGCAGATTATTGTGCAGATGACAATACAACTGGAACAGCTACCGTTTTAGAAATTGCACGAATTTTATCGACCCAATGTTTGGATAATACGATCATTTATGCGTTGTGGGATGAAGAAGAAATAGGGCTTAAAGGAGCCGGTTTTTATGCCGCACAAGCGAGTAGTAATGGGGATAATATATTGGGTGTTTTAAATATTGATATGATGGGGTATGATGGCGATAATGACGATGATTTTGATATTGATGTGCGTCCAATTGCAAATTCAATAGCAATGAAAGATGACCTCATAAACTTATTATCCACCTATAATTTTAATTTAAACGTTAATGTGGTGAATCCAGGATCCCCAGCGAGTGATCATGCACGTTTTTGGGATCAAGGATTTTCTGCAGTCTTGGTTGGGGAGTCTTGGGAAAACAACGATCAAACGCCTTATTATCATTCTTCTTCCGATCGATACAGTACGTTGGATTTGCCGTATTTTCATGAAATTGCAAAATTGATTATGTCTTATATGGTGACCAAAGGGGGTTTGGTTTCAGTTGATAATTCACTCACAGTAAGCTCTACTGCTTTGACCTCAAATATGGCTAATGCCAGTTACCAATGGATTAATTGTAATACTAATCTCCCAATATCCTCCGAAACAAATCAATCATTTTCACCTTCAGCGAGTGGAAGCTACGCTGTTGCGGTGACTGTAGGTTCTTGTACGGAATTAAGTTCTTGTGTTGATTTTACACCCTTAGATTCGGAGACTATTAAATTAAATATGATTAAAGTTTTTTCGAATCCTGTTTTATCTACCCTTAATATTGAACATCCCTTTAATGAGGATTTAAGCTTTGAGTTGTTCTCGATAGAGGGGAAGAAAATTTTCGAACAAGTTTTAACTAAAAAACGTTCAGAGTTAAATGTGAGTCAGTTCTCTCCAGGGCCGTATTTTGTACGTATCTCAGAAGGCGAAAGAGTGTTTTCTCAAAAAATAGTTATTGGTAAGTAGTAAATTACAAGCTGTTTAAAATTTAAGACTGAAGCTCGGTAAAATATTTATAAAACAACGGAATTGTTTCGATTCCTTTAAAGTAATTGAAAAGTCCAAAATGTTCGTTAGGCGAGTGGATGGCATCACTGTCCAAGCCAAATCCCATCAAAATTGTTTTGCTCTTTAATTCTTTTTCAAATAAGGCCACAATAGGAATACTTCCCCCTCCACGTTGTGGAATAGGTGCAGTTCCAAAAGTCTCTTTATAGGCCATTGCCGCCGCTTTATACCCAATCGTATCAATAGGAGTAACGTAGCCTTGACCTCCGTGATGGGGAGTCACTTTTACGGATACACATGGTGGAGCAATGCTTTCAAAATGAGCTTTAAACAGCTCTGTGATTTCTTCACAATCTTGATTGGGTACTAAGCGCATCGAGATTTTTGCATAAGCTTTGCTCGCAATGACAGTTTTGGCACCTTCGCCTGTGTAACCACCCCAAATTCCGTTCACGTCTAGTGTGGGACGAATGGAGTTACGTTCGTTAGTTGAATAGCCTTTTTCGCCATAGACGGCGTTGATTTTCAAAGAATCTTTATAATCTTCTAATGAAAACGGTGCCTTTGCCATTTCTGTGCGTTCTTCGTCAGATAAATCTTCAACCTTATCATAAAAACCTGGAATGGTAATATGGTTGTTTTCGTCATGTAAAGAGGCGATCATTTTAGCTAGAATATTGATTGGATTTGCAACTGCTCCTCCATAAATTCCGGAATGTAAATCTCTATTTGGACCGGTCACTTCAACTTCTACATAGCTCAAACCTCGCAGTCCTGTTGTGATGGAAGGCGTGTCTTTCGCAATCATTCCGGTGTCCGAAATTAAGATGACATCATTTTTTAGCTTGGTGGTATTGCTTTTTACAAAATCAGCAAGGTTTTCACTGCCAACTTCTTCTTCGCCTTCAATCATAAATTTGACATTACAGGGCAATTGATTTGTTGAGGTCATAAATTCAAGTGCTTTGACGTGCATATACATTTGTCCTTTGTCGTCGCAAGCACCTCGTGCAAAGATGGCACCCTCGGGATGGAGTTCGGTTTTTTTAATGATGGGTTCAAAGGCTGGAGCGTCCCAGAGTTCAATAGGATCTGCGGGTTGCACATCATAATGACCATAGACCAAAATAGTTGGGAGCTTGGGGTCTATCATTTTTTCACCGTAAACAATTGGAAACCCTTTGGTTTGACAAATTTCTATGGCATCACATCCTGCTTTTTTCAGGCTGTTAGCCACAAAATCGGCTGCCTTGAACACATCTTTAGAGTAGGCAGAATCAGCACTAACCGATGGAATTTTAAGTAGTTCAAATAGCTCTTGAACGAAACGATCTTTATTTGAGTCGAGATAAGATTGTAGTGAATTCATAGTCTGGAAGTTTATGAGTGTAAATCTACAAAAATCCTCTTAAATAAATATTTCTATCTACTATTTGTATTTATAAACTATTGTTTATATTTGCGTCCCTATTATTAGGGATGTTTAGCGGGCGTGGTGGAATTGGTAGACACGCTAGACTTAGGATCTAGTGCCGCGAGGTGTGGGAGTTCGAGTCTCCCCGCCCGCACTAAACAACAAAAAGCTTCTCATTTTGAGAAGCTTTTTTGTTTAAGGTCTTCAATTCTTAGTTTTTCATTAAGCTGTTCTAATGAAAACACATTTTGTAAAATGTTTCGATTGTTCTTATTTGTAAATAACTTGATTATTTCATGATCACTTTTAATATTATTGAGCAAAGATTCCAAGTTGACAAAGTCATTGTTTTTATACAATTCTAAATAGATAATTAACTTCAGTTCTTTATTATTAACCAGATATCTGACGCCTGCTAGATAAGTAGGCTCTAGTTTTATCTCTCTTACTAATCAACTCAAAGCTTCTCATTTAAAGCAATTTGTTATACTTTTACAACGTGAATAATTACGATGTTTTAATTGTAGGTGGAGGTGCAGCGGGTTTTTTTGCTGCCATTAACACTGCGATTCAAAATCCAAAACTAAAAATAGCTATTTTAGAACGCGGTTCCAATGTACTTTCTAAAGTTAAAATTTCTGGAGGTGGCCGCTGCAATGTCACCCATGCTGAGTTTATTCCAAATGAACTGGTCTTAAATTACCCAAGAGGTGAAAAAGAATTAAGAGGCCCCTTTCATAACTATATGACGGGCGATACCATGCAATGGTTTGAAGACCGTGGTGTCCCTTTGAAAATCGAAGATGACGGACGTGTTTTTCCTGTGTCCAATTCGTCACAAACCATTATAGATTGTTTTTTAGAAGAAATTAAAAAACATCAAATTGATGTATTATTAAATCACTCTGTGCAGGGAATTAAGTATGAAAACGATACTTGGAAATTAGAGACAACTAAAGAGTTTTTTAGAACTCCTAAACTATTAATTGCAACGGGAAGTAACCCCAAAATCTGGAAGCTTTTGGAATCGCTTGGTCATCAAGTTATTGCCCCAGTTCCTTCATTGTTTACCTTCAATATTATTGATACACGTCTAAAAACCATCCCTGGCGTTGTTGCTACAGACGTCCATATTTCTGTTGTGAATAGCACTTTAGAATCCGAAGGCCCCTTACTCGTAACCCATTCAGGGCTAAGTGCTCCCTCTATCTTAAAGCTATCTGCCTATGGTGCTTTGGAATTGGCAGAAAGACAGTATAAGTTTCAAATAAAAGTTAATTTTATCAAACTCGATTTTTCAGAATGTTTGGAGCGCTTATTGGAAATTAAAACAGCATTTCCTAGAAAAACAATTTTAAAATCCTCACAATTTGAGCTTCCGAAACGCTTGTGGGAACAATTAGTAATGGCTTCCAAAATACCCATGCATCTTCGCTGGGCTGAGGTTAATAAACTACAGTTGCAAGCATTAGCCAGCCAACTAACAGAAGCCGTTTTTTCTGTTGATGGAAAAAGCACCTTTAAAGAGGAGTTTGTGACTGCTGGAGGGGTTGAGCTTAAAGAAGTTAATTTTAAAACGTTTGAAAGTAAACATTTTAAAAACTTGTATTTTGCAGGAGAAGTTTTAAATATTGATGCAGTGACAGGAGGTTTTAATTTTCAAAATGCGTGGACCAGTGCTTTTATCGCGGCACAACACTTATCCAAATAACAAATAAATAAAGGGAAGTTAGTATCTTTGTCCTTCATGCCAATTTTATGATTGTAAACGAATTCATTCTAAAACCATATAAACAACTTTTAGAGAACGGTGCCGCTGCTTACATCGCTCCGAGTAATATTGCTTTGGTAAAGTACTGGGGAAAAAAAGCACATCAAATTCCTGCCAATCCCTCTGTCAGTTTTACCTTAGATCACTGCAAAACGACAACCACTCTTAAGTTTGAAAAAAAGACATCTGAAGGGTTTTCATTCGATGTGTTTCTGGAAGGGGTTTTAGAAGAGGATTTTAAACCAAAAATTGAACAATTTTTTAAACGGATAGAAATATATCTGCCTTTTTTAAGTGCGTATCATTTTGTAATTGAAACTTCAAATACTTTTCCTCATAGTTCAGGAATTGCCTCTTCTGCTTCTGGTATGAGTGCTTTAGCATTGTGTTTAATGCAGATTGAACAGCAATTAAATCCAAATATTTCAAAAGAATTTTTCAATAAAAAAGCATCCTTTCTAGCACGTTTAGGTTCGGGAAGTGCGTGTCGAAGTATCGAGGGCGATTTAATTGTATGGGGTACCCATGCTAATATTGAGGGGAGTTCAGATTTAGTAGGGGTTAAATATCCGTATGAAGTCCATCAGAATTTCAAAAACTACCGAGATACCATTCTTTTGGTCGATAAAGGTGAGAAGCAAGTAAGCAGTACAGTTGGTCACAATTTGATGCATAACCATCCTTTTGCCGAACAGCGTTTTCAACAAGCACATTCCAATATGGATGCCTTAATTTTGATTTTTAAATCGGGCGATTTAGATGCATTTATAAGTATTGTAGAACGGGAAGCACTCACACTTCATTCTATGATGATGAGCAGTGATCCATATTTTATATTAATGAAACCCAATACCTTAGAAATCATAAATAAAATCTGGACCTTCAGAGCCCAAACAGGACTCCATGTATGTTTTACCTTAGATGCTGGAGCCAATGTTCATGTATTATTTCCGCAGTCTGAAGCCATAGAAATTCAAGAATTTATAAAAACCGAGTTGGCGGTACACTGTCAAAATGGTCATTTTATTGAAGACAAGTTGGGTCTAGGTGCGCAACCAATAAAAATTTAATGTATATTTGGAGTATCATTATTCTGTGAGCATTCTCAGTCTTAATCAACACAATGAAAGGACCACTTTTTTACTCTAAAATTTTACTCTTCGGAGAGTATGGGATCATTAAAGATTCTAAAGGACTATCTATTCCTTATAATTTTTACAATGGCGCTCTTAAAATGGATGAAAATTCAACTCTATCAGCGGTTGAATCTAACCTAAATTTAAAGAAATTTCTGGACTATTTATCAGATATTGACGCCAATTTGGTGGTGTTTGATTTAGTTCAGCTCGAACAAGATATCCATGCAGGAATGTATTTCGATTCATCTATACCACAAGGGTATGGGGTAGGGAGTAGTGGTGCACTAGTAGCTGCCTTGTATGATAAATATGCTCAAGAGAAAATCACAGTTCTAGAAAACCTCACCCGTGAAAAGTTATTAAAACTAAAAGCCATTTTTTCGGAAATGGAATCTTTTTTCCACGGAAAGTCATCGGGTTTAGATCCGTTAAACAGTTATTTAAGCATTCCTATTCTCATCAACTCTAAAGACAATATTGAAGCTACGGGTATTCCTTCTCAAAACACAAATGGGAAAGGAGCGGTCTTTCTTTTAGACAGCGGTATCATTGGTGAAACTGCGCCGATGGTTGGTATTTTTATGGAGAAAATGAAACAAGAAGGTTTCAGGACCATGCTTAAAAACCAATTTATTAAACATACAGATGCTTGTGTGGATGATTTTTTGAAAGGAGATATCAACTCGCTTTTCAAAAATACCAAACAACTCTCTAAGGTTGTTTTAAGTCACTTCAAGCCTATGATTCCGAAGCAATTCCATACAATATGGAAAGCGGGTATTGAGTCTAACGCCTATTATTTGAAACTCTGTGGTTCTGGTGGAGGGGGCTATATTTTAGGTTTTACTGAAGATTTTCAGGCAGCCCAAAAGGCTCTTATAGATCATAAGTTAGAGGTCGTTTATAACTTCTAAATCTCTACTATGTTTAGCTCTGCCCAAAAACAAATGACGCTAAAATTGTTTAGCATGTTTGTGGTCGTAAGGGGACTCAATTTGACACTCATTGTTATTGCACAATACATTACGGCTGTTTTTATCATGGCGCCGTCTTCTCAATCGCTATCGGATGTTTTACTAGATCGCTCCCTGTTTGCATTGATTTTAGCAACAGTCGGAGCCATTGCTTCTGGTTACATCATCAATAATTTTTATGACAGCGAAAAGGACAGTATCAACCGCCCTCATATGGCTACTTTGGAGCAGTACGTGAGTCAAAACACAAAGTTAATCCTCTATTTTATCATCAATATTATTGTAATAATCATTGCCAGTTATGTATCTTTTAGATCTGTCTTATTCTTTTCAATTTATATTTTTATCATCTGGTTTTATTCTCATAAAATAAAGAAAAGACCTATTATAGGAAATTTGATTTCAGCAATTTTAACCATCACGCCCTTTTTTGCAATTTTCCTGTATTACAAAAACTACAGCGGCTTGATATTTGTTTTTGGATTCTATTTATTTCTCATATTAGCGGTGCGAGAATTGGTTAAGGATTTAGAAAATTTAAAAGGCGATCTAACCCTAGATTACAAAACAGTCCCTGTAGTCTATGGTGAAAAAATAGCTAAAATTATGATTACTCTTCTTGTTGTGATAAATATTATAGTGACGGGCTATTTATTGATTACATACGATTTAGGAAAGATGGATTATTTCTTTTATGGAAGTATGAGTTTACTTTCCATAGTTGTCCTGCTTGTGTTTAGGGCCCACACTCAACGACAGTATGTTCGAATTCATAATTTATTGAAGTTTCTTATTTTATTAGGGGTTTTTAGCATTGTTTTGTTAAAACCATCGCTCGTTCTTTCAAAGATATTATAAATAAAAAAACCATACGCATTGTTTGTGAATGCCTTACATTTGCAAAAAATTAATCATGGCAAAAGCGAACAAACATTCAGATAAACGCGTTGGAAAGTCCAGACCTTCAAAATTGAAGGCGCCTGAAATTTCATATCCAAAGAAAAAGTCCACTGCTTCAAAATCGAAGGTAAAAGCGAATTCTAACTCTGATGAAATTCGTTTAAACAAATACATTTCAAATTCTGGAATGTGTTCACGCCGTGAAGCAGATATGCACATCAGTATTGGGAGTGTTATGGTCAACGGAAAAGTTGTTACCGAAATGGGTTATAAAGTTCGGTTGGACGATGAGGTTCGTTTTGATGGTGCACGGATCAATCCAGAGAAAAAAGCGTATGTCTTATTAAACAAACCCAAAGGGTTTGCCACCACTACTAGTGAAGGTAAAGGGAGAACAGTGATGGATTTAGTGGCCAACGCCACAGACGCAAAAATTAGACCTATAGGGCGTCTTGGCAGAAACTCTCTTGGATTAATTTTATTTACTAATGATGAGCAATTACATGCCAAGTTTACGAATTCTAAACACGGGGTGACTCGATTGTTTCATATGGAACTAGATAAGCCTTTAAAGTTTGAACATTTAAAAAGTATTCAAGAAGGCTTTAAGCACGAAGGGAAGCATGTAACGGTTGAGGCGATTAGTTACATAGAAGGCGTGTCTAAAAATGAAATCGGACTGCAAATAAAAAACACAGGTAACACCATTTTGAGGTTGATTTTTGATCACTTCAAATATGATATTGTAAAAATGGATTGTGTGACTATTGGACCCCTCTCCAAAAAAGATTTACCAAGAGGACATTGGAAACATCTTACTGAGCAAGAAATCAGTAATTTAATGATGCTTTAAAAAAAATCTAAAAAAAGTCTTTTTTTAAAGAATTTTTACTTCATTTGTAAAGTTATTATAGCTGAACAATTGAAATCTTTTTGTTTGTTCGGGCTTTTGAATTGTGAGAAGTCGATTTCAAAAGCAGCCTATCGGATGGGTGACCGAATATTAAAGCTAACTTCTGAGTGCGGAATTATAAATAGTCAACATCTTTTTGGCTTTTCTCCTACATCTATAACTCAAATCAAAATTTGATTATTATTTTTTTATCCAAACGTTTTTAAATTTCTTTTAATCACTTTTTTTTAAAATTATAATGAACACTAAATATATTGATTTAATAGATCAAACTTTTGATTTCCCTCAAGAGGAATTCGTTGTTGAACATGAAAATTTAAATTTTCATGGCATAGACCTAATGGCACTTGTAGAAACCTACGGTTCCCCACTCAAATTCACCTATTTACCACAAATAGCTTCTAATATAAAGCGAGCTAAAAAGTGGTTTGGGGACGCGATGAAAATAAACGATTACAAAGGAGATTACCATTACTGCTATTGTACAAAAAGTTCTCATTTTAAACATGTTTTAGATGAAGCGCTGAACAATAACGTACATATTGAAACCTCTTCAGCATTTGACATTGATATCGTAGAAAACCTAAAATCAGAAGGTAAAATAAACGACGACACGTATGTCATCTGCAACGGTTTTAAAAGAGCCCAATACATTACAAATATTACTCGTCTCATTAACAATGGACATACAAACTGTATTCCTATTATTGATAATTATAACGAAATTGAATTATTAACCGATTCCATTTCGAACCCTATCAATATAGGCATCCGTATTGCTTCAGAAGAAGAGCCTAAATTTGCTTTCTATACCTCAAGATTGGGAATAGGATACAAAAACATTGTTCCTTTCTATTTGAATCAAATCCAAAACAATGATATGGTTTCTTTAAAGATGCTTCATTTTTTTATCAATACGGGGATCAATGATAACGCCTACTATTGGAACGAGCTTGCTAAATGCCTTAAGGTTTATACGAGTTTAAAAAAAGTATGTCCAAGTTTAGACAGTCTTAATATCGGAGGTGGGTTTCCAATAAAAAACTCTTTAGCTTTCGATTTTGACTACGAATACATGGTCAATGAAATTATCTCACAAATCAAACAAGTTTGTGACGAGGCTGGAGTGGACACTCCTCATATTTTCACCGAGTTTGGTAGTTTTACAGTCGGTGAAAGTGGGGGTGCCATCTATGAGATTTTACACCAGAAACAACAAAATGACCGTGAGAAATGGAACATGATTAACTCTTCATTTATTACGACGCTTCCGGATACATGGGCTATAAATAAACGGTTTGTGATGTTGCCAATTAATCGTTGGAAGGATAATTATGAACGTGTTTTATTAGGTGGGTTAACTTGTGATAGCGATGACTACTATAACAGTGAACAACACGCAAATGCGATTTATTTACCCAAATATGATGTAGAGAAACCATTATATATTGGATTTTTTAATACAGGAGCTTATCAAGAATCTATCGGGGGATTTGGAGGAATACAACATTGTTTGATCCCTGCTCCTAAACATGTAGTTATTGACAAAGATTCAGATGGTAACATTGTTACCTCCTTATTTAAAGATCAACAAAAAAGTGAAGATTTACTTAATATCTTAGGATATCATTCGACATCGAATGTTAATGACGAGTCCCTTGAGACTCATAAAATTGAAGCATCTAATTAAAACTGTTTATATGAACACGAATACTTATGCAGGAATTCCTGACGAATTCTCAAAATTAGAAACCTCTAATATAGTCCTATTACCTGTTCCTTATGATGGTACAAGTACTTGGCAAAAAGGAGCGGATAAAGGTCCACAAGCATTTTTGAATGCTTCTGAAAATATGGAACTTTATGATATTGAAACAGATTTTGAAGTATATAAAATGGGAATTTATTTGGCTGACCCAGTAACAGAGTTTTCAAGTCCGGAAGCAATGGTTGAAGCGGTTTACAAAAAAACCAAAGAATACATTTTAAAAAATAAATTTGTAACCATTTTTGGAGGAGAACACTCTATTTCTATTGGGACCATTCGTGCCTTTAATCACACTTTTGAAAATCTAACTGTTTTACAATTAGATGCACATGCCGATTTAAGACCCGAATATCAAGGTTCTAAATGCAATCATGCTTGCGCCCTCAATGAAGCAAGCCAAACAACTAACTTAATTCAAGTTGGAATTCGTTCTATGGATTACATTGAGAAATCTGTCATGGATTTAGACAATACCTATTTTGCTCATCGAATTGCTGAAGATGATAACTGGGCAGATAATGCAATAGATCAAATGACTGAAAATGTTTTTATTACTATTGATTTAGATGTTTTTGATCCATCAATCCTTCCTAGCACTGGAACTCCAGAGCCTGGAGGGCTCTTTTGGTATGAAACTTTAGATTTTCTAAGACAAGTTTTTAAAGAAAAGAATGTTGTGGGATTTGATATAGTTGAACTGTGTCCAAACGCAGTGGATAAATCCTCTGACTTTTTAGCTGCCAAGCTTTACTACAAATTACTCTCTTATAAATTTAAAGACTTTTCTAACGAAGATAATATTGATGTTGAGTTTAAAGACTCCTTAAATACGCTCAAAAACACATTAAAACCCATCGAAGATGAAGACTATTAAAGGTCCAATTTCTGAATTTATTCAGAAGTATTATTTACATTTTAATGCTGCTGCATTGGTAGATGCTGCGAAAGCATACGAATATCAGCTGGTAACAGGATCCAAAATGCTGGTTTCTCTAGCGGGAGCAATGAGTACTGCTGAAATTGGTAAAATATTTTCAGAAATGATTCGAAAGGATAAACTCCATATTATTTCTTGTACAGGAGCTAATCTTGAAGAAGATATTATGAATTTAGTAGCCCACTCACATTACAAACGAGTTCCCAATTATCGCGATTTAACTCCTCAAGACGAATGGGATTTATTGGAAAAAGGTTTAAATAGAGTGACAGATACATGTATCCCTGAAGAAGAGGCGTTCAGACGTTTACAAAAACATGTTTTTAAACTTTGGAAAGATGCCGAAGCAGAAGGGAAACGGTATTTTCCACACGAATTTATGTACCAGTTACTACTTTCAGGTGTGCTAGAAGAATATTATGAAATTGATCTTAAAGATTCTTGGATGTATGCCGCAGCCCAAAAAAACTTACCAATAGTTGTTCCAGGTTGGGAAGACAGTACGATGGGGAATATTTTTGCGAGCTATGTCCTAAAAGGAGAACTAAAAGCGAGTACTGTTAAATCTGGTATAGAATACATGACTTTTTTGGCCGATTGGTACTCGGAAAACTCGGATATGGGCATTGGGTTTTTTCAAATAGGAGGGGGGATAGCTGGAGATTTTCCAATCTGTGTTGTTCCAATGTTATATCAAGATATGGAACGTACAGATACACCTTTTTGGAGTTACTTTTGTCAGATTAGCGATTCCACTACGAGTTATGGTTCCTACTCAGGAGCGGTTCCTAATGAGAAAATTACTTGGGGAAAATTAGACATAGACACACCTAAATTTATAATAGAAAGTGATGCAACCATAGTTGCTCCCTTAATTTTTGCTTACCTATTAGATTTGTAAACATATGATACGAAAAATTGTAGATTTTAGAAAACTCAACTCAGACCTCTTAAATCGTTTGGTTGAAAAATACCCTGACGGTTATGATGATAGCGATATTATTTCATTTAGAAATGCAAATAACGAAGTCGTAGAAGCAGTTGAGATCAAAACCGAAGACACTATCTATCTTATTAAAGTTGGAACACGACTTGAAAAAGCGATGGAGGATTTTAGTGAAAGAGACCTTGAATTTGACGATTCTCAAGTTGATTTAGAGGTCAATTTTGAGGATGAAGACGATTCCTAACTTATTTGAGGAGTCTTTTCATAGATTTAAGCTTTAATTCTCTTGCGAAAACAAAAAATACGGGAACGTATTCTAAACACAATATAAAACTGTTTTCGTGCACATTATACTGACCGTAAGCAAAGTAGCTGAAAATTATGGTATAGCTCCAAAGGAGAGTGTACCTATAATTCGTATAAATGGAGAGCAGTAACAAACTTATAATGTACCAAGGATGCACTGTTGTGGATATAAAATAATACCCGCTAAGTATCCATAAAATGCTATGAATTAGTACCGTTGTCTTTATTTTATTCCGAACTAATTGATAGCTGATCTGCAACACTAGAACACTCATCACCACAATTCCCATACTGTGAATCAGTTCCAGCTTAGATGTTGCTTTTAATACCCATTTAAGAAAGTAATAAAAACTCGCATTAAACTCAAACTTAGAAAACCACAGTCCAATAGTACTGCTGTAATTTTCAAAGAAATCTCCCTTTAAAAAAGGAATAAAAAGCAGTATAAATACTCCTCCAATACTGAGATAAAATCGGACACTTTTTTTCCAACCCAATTTGTTTAAGAATAAAGGTAGACTTATTATTGGTGCTAATTTTACTGCAATTGACAATGCCATGGTAAGCGCTGCCAAATGCCATTTTTGGGTATGTATATAATACAGAGCCATGATAAAAAATAACAGCATCAGCCCTTCAAAATGAAGGTTGCCCGTCAGTTCAATAATAACCAAAGGGTTGAGTATAAACCAATAGATATTTCTTGTAGGCAGATGTAGTTTTCTTAGGAGTTTTTTACCAAAAAAAAGAATACCTAAGTCTGCTGCAATTAATATAAGCCTCAACACTACTACCGACCCCAAAATACTGTGTTTAAACATCATTGCAGCAATTATAAACGGGAGTTGGTGAATTGGTGGGTAATTGGAATAATGACCTGCGCTTAACGCCCCCATGCCTTCAAAAAGCATTTTCATTTGCGGAAACAAATCGGGTTGGGAACCCATTAAATCATTAGGAGTTGTCAGGTAGGGGTTGAGTCCTGTTAAAATTAATCGACCATCCCATATAAAACGATAGAAATCTTGAGACAAATTTGGAATTGCAAACAAAAATACCAGACGCAATCCGATTGCTAAATAATTAAGATGCTGCTCTTTTATGTTGAGTTGCTTTAAGATTAAATAATAACAACCAAAAAGAACACTGTATAGCGAAAGAAGTTTTAAATATTCAAAACGGGCTAAACCATAAGCCCAGATAGCATATGAAATCATACTGAGGCCGCCCCAAAGAAATAAGGTATTTTTTGAATTTAAGATTGACCTATTGAATTCCACAAGTCAGGGGGGTAAGTGGTTATACTTTAGATGAGAGAGATTTGAAAAATACAAATCCAAATCCTAGGAAAAGCATGAGATGAAAAGGAAATAATCCAAAATCGCCACCTTGATCGCCTACAATAAATGCACTGTACATTCCAAACCCAAAATACAACATTAAGAGTCCTTCAAAAATGACATTTGCTGAAACATTTTTCCTGAGGTACTTATTGGTTTTCCAAGTGTCAGTAAGTGAATTTATATTAAATTTTGGGGTCCGAACAAAATCACTTCGTTTTCCAAAATGACCTTCTAAAACAGCAATAGAGTTGTGTAAAGAGAATCCCATAGCGATTGAGAAAAATGTAAAGAACAAGGCGATATACTGAACGAAACTTTTCAGACTCGAACCATGTGATTTTTTGTACATAAACCAATAGCAAATAAAAAATATAAGAGTGCTAATTACAAAAAAGCTCATCACATAAAAATACATTTTTAGGTGTGCATATTCATTTTTGATGTAGAGCATAGGAATACTAAGAATTCCTACGATTAAAATGTTTAAAAACATCGTGCTATTTAATAAATGAAGTAAGCTGTGTAATTTTGTCTTTGCAGAAATATTTTTACTTTTTAAGACACGCCTTATCATTTTTTGAAAATTTTCAGCACCTCCTTTGTTCCATCTAAACTGTTGCGATCTTGCAGCACTGATGGCTACAGGTAATTCTGCAGGCGTTTCAACATTCTCTAAATAT
>JABHDE010000042.1 GCA_018673215.1 Formosa sp. | reverse complement strand
TTCTAAAAAAGGAACTGCCTATTGGAAGTTAGGCGTTTACAAAAAGACCTAAGAGCATTTATTTTATGCCTTTTTAAGAATACCGTGATCTGTCCAAGATCGGTTTTCGGACTTTATAATCCTTCTAATTTCTAAATTTTTATCAATGGATTCTTTAGTTTTATAACTTCGAGGATGATCTAAATGCACGCAAATTGCACTGTATCGGATTTGTTTACTCTTTAAACCATGATTAAACAAGCGTTCTCCAAGTTCACGGTCTTGTCCACCATACTGCATTCGTTCGTCAAAACCATTGATAGCCAATATGTCTTGTTTCCAACCAGAGGCGTTATGACCGTTCCAACTAGCATTGGTAGGAGTGATTAAATTTAAAAACCAAGATATAAAACCTTTTGCAGTGAGTTTGTTATTCTTAAAAGACGGTTTTAATCCGTTTGACTTCAACCATTTTAAATTAAAACAATTGCCCTCATAAATATCTTGCTCGGAAATCAGCTTAGAAATATTCATAGGCAGCATAAAATACCCTCCCGATAAAAACAACCCTTTTTTCCTGTGTTTGACATGAACTTCCACAAAATCAACTCTTGGAACACAATCACCATCAGACATAATGATGTACGGAGTACTGCATTTTTTAATTGCTTTGTTTAGTATTTGAGATTTCTGAAATCCATTGTCTTCATGCCATACATGAACAATTGGGTAAAAAACTTCTTTTTGAATTTTTTCAATAAGATCAAACGTTTCTTGACTAGAACCGTCGTCGGCTATGACAATTTCAAATAATCTGTAAGTCTGATTATTATACCCATTGAGTACTTTTGCTAACCATTCAGTCGAATTATAAGTACTTATAATTATGGAAGTGTCTATTCGATTCATAAGGTACAAATATAAAGTTTTTTTGTAAGTTTACACTTTAAACTGAAATGCAAACTCTAAGCGTCATTATCCCTACATATAACGAAGCCCAGTATCTGGAAGGAGCACTGTATTCTGTTAAATTTGCAGATGAAATTATTGTGGTCGACTCTATGAGTTCCGATACTACTGCTAAAATTGCAACAGACCATGGATGTCAAGTACTCTCCAGGAAATTTGATAATTTTTCCAATCAAAAAAATCACGCCCTACAATACGCGAGCAGTGATTGGGTTTTATTTTTAGATGCCGATGAACGCATTACCTATGCACTTCAGAAGGAAATTTTGAAAGCTATAAATTCCAATATCCATACGGGGTATAAGCTGAATTTTCCGCATTTTTATATGAATCGTTTTCTTTACTATCATGATAATAATGTTACAAGATTGGTGAAAAGAAACAAAAGTCACTTTGAAGGAAGCGTACATGAAAAACTAATTGTTGAGGGTTCTGTTGGAGCTCTTAAAAACAAAGTATTACATTATACCTACAAAGGCTTAAAGCATTATATCAGTAAAAAAGATTCTTATGCTTGGTTTCAAGCAGAACGCCTCTTGACCAAAGGAAAGGGTATGAATTATTTTCATTTAGCTTTTAAACCCGCCTACCGGTTTTTCCACGAATACATCATAAGACGTGGTTTTTTAGACGGCATCCCTGGACTGGCTGTTGCAGCCATTAATTCCTATGGAGTTTTTTCGAGATATGCCAAAATGATTCTACTCAAAAAAAGGTTAAAATAAAGAGAGTTTCCCATATTTTAATTTAAGCCTGAATTTAAACAAATTGTCTTCGCCTTTAATATCCAATCGGTTTAATTCATAATTATTTTTGAAGGGTAATTTATTTAATCTGTTTCCAATTCGTAATCCGTACGCAATGTTTTGTGTTCTCAATTCTTGAAAAAACTGTGTTTTTTGAGGTTCTTTACGAGGGAAGTCGCCATATGGATAAGCCATTACATTACATACATTTAAGGAATGTTCTGAAACGAAATTATGGGATTTACTGAAATCTTCTTGTATTAATTCTAAGGACAATGAACTGTAAGGTCGGTGGTCAAAGGAATGCAGACCAAGTTCAATGACAGCCGGATCCATAGTCTTTAGTTGCAAGACCGACATGATTTCTTCATTGCCATTGTTCCAAGAATCTGTCCCGCCTACAAATGAAAAAGGGATATAAAAACAAGCTTTTAAATTGTACTTTTTGAGCAATGGATAGGCAATTTCGAATTGGTTTACATAAACATCATCAAAGGTAATTATAATGGGTTTTTCAGGGTATTCATTGGAGTTTTTAAACTTTTGAATATCACTAAAATGCAAACTTTTATAACCATGGTCTACCAAATATTGAAACTGTGTTTCCAATTTATCGTAAGACAAAGTTAGCCCTTTGCTATTAGAAGGCTCCATGCAAATATTGTGATACATTAAAATTGGTAAACGCGGCATAGTTCAGTAGCTTTTATTAGCTGTAAAATTATTACTTTTGCAGGCGACTACATAATTATTTTTAAATAGTTTTATTTTCCATGATAAGTGCCTTTGTTATTTCTTTTGATGATTACGACTACATAAAGGAATGTATTTCCAGTCTCGATTTTGCAGATGAAATAATTATTGTAGGAAAGATAGACCCAGAACTGCGCTCCAATATTATACACAAAAATACAGTTCAATTTGTTGAATCTGAATCCTTGGATTATAATGTTTTACTAATGGAAGCCCGCTCAAAAGCAAGTCATGAGTGGATTATAGGGATCGAAGCAGATCACTGTATTTCTAAACCGTTGGCTGAAGAAATTACTAACATCGCTTCAAATACTAATTTAGAAGGTAATTATAAGGTTAAAACCCGCTTCAAATTTATGGGGAAAATATTGAATTTTTCTGGATATCGAACCTCATATAATTCTTTGTTATTTCATAAAAACTCAATTACAAACAAAAGAGCGACAAAAAAATTAAAACACCCCATTGAGAAACTTTATTTAGATTTTGATCGTTATAATAAACGACTGACAAAAAAGGCAAAACAAAAAGCAAGCGTGTTGTACAATAACAAAAGACATCCTAATTTTTTTAATTTTCTATTTAATCCTTTGTGGAAACTAAAACAAACGTTTATTTTTAAACTAGGTTTTTTAGACGGAAAAGAAGGGTTTGTTTTCGCCTATTTAATTGCCTTCAAGGAATTTAAAACCTATTTATTTCTTTGGCTAATGTACCGAAACATCGAATAAACATGATAAAACTATCAGGAGTCATCATAACGTATAATGAAGAAGAGCATCTAAGAAAGTGCTTATCCTCATTAGTCGATGTTGTGGATGAAATCATAGTGGTAGACTCCTACTCTACTGACAAGACTCAAGAAATATGTAAGGAATTTAACGTGACTTTTATCCAACAAAAGTTTTTGGGGTATTTTGAACAGAAAAACTTTGCAGTATCCCAGGCAAGCTTTGATCACATTTTATCTTTGGATGGAGATGAAGCACTATCTGACCAATTAAAAACCTCCATTTTAAAACTTAAAAAGGATTGGAAATATGCAGGATACTACTGCAACAGAAGAAATAATTACTGTGGGAAATGGATTCGATTTTCAGATTGGTATCCTGATAAAAAATTAAGACTTTTCAAAAAACAAAGCGGAGAATGGAAGGGAATCAACCCCCATGACACTTATAAATTGAAAAGCAATGCAAAAAGCGGTAAATTAAAGGGCGATATTTTACATTGGATTTACAGAGATTATGAAGAGCACAAACAAAAAGTTGAACAATTTTCGACTATAGGAGCTAAATCATATTTTGATTTAAGAATATCAGCCTCCCTTTTTAAAGTATATTTCAGACCTTCATGGGCGTTTTTCAAGGCTTATTTTTTAAGACTTGGTATTTTAGACGGAATTTATGGATGGCGCATTTGTAAACAAGCATTTATTGTTACTTATTTAAAATACCGTAAATTGAGACAGCATTGGAAAAACTCAAAAAAGTAAAACTGCTTTTATTATATTCACTTCTAAATCCAAACCAAGCATATGAACCTTTTACAAATTACAGTCTCACAAGTTTGGAGAGGACATGAGCAGAAAATAATATATTTATACGAAGCTTTCCAAAACAATCCTGGGATTCAAAATCAATTTATTCTTTGTGCCAAAAACACCCCTGTACATGATATAGCAACTGAAAAAAAAATGCAAGTCACAGGGCTTGATGTTTCATCCGAATACGATTTTAAAATTGCAAGACAAATTTCAGAATTTATTAAAGAACAAAACATTGACATCGTATTCATACACAGTAGCAAGGCACATACGTTGGCAGTGATATCTCATTTAGTGTTTAGGCATTCTGCACATCTGGTGTTGTGCCGTACGCTGATCAAACGAGTTGACACTAATTTCTTTAGAAAATGGAAGTACAACTATAAGGGAATAAAGAAAATAATTTGTGTTTCAAATCCAGTAGTTGATGTATTAAAATTTGCCGTGAAAGACCATTCCAAAATGTGTGTGGTTGGCAGTGTAACGGATGTCGATAAATTCACTAAAACTAAAAAAGAAGGTTTATTACACAAAGAGTTTAACATACCAAAAGATCATAAGATTATAGGTAATATTGCTGAATTTACAGGCTTTAAAGATCATTACACATGGATAGATACTGTTGAAGAATTAGTCAAACGTAGCCACATTAAAGCAACTTATATTCTGATCGGAAAAGGAAGTCTTGAAAATGACATACGAAATTATGTGCGCAAAAAGAACTTAGAATCTAACATCCTTTTTGCAGGCTTCAGAAAAGACATTCCAGAAATACTACCAGAATTTGATTTGTTTATGTTTACCTCTAACAATGAACCTACTGGGGGGGTGTTGCTAGAAGCCTATGCATGTCGCGTCCCCATAGTTGCAGCAAATGCTGGTGGGATTCCAGAAGTCATCGTACACAACGAAACTGGACTTTTGGCTGAAGTTGGCAATCCTATAGATTTTGCTGACAAAGTAGAATACTTAATGTCTAGCCATAAATTACAAAAAGATTTCACAGAAAAGGGGTATCAATACTTGGTTGATAATTTCACAAAAAAGGTGATTGCAGATAAAATGTATCACGAATTAAATTCGGTTTTAAGATCATGAAAATCCTATTTTTCACAAACGAGTATTCCCATGAAAAACTTCCAGACTGTGGAGGTGTAGGAACGTTTTTGAAAGTGCTGGCTGAAGCATTAGTAAAAAAAGGACACCAAGTTTATATCTTTGGGTTTTCAAGAAAAAAGATGCAATTTAGCGATCGAAACATCCATTTTTACTTTAAAAAAAAATATTCCAAAGGTCATTTTTTGATGGAACTCATAAGATCATTGGGTTCTAAATTAAATAGTGATCTACTACAGTTGTTTTTTCTGAAAAAAGAGCGAAAGTATTTAGCAAAAAAACTAAAAGAATATGCTTCTAAAAATAAAATCGATGTGATCGAATCGTTTGTTTTTAGTGGGTATACTGCCTATTATGATAACAGTACCCCCTTGGTTCTCAGGTTCCATGGATCTAGAGCGTTTTGGCATTATTATTTGGGACAAAAAAAAGAACCTCTTAAGATACTGATGGAACAAAAAGCACTAGAACAAGCATCTAAAATTGTAGCAGTTTCCAAATTTTCAGCCAAGGCTATTACGGAGATGTACTCAGTGGACACCCACAAAGTAATTTACAATGGGATTGATACAAAGCTTTTTTCTCCGAACTCATCTGTAGAAACAATTGACCAATCCATATTTTATTTTGGGACACTCTCTGATGCTAAGGGGGTTAATACACTTGCTAAAATCTTTAATGAAGTTATTAAATTATACCCTGAAGCCTCCTTGCATCTCATTGGAAAAGGGACAGGGTATTGGAAGTATTTGCAAGAGACCATTCTTAGTACAGACGCCAAAAAACAGACTTTTTACTATGGCGCAAAACAGTTAAATGAATTACCTGAACTTCTTAACAAATCAAAGCTTGTTTGTTTGCCTACAAATGGGGAAACTTTTGGATTGGCTTTTGTAGAAGCTATGGCACTAGAAAAAATTGTGATTGCCAACAACATCCCTGTTGCTAAAGAAATTATAGAACACCAAAAAAATGGCTTTATAGCAAACAATGAATCTGATTTCCTAAAGTATATATCTTATGCTTTTGACAACCCAGTAGAAGTGCAGAAAATTGGAATTAAAGCCAGAGAACACAGTGTCTCTAATTTTTCTTATGAAAAAATGGTTACAGAAACACTTAATTTATATAACGAGCTTATTAAATTTGAAAATGATACTAAACGAACTAAATAACACTGTAAAAATCTTAAAACAAGGAGGACTAATCCTCTACCCTACAGACACAGTTTGGGGTTTGGGATGTGATGCTACTAATTTTTCAGCGGTCGAAAAACTATTTAAACTCAAAAATCGTGAAGATCAAAAAACCATGATTTGTTTGGTGAGTGATTTCAAAATGCTCAATTATTATGTTGAAGAAATCCCTGAAGCAGCTTACAGTGTTTTAGAATATGCTTCAACTCCCACAACTTTAATTTACGACAAACCCCTAAGAGTGACTGAAAATCTTATTGCAGCTGACAATACTTTAGCCATTCGAATGGTGAAAGAAGGGTTTTGTGCAGATTTGCTAAAGCGATTTAAAAAACCAATCGTTTCAACCTCCGCTAATATTTCTGGGAATCCCACTCCAAATTCCTTTCAAGAAATTGAAGACTATATTTTAAAAGGTGTAGACTATGTCGTAAATTTGGAGCGTACAAACAAATCATCAAAACCATCTTCAATTATTAAATTGAGTAACAATGGAGAAGTAAAAGTGATTAGAAAATAATCGTTCAGGCGCATTTGAAATCTTACAACTCATGAACTACAAACACGCATTAACATCGCCCCTCTTCGAGGTTGTCTCCAAAGCTGCAGATGATCTAGGGATCGATTGTTATGTTGTAGGTGGTTTTGTTCGTGATTTTATTTTAGAACGTGGTCGCGAAAAAGACATTGATATTGTAGCAGTCGGAAGCGGTATTGAACTTGCAAAAACTGTTGCTAAAAATTTACCAAATACTCCTAAAGTTCAAATTTTTAAAACCTATGGCACTGCCATGATTAGACACGAAGGAGTTGAATTAGAGTTTGTAGGAGCTCGAAAAGAATCTTACAACGAAGATAGTAGGAATCCCATTGTGGAGGACGGGACCTTAGAAGAAGACCAAAACCGCAGAGATTTTACGATCAATGCCATGGCGATCAGTTTAAATTCAGCCACCTACGGCAAGCTTTTGGATCCTTTTAACGGCCTTAAAGATCTGAACGACAAATGCATTAAAACCCCCTTAGATCCTGAAATCACTTACAGTGATGACCCTTTACGTATGTTAAGAGCCATTCGGTTTGCTACTCAACTTGATTTTGAAATCGAAGCTGATTCTTTCAAAGCTATTAAAGATCTTTCTCATCGCATTGAAATTATTACCAACGAACGTATCAACGTTGAGATTCAAAAAATACTAGAAAGCAAAAAACCTTCTGTTGGATTTTTACTACTAGAAAAAACTGGTTTGCTAGAGAAAATCATTCCAGAACTGACAGATTTAAAAGGCGTTGATGTTCAAGAAGGTCAAAAACACAAAGATAATTTTTATCATACTTTAGAAGTAGTTGACAATATTTGCAATCATACAGACAATGTTTGGCTTCGTTGGGCAGCTCTTTTACATGACATTGGAAAAGCTCCAACCAAACGCTTTAGCAAAAAAATAGGCTGGACCTTTCATGGGCACGAGCTTCAGGGATCTAAAATGGCGTATCATTTATTTAAGCGTTTGAAAATGCCTTTAAATGAAAAAATGAAATATGTTCAAAAACTCATATTTATGAGTTCACGCCCTATCGTTTTGGCACAAGAAAATATCACAGACTCTGCAGTTCGTCGACTCGTTTTTGATGCTGGAGAATTTGTCGAAGATTTAATGACGCTTTGTGAAGCAGATATCACCACTAAAAATCCTTACAAGTTCAAGAAATACCACAATAATTTTAAACTTGTTAGAGAAAAGATAATTGAAGTTGAAGAACGAGATCAACTCCGAGACTTTCAACCTCCCATTTCTGGGGAAATGATTATGGAAACCTTTAATTTAGAACCTTCCAAAGAAATTGGGATTATAAAGGAATTTATTAAAGAAGCTATTTTGGAAGGAATCATCCCTAATGAAACTCAAAAAGCATTTGAATTGATGCTAAAAAAAGGGTCTGATTTAGGATTAACTCGTGCAAATGAAAACTAATTTTAGAACTCTTACGAAAATTTCATTGGTACTCATCTACTGTGTTATCGTAGCAGGTGCTGTAGTACGAATGACAGGCTCGGGAATGGGATGTCCCGATTGGCCTAAATGTTTCGGATACTTTATCCCTCCAACTGAAAGTTCTCAGTTATTGTTTGAAGCCAATCGCTCCTATGAAAAGGGAATGATGATTCTACTGGACGAGGAAGCTTTTTTAGTTGCTAAATCGGATTTTATATCTGGAGAAAAATTTAATGCCACTGATTGGGAAGTTTATAGTAAACATGATTATACAACCTATGACCCTGTTCATACATGGGTAGAATACATCAATCGACTCATTGGAGTATTGTCTGGAATTCCAATTTTAATTTTTACAATCTTAGCCTTTTGGTATAGAAAGCAAAGCATATGGATCCCTCTTATTTCAGTGCTTACTTTATTTGGGATGGGCTTTCAAGCGTGGCTAGGAAAAACGGTTGTTGATTCGAATCTAGCTCCCTATAAGATCACCATTCATATGGTGATGGCTTTACTAATTGTGGCATTTATCTTGTATCTTATATTTGCTTCTAAAACAACCTACAAACAACAAACATATCACAAACGTTTTTATAATATTCTTCTTTTAGCACTTGGTTTATCGTTAGTTCAAATAATTTTAGGCACACAAGTTAGACAATACATAGACGAACAAACAAAGTTAATAGGATATCAAAAATCCCTTTGGTTAGCATCCCCAGATATAAACTTTTACATCCACCGCTCCACTTCCATTTTGGTGCTTGTATTAAACGGTTACCTTTGGCATCTTAACAGATCAAAAGCATTAGGGTTTAACAAAGTTAAACTTGTTATTTATTGTGTCATCCTTGAAGCGGCTACAGGTATTTTGATGTATTATTATGACTTTCCATTTTTAAGTCAGCCCTTACATTTAGTAATTGCATCCATCCTATTTGGAATTCAGTGTTATATACTTTTTGAATGCCTTCATAAAAAAAGAGAAAAGCTGCAGGCATAATAAAAATGCATCTTATATTTGCTTCATATATTGAGCCTATGATTTTTAGATTTAGAGTCGTTTTAGACAACGACACCAAAGAAGATATATTTAGAGATATTGAAATCAGAAAGACCGATACTCTCGAAGATCTACACAATTCAATTACACAATCCTTTGGATTTGATGGCAGCGAAATGGCTTCCTTTTATTTGAGTGATGATGAATGGAATCAAGGAGAAGAGATTTCTTTATTTGAACTCAGTGAAGGCGGCAGTGATATTCAACTGATGAGTCAAACCGTTATTGATACCGTCGTTTCTGAAGAACGTACAAAGATGATCTATATCTATGATTTTATGAGTATGTGGACATTTATGGTTGAGTTGGGAGAAATTGTTGAAGAAGCCGATGGCACCGATTATCCTAACCTCCTTTTTGTTCACGGCCAGGTTCCTAGTGACGCTCCTGAAAAAGTTTTTGAAGCGGAAGGTGGTGACGATCATTTCGATGAATTTGAGGACGGATATGGCACCGATGATTACGAACATTTAGACTTTGACGAAAACTGGAATTAAAAAAAGATTCCTGTGTTTTCTGTTTGGTAATTTCGTTTCACAAAACTCAAAGAATTTTTTAAGATTTCACCCATATTTTTGCTTTTCTTAAATCGGATATCGCCTGTATATTCAAATATTGTTGTTTTTAAAAGAGTTTCATGTTCTGGCTTCGAAAGAGTATCCGACTCCATACATTGAATCAAACGATCTATACGGTTTTTAAAACTCAGTAACCGTTTAGCAACTATAGAGCGTTCTTCAAGCTTATACTGACTCACTGATTGTTTTTCAAACTTTTCAGAAACTAAATCCACCATTTTGAAATTCTCCTTAAAAAACTGAGGACGATAGACATTAAATTTACCTTCATAGCACTGTTGGTCGAAATCGATCGCTCGGATACTGTAAACTACATGATCAAAATCATGAGTCGGTACAATCACATAATTATATGAACGCATATCTCCTAGCAAACGAATCATACACCGCTCGTTAAATTTTACAAACTCTTTTGCAATTTGTGCTTTTTCTGGCTCTGTACAATTGGGGAGCATTGTGGTAATAAATTCATCTCCTGGAATTCCACTTATATGCTCTTCAATTAAAGTATCTTCATAAACTAAGAAATTTAAATTATGTGGGGACAACATATGTTCAAGTTCAAGACCATAAATTCGAGAAGCATCTGCTTTTTTGACGTAAAAATAGGCGTAATTATCATTGAGAATATTCCTGATTTTGATACGAAATGGCTTGGAATTGCCAAAGGTACAATAGTCAATAGCATCTACATTTAGTAAAGGAATCGTTGTTTCATTTCCATCGGAGTGTAACTTAGTATAAATCTTCTTTAGATTGAGATCGATCTCTTTACGGTCAAATTCATTATAGTATGTACGCACCCAAAGGGTATCTCTATCATTTTTATCAAATACTTCTACAGAACCTTGGAAACGAAGTAAATCATCATAAAAAATTGGCAATCGAATGGTCCGATTGAATTTTTGTAAGTACGTTTTTAAAGCATCATTTACAGGGTATGAAGGTTTTTTTAGTGATATTTTTAAATCGTGTTTCATGTGAAAGCTTGAGATCCAAATTTAACTTTTATTTTTTAATTTGTAACAATCATCCCTAAACATCGTCTTATATTTGTTATCCTAAAAACTAAAAATGTGAATTCAATCCTTAAAATTTCAAACCTAACTAAGAAATATGGTTTACTTACTGCAGTTAGTAATCTATCATTTGACATTGAAAAAGGAAGTGTTTATGGGATATTAGGACCAAATGGTAGTGGGAAATCGACAACCTTAGGAATTGTTTTGAATGTGGTCAATAAAACAGCCGGGGATTTTTCATGGTTTGGAGGTACACTAACGACACATCAAGCACTCAAAAAAGTAGGTGCCATTATCGAACGTCCGAATTTCTACCCTTATATGACCGCCTATCAAAACCTGAAATTGGTTTGCAAAATAAAAGGGGTTTCCTTTGATGCTATAAATAGGACATTGAAAATTGTAGGTCTAGACGATCGAAAACACAGCAAGTTCAGTACCTTTTCTCTGGGAATGAAACAACGATTAGCCATTGCATCAGCTCTTTTAAATGATCCTGAAATATTAATTTTAGATGAACCCACAAACGGATTAGACCCTCAAGGGATTCATCAAATTAGAGAAATCATCAAAGAAATCGCATCACAAGGAACTACAATTTTATTAGCTTCACACCTGTTGGATGAAGTTGAAAAAGTCTGTACTCATGTTGTTGTTTTAAGAAAAGGTATCAACCTCTATTCAGGAAGGGTTGATGAAATGATTTCTAGCCATGGCTTTTTTGAATTAAAAACTCATCAAAAAGACGACTTATTGAAGCTTCTTGAATCACACAGTAATTTTTCTCATACCAAAATTGAAAATAATTTAATTACTGCTTTTCTAGGGAATCCTATGGAAGCTGAAGAATTTATCCGTTTACTTTTTAAGAACGGAATCGTATTGAGTCATCTTGTAAAAAGAAAAGAAAGTCTTGAAGAACAATTTTTACAATTAACTGACAACCAATGAGAAGATTATTAGACTTAGAACTTCAAAAATTATTGCTAAATAAAACCAGTAAAATACTGATATTTATATCCTTTATTTTACCGCTATGTGTGATTCTTTTATCGGCTGTGAAAATTAATTTCTTTGGTTTTTTTACACTAGAACTGGGAGAATTAGGAATTTTTAACTTTCCTATCATTTGGCATATTACTACCTTTTTTTCAGCTTTATTTAAATTCTTTTTTGCTATAGTAGTCGTGTCTATGATAGGTAACGAATACAGTAACAAAACACTGAAACAAAATCTCATTGATGGCTTGAGTAAAAAAGAATTTATATTGTCTAAATTCTATGTCATTATATTTTTCTCTCTCATCTCAACCCTTATTATTTTTGCTATTTCCTTAGTACTGGGTTTGATTTACTCAAGTTATAACGAATTTAGTATCATCATTCAACAAATGGAATTTTTAGTGGCCTACTTTGTAAAACTTGTAGGGTTCTTTTCATTTTGTTTATTTTTGGGGGTATTGGCCAAACGATCTGCATTTGCACTTGCATTTCTTTTTGTCGATTTTATATTAGAATGGATTATTTTAGGACTCATTACGTGGAAATGGAGTTATGAAATGGGTCAAAAAGTACAAGATTTTTTACCACTAACTTCTATGTCCAACCTCATCAAGCAACCTTTTCAGCGGATTGCGATGACAAAATTTCCTTCGAATACAGACATAGATTATGATTATGCTGTTCATATCGATAACATTATAATTGTCATTTTTTGGGCACTTATATTTGTCTTCTTTTCTTATAAATTATTAAAAAAGAGAGATTTATAGTCTATTTATCGTTTCTAAATTTATGATTGTTTTTTGATTTCAATCCATAGGCTTAGACTATTTATTTTCATGAAATATGTTGCAAAAGTTGTTTTTCTAACAACAACTATATCTCGTTTTTGGTATATTTCAAGTCCAAAATTTTAAGGAAACCCTAAGTATTCAATCCGTATCTTTGCATCAATGTTCATGAAAAAGTTTAACCATTTTATTTTTTTATTAATCTCAGTTACTGCTTATAGTCAAAATGTACAAGTCAGTAGTTCTGCTTATAACCCTCAAGAATTGATTGAAAATATTTTAATCAACAGCTCTTGTGTTGAAAATTTAGTAGTGACAAATGTTATTGGAGGTAATTTTAGCGATAACGACAAAAGTTATGGTTATTTTGATGCTTCTGGCAGCAGTTTCCCTTTACAAACTGGAATCGTTTTAAGTACTGGAAAACTAAGTAATGTGGGCGGGCCAAATGATTCTTTGAGTGATGATGACGCTCCTAATTGGACAGGCGACACTGACTTAGAAACAACGCTAAATGAAAGTAATACTCTTAATGCAACAATTATAGAATTTAACTTTTCAGTGCGTGCGGAGCAAATTAGTTTCAACTATGTATTTGCTTCTGAAGAATACCAAGAAAACAATTCAAGCACCTGTCAATATTCAGATTTATTTGGATTTTTGATTCGCAAAGAAACAGATCAAGAGTATACTAATATTGCTCTGGTACCAAGAACCGAAACCCCTGTGAAGGTAACAACTGTTCATTCTGGAGTACCGGGAACATGCGGCCCTATTAATGAAGCTTATTTTGGGGGTTGGAATTCAAACACAGCCCCTATTAACTTTAACGGACAAACAGCCGTTCTAACAGCCACTGCAAATATCATCCCTGACGAAATTTACCATGTTAAACTAGTTATAGCTGACGAACAAAACTTCCGTTATGATTCGGCTGTATTCTTAGAAGCCAGTAGTTTCAAACTAGGGACTAATTTAGGAATTGATCGTTTAATAGCAACTAACAATTCGTTATGCGGTGATGAAACGACTACCTTGAGTGCACTTCAGAACAATGCTGTCTCGTACAAATGGTTTAAAAACAACAGTCTCCTTTCTGGAATCACATCCTCAACCTATGAAGTTGAATCTGAAGGACTCTACAGCGTTGAAGTTGTTTTAGATAATAGTTGTATAAGTTATGGTTCCATTCAAATCGAATATAGCCCTCTCCCTATTGTATTTGACACTTCTTTAGTTCAATGTGATGTCGATGGATTATTTGATGGTCTGACAACTTTTAACCTTACAGAAATTAACGAAATTCTTATAAACAACACTCCTAACAGAGAAATAAAGTTTTTTACATCTTTAATAGCGGCTCAAAACTCGATTGATGAAATAAATGGTTCCGCTTTTAACAACACTACGAACCCTCAAATTGTGTATGTGCAACTTATTGATACTAATACGAACTGCTTTGATATTTCAGAGTTGACTTTAAGTGTAAGTACCACTACAGGTACAGATACTACATTAAAATCATGTGACTCGGATGGTAATGAAGATGGATTCTTTGATTTCAACTTAGCGGATGCCGATGCGGCTGTGCTTTCAGGCCTCCCAGCAATTTTTACGTTAAGCTACTACGAAACTTACCAAGAAGCTCTTTTAGAAATCAATCCACTCCCAACAACTTACACCAACACTGTCGATTACAATCAAATCATTTTTGCTCGTATCGAAAATGGAAATGATTGCCATGGAATCAATCAAGTTGAATTAGTTGTTAAGGAATTACCAGAAATAATTATTGAAGAACAAAAGCAATATTGTCTAAACTCATTTCCAGGATCAATAAGTTTAGACGGTGGAATCATTAGTGGGGCTCCAAATTCTTTTTCTTACGATTGGTCAACAGGCGAAACCACCCCCGAAATTCAAGTTGACAGTCCTGGTATTTATACAGTAAATGTAACTAATTCAGAGGGCTGCTCAAAGCTAAGGACAATCACTGTTTTCCCATCAAATATTGCAACTTTAGATTCTATTGATATTGTGGATGGTGTGGAGAACAATACCATCACTGTTTTTGTTTCCGGGGAAGGAGATTACGAATTTGCTTTGGATAATGAATTTTCTAATTATCAAGATTCAAATCTATTTTCTGGTGTTACACCTGGGTTTCACACCTTGTATGTGAGGGACAAAAACAACTGTGGTACGATTCAAAAAGCTATAGCTGTGATTGGATTTCCTAAATTTTTCACTCCTAACGGAGATGGATATAATGATACTTGGCATGTGTATGGAATCAATACACCTGAACAGGCAAACAGTGAAGTATATATATTTGACCGATTTGGGAAACTACTAGTAACATTAAATCCTTTAGGAGCGGGTTGGGATGGAACCTATAATGGTGTTCTAAGCCCTCCATCAGATTATTGGTTCTTAGCTAAAATCATTACTCCCAACAAACAATTTGAATTCAATGGGCATTTTTCTCTTAAAAGATGAAATATAACACCTTATTAATCAATACCTTTGTAATGTCTGTATAATATGAAATATAAACTAAACATAGCTTTATTTAGTATCGGTATTATGTTGTTTAACACTCTACCAGCTCAAGAAATTGCTTTGTTTAACCAGTTAAATGGACGTTTAGATTATACAGCGATTGGAAACACCCTCAATACTTCTGAAAATAATAGTGCTGTTGATTGTGTTATAAATACGGCTTCTTCAGCATCCTTAAATTTATCCTCATCACAAACCATTGAGGCTGCTTATTTGTATTGGGCTGGCTCTGGTTCTGGCGATTTTACGGTGACTTTAAACACTACCGAAATCACTCCTTCAAGAACTTTCTCATTTACCTTGGATGCGTCACGTGAGTTTTTTGCAGCTTTTGCAGATGTGACTACTTTAATTCAAACCGAAGGAAATGGTTTATATACCCTTAGTAATTTAGAACAGATAGATATCTCATCGGCTTATTGCTCTACTGGTACAAATTTTGCTGGTTGGGCGATTACCATTATTTACTCAGACCCTGCACTTCCCCTAAATCAATTGAACGTCTATGATGGCTTGGAAAGTGTTCCTGAAAACATCACCATTGAGCTAAACAATCTCAACGTGATGGATACCAATGGAGCTAGAATTGGATTTGTAGCTTGGGAAGGCGATGCAGGATTGGCTGTTGATGAAGTATTACAAATGAACGGCATCACACTTAGTAATCCACCTCTGAATCCCGCTAACAATGCCTTCAATGGAACCAATAGTTTTACCAACGATTCCAATTTATACAATATGGATATCGATGTTTATCCCATTCAAAACACCATTAATATTGGAGACACATCCGCCATTATACAGTTAACATCGGGACAAGACTTGGTGATGGTAAATAATATCATAACCGTACTAAACAGTCAATTACCAGATGCAACTGTTGCTATCGAATCTGTTTATCAACGCTGTAATTCTCGTGAATTAACTCTAGAATACACCATAAAAAATTTAAATTCCACACAAGTTCTCCCTGCAAATACGCCTGTAGCATTTTATGCAGATGCAAATCTGGTTGCGCAAGCACAAACCAATAATGACATTCCCATCAATGGTTCAGAATTCAATGAAATTAGTTTCACCATAGCCTCTACAAATTCAAATATAATTACCCTATCAGTTGTGGTAGATGATTCTGGTACAGGAGTCGGTATAATCACAGAAATTAATGAAACGAATAACTCCGATATTACTGCTGTCGAATTTTTAGAATCTCCTGAGATAACTCCTTTAAGTCCATTATTTGGGTGTAATTTTGGAACTAACGAAGCTGTTTTTAATTTGCAAAATGCTTTCAATGAAATTGGTCCTTCTTTCGACTTAGAAACTGCTATTTTTTATGAATCCTTAGAGGATTTAATAAACAATATAGGCGCTTTGATCAATCCCACTCAATATATCAATGCAAATAGCACTGAAACAATTTATTTCAGATTAGATGCAAACCCTTGTTATGAGATATTTGCAGTAAACTTAGAGGTGACTGACTGTGAACCTATCATCCCACAGGGGTTTTCTCCTAACGGAGATGGTTATAATGACTGGTTTAAGATACAAGGACTCTATGATGTGTTTTTACAACACGAACTCTTAATATTTAATCGATTAGGAGCCCTCATCTTTAAAGGGGATAATAATCTTAAATGGGATGGAAAAGCCAATTACGGCCCACTTAAAGGAGATAATCTTCTCCCTGTTGGAACCTATTTTTATGTATTGTATTTATATGTTCCAAACACTAAGCCCATTTCTGGTTGGGTTTACATGAATTATTAACTTGTTTTTAAAAAGATTTAAACACTCTTTGCTCTAGCAGTATGTTTGTATTAGCTTTGCAAGTATGCAATTCAAGCTTACATCTGATTTTAAACCTACTGGCGACCAACCTGAAGCAATCAAGCAATTGGTTAAAGGAATTGAGTCCGAAGAAAAATACCAAACCCTTCTAGGGGTGACTGGGTCTGGAAAAACATTTACAGTCGCCAATATCATTCAAGAAGTTCAGCGCCCTACCCTAGTATTGGCACATAACAAAACTCTTGCCGCACAACTGTATTCAGAATTCAAACAGTTTTTTCCTGAAAATGCGGTAGAATATTTTGTTTCCTATTACGACTACTACCAACCCGAAGCCTACATTCCTGTTTCAGGAACTTATATAGAAAAAGATTTATCCATTAACGAGGAAATTGAAAAACTGCGTTTAAGCACCACCTCATCCCTATTGTCAGGACGAAGAGATGTCATTGTTATTGCTTCAGTTTCCTGTTTATATGGAATTGGAAATCCTGCTGAATTTCAGAAAAATGTCATCAGCCTAAAAGCGAATGAAGTCATTTCAAGAACCGCTTTATTACATAAGCTCGTTCAAAGTTTGTACTCAAGAACCGAAGGCGAATTTAACCATGGTAATTTTAGAATTAAAGGGGATACGGTAGATGTATTTCCAAGCTATGCAGATCATGGTTTTCGTATTCATTTTTTTGGAGATGAAATAGAAGCTATTGAAGCATTTGATGTGAACAACAACAAAGTCATCGAAGTTTATGAAAGTGTAACCATATATCCTGCGAATATGTTTGTAACCTCGCCAGATATTTTACAAAATGCGATCAAAGATATTCAAGATGATTTGGTCCTACAACACGATTATTTCAAGGAAATCGGGAAACATCTTGAAGCCAAACGTTTAAAAGAGCGAACAGAATTTGATTTGGAAATGATTAGGGAACTTGGCTATTGTTCAGGGATCGAAAATTACTCTCGTTATTTGGATGGACGGGCGCCAGGAACACGTCCCTTTTGTTTGTTAGATTATTTTCCGAGTGATTCCTTAATGGTTATTGACGAAAGTCATGTCACCATCTCTCAAGTCCATGCCATGTATGGTGGGGATCGCAGTCGTAAAGAAAATTTAGTAGAATACGGATTTCGATTGCCCGCAGCAATGGACAACAGACCCCTGAAATTTGAGGAATTTGAAAGCCTTCAAAACCAAGTCTTGTATGTCAGTGCCACACCCGCCGAGTATGAACTAGAAAAATCAGGTGGCGTCTTTGTGGAACAAGTCATTCGACCAACTGGTCTTCTGGATCCTATTATAGAAGTGCGTCCGAGTCTAAATCAGATAGATAATTTGATAGAAGAAATTCAACAACGGGTTGAAAAAGACGAACGTACATTGGTCACTACCTTAACTAAACGCATGGCGGAGGAGTTGACCAAATACCTAGCACGTATTCAAATTCGTTGTCGCTATATTCATAGTGATGTAGACACCTTAGAACGGGTTGAAATCATGCAAGATCTACGTAAAGGAATTTTTGATGTGCTGGTCGGAGTCAACTTATTAAGAGAAGGTTTGGACCTTCCCGAAGTCTCTTTAGTGGTGATTTTGGATGCCGACAAAGAAGGGTTTTTGCGTTCGGCTCGCTCGCTGACTCAAACCGTAGGACGTGCTGCGAGACACCTTAACGGACGCGCTATTATGTATGCGGATAAGATTACCAAAAGCATGCAAAAAACCATTGATGAAACGGAATACCGTCGTGAAAAACAAATTGCCTACAATAGCAAACACAAGCTTGTGCCCAAGGCGCTTAACAAGAGTTTAAATAATGCCCTCACAAAAAACTCAGTAAGCAGTTATTATTACGAGCAAGAAGCCCTCAAAGCTGCGGAACCAGAAAGCAAATACTTAGCGGCACCAGAACTGGAACAAAAAATTAGAGATACTCGAAAGCTCATGGAGTCGGCAGCGAAAGATTTGGATTTCTTACATGCGGCACAGTTTCGAGATCAAATTAAGGCTTATCAAAAAAAGCTGGAGGGGTTGAAAGCATAGAAACTAAACTCTGTACTCTAATTCCCCTCGCGCGAGCATCTTTACTCGTGCGCTTGTATTGATAATAAGCCTCAAGCGTAGATGCTAGGAGCTAATCCAGGAAGTGCAGAGTTATACGATGCTTTGTCCTCTTCTTGTGCATTGACATATTCATAAAAGTCATACACTTCAATAGTTCCATAGAAATCTTTTAAGGTTAGTTCTTTATCTATGTAAGATTCAATAAAATCATCATCTGGAATATATTTATAAACCAAAGGGGTACCAAAGTTTCCAATAGAGTCCCTTGAAATAATAACATTAGTAAAATACTTCCCTGTACTAACAGATTTAAAATTTAAACTGTAATTTTTATGATTTGTAGAATCGCTAACTTCTACAATCTTGTCTAAATCCAAGTCTAAATTTTGGTAATCCTTTTTAGAAGTATAAAACTTTGCATCTTTTTTGAGTTTGTTAAACAAATCTGGAATCTCGTCTGAATTTACAATTCTAACCTTTAGATTATCTTCTAATTGAGGGGTTTCGGAATGGATATCTCTTTCACAATCCGTAACCAAAAGCAAAAGCACCAAAAGTGTAGTGCAGTGCTTAAAAAAGTGGTATGGGTGTGCTTTCATGGCATTAGATTTTAGGTGTTTTTAAAAATTTGCCAATAATTTACCGAAAACTAACCTTCACATCAAGCGTCATGTAATAAAAGATTGTTTGATGTAATAAACGGGGTGTTTTACGTTATAAGTGAGAAAATGAAGTATAAAAAATCCAGCAACTATGTACTGGATTTCTATAGTTTTAAGTTGATAGTACTTACGCTAAAACAGCTTGCACTTTATCAGCAGCTTCTTGGAATTCAACCGCACTTTGAACATCTAATCCAGAGTTGTCAATTAATTCTTTAGCGATGTCTGCATTGGTTCCTTGTAAACGTACAATAATAGGTACGTTGATCGTTCCCATATTTTTGTAAGCATCTATCACGCCTTGAGCAACTCGATCACAACGTACAATTCCACCAAAAATGTTGATTAAAATTGCTTTCACTTCTGGGTCTTTCAAAATGATTTGGAAAGCAGCTTCTACACGTGCAGCATCTGCCGTACCACCAACATCTAAAAAGTTAGCAGGCTCACCACCTGCTTGTTTGATCAAATCCATGGTTGCCATTGCCAGACCAGCGCCATTGACCATACAGCCAACATTGCCATCTAAATCCACATAATTAAGACCTAAAGCCCCTGCTTCTACTTCGATAGGGTTTTCTTCACGAATGTCTCTTAATTCTAAATAGTCTTTATGTCTGAATAAGGCATTATCGTCAATGGTGACTTTTGCATCGACGGCTAATATTTTATTATCACTTGTTTTTAAAACCGGATTAATTTCAAATAAAGACGCATCCGATTTGTCATATGCCGTATAAAGAGCCGTTACAAATTTGGTCATGTCCTTAAATGCTGCCCCTGATAATCCTAAATTGAAAGCCACACGACGTGCTTGGAATGGTAACATCCCTGTTGATGGGTCGATTTCTTCTGTAAAAATTAAATGTGGTGTTTCTTCAGCAACCGTTTCGATATCCATTCCACCTTCTGTAGAATACATAATCATATTTCTTCCTGAAGTTCTGTTTAAAAGCACTGAAATATAGAATTCACTTGTTTCAGTTTCTCCGGGATAGTACACATCTTCAGCGACTAAAACTTGGTGTACCTTTTTTCCTTCAGTAGACGTTTGAGGTGTGATGAGTTGCATGCCAATAATTTGGTCTGCTATTGATTCTACTTCACCAAGGTTCTTAGCAAGTTTAACCCCACCTCCTTTTCCACGACCACCAGCGTGCACTTGTGCTTTTAAAACATGCCAACCTGTGCCTGTTTCTTCGGTGAGCTTTTTGGCAGCAGCTACCGCTTCTTGAGGCGTACTGACAACTATTCCTTTTTGGATTTTTACGCCAAAAGTGCTTAATATTTCTTTTCCTTGGTATTCGTGTAAATTCATCTTTAAATAGATTTATTTTTTATTTTTCTCTTTAGAAAAAATATGTAAAACTTTAGAGCCCAAAAGTAATTAACCTAATGCGTTTTACCAATAATTTTTATAATTGATTTTTAGGAACATTTATTTTAAGGTTCCTACTAATATTTTAACCCTTTTATGACAGAGAATGCTTTGTCAACCAAATGATCTTCAACAAGAATAGTAAACTCATTTGTGGTAGAAACTACTTCGTATAAAGTGACATTTTCCCATGCTAAGCGCTTAAATATTTGATAATATAATCCCGCAATTTTAGAATTTCCTTGAGGTAAATTGATACTAATAGCTGAAAGGTTATCTTGCAAACCTATGAGAGTTTCATTTTTAAAGACTTCAAAAATATTGGCTTTCTCGGAAGTAGAACTCATAATATTACTTTCAAAAATTCCCCGGGTAAAGGCATAAAATAGTTGTTGATTGGTATTAATTTTTTCCAATACTTTTGAATGACTGTGAATTAATGTTTTGGAGTTTTGAAACGTAAAATCACTCAAATTAGAACGTACAGTGATATCTCCTAGGTTATTAAATACATTTTTTAGATGTAACGCGTTCTTATTGTTAATGGGTGAATCATACCGACGTAATGCCATCATGATGGCACCATCCTTAACTGGTTTGCGTAACATTTCTGAAATAGGAGCATTTAAATCTTTAGCTAAGGCAGAAAAATTTATAATTTCACGGGCTAAGGCTTCTTCTAAAAAAGGTCTAGAAACTATAATCTCTTGTACACAAGATGCTATTGTTTTCAATTTGTTTATTATTTAACATTTTGTGCAAAAATAAACTATTTTTTATATTTTCATGGTACATAAAAGGAATAGATTTAGTTTTGAAATCGAATAACTCCTAACAGAAATTAGAACGAATGAATAAAGACCATTTATTACAAATTGCAAATGACTATGGAAGTCCTGTGTATGTATATGACGCACATAAAATAGAGACCCAATACAAACGTTTAACATCAGCGTTTAGCAAGGTCAAACAATTAAAAGTCAATTATGCTGCGAAGGCATTGACCAATATTTCGGTTTTAAAGTTTATTAACCACTTAGGAGCTGGATTGGATACGGTATCTATACAAGAGGTTCAGATGGGATTACATGCAGGTTTTAAATCTGAAAATATTATATATACACCCAACGGAGTTTCAATGGAAGAGATAGAAAAAGTTGCGAGTCTTGGGGTTCAAATTAATATTGACAACTTATCTATTTTAGAGCAGTTTGGCGCAAAACACCCAAAAACACCTGTGTGTATCCGAATTAATCCGCACATTATGGCCGGAGGAAATACAAATATATCGGTAGGCCATATCGATTCTAAATTTGGTATTTCAATCCACCAAACCCCTTTATTATTGCGTATTGTAGAAAATACCAATATGACCATCAATGGAATTCACATGCATACGGGGAGTGATATCTTAGATATTGATGTATTCATACAAGCAAGTGAGATTTTATTTGACGTTGCGCGACAATTTGACAATCTTGAATTTATTGATTTCGGATCTGGATTTAAAGTACCTTACAAAGAAAATGATATCGAAACCAACATTGAAGAATTGGGTGAAAAATTAACCCAACGCTTTCAAACCTTTTGTAAAAACTATGGTAAGAACCTGACTCTAGCTTTTGAACCTGGAAAATTTTTGGTAAGTGAATCTGGATACTTTCTTGCGAAAGTCAATGCCATTAAGCAGACGACCTCTACGGTATTTGCTCAGATAGATACTGGGTTTAACCATTTGATTCGTCCAATGCTGTATGGGGCTCAACAAGATATTATAAACATCTCAAATCCTGAGGGCCAACAACGTTTTTACTCCGTAGTTGGCTATATATGTGAAACAGATACATTTGCAAACAACCGACGCATTAATGAGATTACAGAAGGGGATATATTAGCATTTAAAAATGCAGGGGCCTATTGTTTTATGATGGCGAGTAATTACAATTCGCGTTACCGTCCAGCTGAAGTTTTATGGTATAATGATACGGCACACCTGATTAGAAAGCGAGAAGTTTTTGAAGATTTAACAAAGAATCAAATTTTGATAGACTTCTAGAGGTGAGCACTTTATATACTAAAATAAAATATTAAAAATTTATTAAAAAACGTGAATAAGTTAAATTTAATAGTACATTTGTAGTCTAAAAATTATAAACAAGTGAAAAACGGTACAGTAAAGTTCTTCAATGCATCTAAAGGATTTGGATTCATTACAGAAGATGATTCAAACACAGAGTACTTCGTACACGTAACTGGAATAATCGATGAGATTAATGAAGGTGACGCAGTTGAATTTGAATTAAAAGAAGGTAGAAAAGGTATGAATGCAGTAAACGTTAGAATCGTCTAACATTTACTTATACATTATTTTTTACAAAAAGTCTGTCTTAATCGACAGACTTTTTTGATTTTATTCGGTGCCGTCTAAATAAGCTTGAAGATAAGAAAACGCAGGAGTTAGTTGCCCATTTTTTGTCATCCTAGAGCGTTCTAAAATACCATTCACATCATTATTAAAAAATGCTGGAATGATCTCTTTTACAAAAGTGTTTCCAAAACCTTCACTAGCATCTTTAGGTAATTCACAAGGTAAGTTATCCACTGCCATGACAGCTATGGCATTCGATTTCATATAATCGACTTCTGTTTCTGATAGCGGATCGTAGCCATAAATTGGGTTTTCAATTGTAGAAGGTCTGATGGTACAGGCTACTGGGCCATCAATATCACAACTGATGTCCGCAACAACTTTCAAATTAAAGGACGCTGCTTTGGCTTGCTCGCGAGTGAAAAAGGCAGGCGCGCCTTTTCCATAAAAATGACCGGCTACAAACATATCTGCAACGGATGTGAATCGGTCAAAGGTTGAGCGATAAGCTTCCGGATGTTGAAAGAAATCTAATTTTCCTAACTGTTTCCCATCAATCCGCTCGCAATAATCCAAAACATCTAATTGTACATAGACAGCTTCATTAAAGTTTTTGCTTAAAAATTCTTCGATGGAGACTTGTTTAATTTTTAAATGGTCTAAAATTTCTTTAGCTCCCTGCCCTACACGACCTGTACCGGTCAAAATAATTTTTATATTGGGCAATGAAATAGCATCGAGTTCTGATTTTAATTCTTTAAGACCGTTTAGAGTGTATGCTTTTGGCAAATCAAAAGAGTGTTCCTTTAACCCTAAAGTTCGCATGCCATTATAAGCACCAACCACACCTGCATAGTACCCAAAACCAATCAGTCGTTGGTTGTTTTCATCAATAAGGGTTTCATGATCGTAAAGCGTGATATTTTTATCTAAAATCGCACGCAATAAATCGCGATTATAGGGTTGTTTTTTAATGGTATGGCTAAAAAAGAAATAACTTTTGTTGGGAATAAGTGCTTCTATGGGGACTTCTTTGACCCCTATCAAAACATCTGCATCACTGACATTTTCAGCGACTTTTAAATCCAATTTGAGATAATCAACATCAGAAAAAACACGAATTGGGGAAGTTTCAATCATTAATTCTGCCGATGGAAAATTGGAGAGTAATTTTAGACAGGACATTGGATCTAATACCACCCGTCTGTCAGGCGGAGATTTTCGTTCTTGAATAACAGCAAACTTCATAGGCGGATAAAAAAATTATAAGATTTTTCACGAAAGTAACAGGATTTAAGCGGTTGCACAAGTTTTTTTGTAACTTTGCCTCCCTCATTAGAGGGACATTATAGTAATGGGGTCGACTGGTATTGACAGCGAGATCTACTGAACTGTAAGCACGTCGTGTAATGATATTGATACACGTAAAAGGCCATATCACCATTTAAACGGCGAGAATAACTACGCTTTAGCTGCTTAATCCGAATTACAGTAGGATTGGCCTCGGCACACAAGGTGTGCAAGCTTTATGTCTCCTGAAAGCCTTGGTTCACGGCGTTCAATTTTGAGACATCGTAAAAGTCAACCTAGAAATTCTAAGGCTTCGGTAGAATTTCGAAACTAAAGAAGCTAAGATTTAAATAGGCCGTTTTTAGTCAGTTTATTTCCGACAATCAATTAAAAACTAAACGTGTAGAAAGCATTTTATTAGCTTGTTTGGACCCGAGTTCGATTCTCGGCG
>JABHDE010000062.1 GCA_018673215.1 Formosa sp. | reverse complement strand
ACAGGAACATGGAGATTAGCGCCTGAAGCAGGTGCAATTGGAGTTGGTCCAGAATTGGACAATATTTCTTGGTGGTCAAATACTACCGATGATGTGGCAACAAGAGCGTGTTTATTTGATGATGAATATATATTTGGTGCAGACGGTTCGTTCCAGAATGTTCTTGGAGCAGATACTTGGGTTGAAACTTGGCAAGGTGCAGCAGCAGAAGGGTGTGGAACACCAGTGGCTCCTCATGATGGAACTGCGACAGCTACTTACGAATACAGCGGATCAACCGTTACAATTAATGGAGTTGGAGCTTATTTAGGCTTGGCAAAAGCAGTCAATGGCACACAGCTCACAAGTCCAGCAAATGCACCAGACTCAGTTACATATATGGCGGCACTTTCAGCTGATGGGCTTACCTTAGAGTTAGACATTGAATTTGAAGATGGAGGACACTGGTCGTTTAAACTTGTAAAAGATGTAATCCCAGAAGGTGTTGAAGGTACTTGGAAATTAGCTCCAGAAGCAGGAGCACTTGGAGTAGGTCCAGAATTAGACAATATTTCTTGGTGGTCAAACTCTTCAGATGATGTAACAACAAGAGCTTGTTTATTTGATGATGAATATGTATTTGGTTCAGACGGTTCTTTCCAGAACGTTGTGGGTGCAGATACTTGGATTGAAGGATGGCAAGGTGCTGCCTCAGAAGAATGTGGTGCACCAGTAGCTCCACATGATGGATCCGCAGCAGCGACTTATACTTACGATGAAGCAGCCGGATCGATTACTCTTAATGGTGTAGGCGCTTATTTAGGCTTAGCCAAAGCGATGAATGGTGGTGAATTAGCGAGTCCTGGAGATGCACCTGATTCAATTACGTATATGGCGGCACTTTCAGAAGATGGAAATACTTTAGAATTAGATATTGAAGTTGCAGGTGGAGGACACTGGTCATTCAAACTCGCAAGACAATAGGAATTTAAATCCCTATTAATTTAACAAATGAACATCCTCCATATGTTTTATGGAGGATGTTTAATTTTACAGAATGATTTTAATCAGAAGGAAGATTTTGACTACAACGTCTTTTTGTTAGTACATTAGAACGGATTAATCACACCGATCTAGCTACATATTAGATCAGTAAAACAAAAGGTTAAACCAGCGTTTTACGCTAAATATAAAGTATCAAATTAATTATAATAAGAGTGATGAAACTTCTTCGCTTTTATCTTTAAACACATATTCATGAAAAATAAATCAAATATCTTTATTCTTTTTTACGCAATTTTAATAGGGTTATTTAGTGTAAATTGTTCTTCTAGTGATGATGCCGGAAATCAAAACAATACATATTCTGACCCAGATTTGCCAGTAGGGTCAGGAAATAACGACGTATTAGTCTGGTCTGACGAATTTGATGGTGATGGATACATTAATAGCCAATTTTGGAATTATGAAACCGGCGGTGGTGGCTGGGGTAATCAAGAAGTGCAAGTTTACTCCAATAGTAGTGCTAATATTATAAAAGAAAATGGCATTTTGAAAATAACGGCTATAAAAGAATCGAATGGAACTTATAGCTCAGCACGTATTACAACTCAAAACAAGATCGATTTTAAATATGCTCGTATTGACATTCGTGCTAAACTCCCTTCTGTTGCCGGAACTTGGCCTGCATTGTGGATGTTAGGAGATAATTTCAGGTCGGTCGGATGGCCTAGATGTGGCGAAATTGACATCATGGAACAATTCGTAGATAAAACATATGTTCAATCTACCTGCCATTGGGATAACAATGGTTCAACTGCGAGTTATGGTCTTCCAACAAATTTAAGTACGCCCACAGAATTTCACACATACTCTATAGATTGGAGGGAAGGGAGTATTAAAGCCTATTTAGATGATGTATTGTTTTATGAAATGTCTACAAACAATACAATGCCTTTTGACGCCAATTTCTTTTTTATCTTTAACGTCGCAATGGGAGGGACTAATGGAGGTGCAATTGACCCAAATTTCTCATCCGATTCAATGGAAGTAGATTATATAAGAGTGTATCAGTAAAATGCATAAAAAGAATTTAATAGTATTAATAGCAGCTTTCTTTTCAGGATTAACTTTTAGCCAGAATCTTAGCTCTAGTACCCCTAAAGCTAATGCATCATCAATAACCACAGTTGTTGATATAGAGCAAAAAGTGGAAGCTTTATTAAAACAAATGACCCTTGAAGAAAAGATTGGTCAGATGAATCAGTACAATGGGTTTTGGGATCTTACAGGACCCGCCCCTAGCAGTGGAGATGCGGCTAAAAAATACGAACAGCTGCGAAAAGGCTATGTGGGATCCATGCTCAACCTTAGAGGTGTTGAAAATGTTCTTAAAATTCAAAAAATAGCGGTTGAAGAAACCCGCTTAGGCATCCCCTTAATTATTGGGTTCGATGTCATTCATGGCTATGAAACTCTAAGCCCAATTCCTTTAGCGGAGTCCGCAAGTTGGGATTTGAAGGCTATTAAAAAATCAGCCGCAGTTGCTGCTGAAGAGGCTGCCGCTGCAGGGATTAATTGGACCTTTGCACCTATGGTCGATATTTCACGAGATGCCCGCTGGGGACGCGTCATGGAAGGCGCTGGCGAAGACCCTTATTTAGGCTCTAAAATAGCGTTTGCTAGAGTGCAAGGATTTCAAGGGTCTGACTTATCGAAACACAGCACACTAGCAGCCTGTGCCAAGCATTTTGCAGCCTATGGGTTTGCCGAATCAGGGAGAGAATACAATACAGCTGATGTAGGAACATCTACCCTAAATAATATTGTTTTCCCACCTTTTCAAGCTACCATAGATGCAGGCGTCAGAACCTTTATGAATTCTTTCAATGAACTCAATGGGATTCCCGCGACGGGAAACTCCTACCTACAAAGAACTATTCTTAAAGATAAATGGAAATTTGATGGCTTTGTAGTTTCTGATTGGGGTTCTATAGAAGAAATGATATCTCACGGATACGCAAAAGACAACAAACACGCTGCTCAAATTGCAGTCAAAGCGGGTTCCGATATGGATATGGAATCCTATGTATACGTTAATGAGCTGGCTAGTTTGGTAAGAGAAGGAAAAGTCAAAGAAGCCTATATTGATGCTGCTGCCAAACGCATCTTACGTGTAAAATTCGAGTTAGGTCTTTTTGAAGACCCCTATAAATATTGCGACACACAACGCGAAAAAGAAGTGATTGGACAACAAGCATTTCACGATGCCTGTTTAGATATGGCTAAAAAGTCGATCGTACTATTAAAGAACGAAAATCAACTTTTGCCACTTAAAAAACAAGGTCAAAAAATTGCCTTAATTGGGGCCTTAGCATCCGATAAAACAAGTCCTCTGGGAAGTTGGAGAATTGCCGCTAAAGACAATACTGCAGTTTCTGTTTTAGAAGGAATGCAAGCCTACTCTGGAAATCAATTAATCTATGCAAAGGGTGCCGATGTGAGTCTAGGAAATACCAAATTCACCGAAGAAGTTAAAATAAATACAACTGATAAAAGTGAATTTTCACAAGCTATATCGGTTGCCAAATCTGCGGATGTGGTAGTGATGGTATTGGGTGAAATAGGCTACCAAAGTGGAGAAGGTAGAAGCCGTACAGAGCTTGGATTGCCAGGAGTTCAGCAAGAACTATTGGAAGCGGTTTACAAGGTTAATACAAACATTGTTTTAGTCTTAAATAATGGAAGACCTTTAGTCCTCAATTGGCATCAGCAACACCTCCCTGCAATTGTGGAAGCATGGCAACTAGGTACTCAAAGTGGGAATGCCATTGCACAAGTACTCTATGGCGATTACAATCCAAGTGGAAAGTTACCCATGAGTTTCCCAAGAGCTGTGGGTCAAATTCCTATCTATTATAATTACAAAAACACAGGCCGTCCTACTTTACCAGCACCAGGCAGAGTATTTTGGTCTCATTATCAAGATGTGGAAAACACTCCTTTATACCCTTTCGGATTTGGACTAAGTTATACCACATTTGAATACACTAATGTTCAAGCTCAAGTAGTATCTGACAAAGAAGTTACCGTATCGGTCACATTAAAAAACACTGGAAAATTCACAGGAAAAGAAGTAGTTCAGTTATATATTCGAGATCACTATGCTAGCGTCACGCGTCCTGTCAGAGAGCTCAAAGGTTTTGAACTGATCAGTCTTGAGCCTAGTGAAAGCAAGGAAATCAGGTTTACGCTTACAGAAAAAGAACTCGGATTTTATAATAATGAAGGCGATTTTGTTTTAGAATCAGGTGATTTTTCAATTTTTGTTGGAGGCGATTCTAATGCAAAACTGGAAGCCAAAATCACTTTATAATTTGGGATAAAAACTATAGAATGAAAGCGTAGATTATTTCTTAAAAATCTTTTGTAATTCGTTCATCACAATTTCAGAAGCCCCTTTGTTGTCTTCGACGTATTGTTTGTTTATTTGACCAGATTTCGTTCTGTTTTCCAGATTATAAACAAATTCGTCTAAGGCCGAATGCAGCGCATCATAGTTGCTGATGCTAATCAAACCACCAAGCGTTTGCATGGCTTTTGCTTCAGGGAAATTTTTGTAGTTTTTACCAATGACAATAGGAACCCCAAAAGTAGCGGCCTCTAACGTATTATGAAGCCCCGTACCTCCCATAGCGCCTCCTATATAAGCAATGTCTGCATAGTTATATATTTTGGTTAATAATCCAATGGTGTCTACCACAAAAACCGACTTGTTAACCAGCGTTTCGTTTTTATAATTTGAGTAAAGTACGGTTGGTTTTTGAATCTGTTTGGTCATTGATTTGATCTGATTCAAATCCATATTATGTGGCGCAATGACAAATTTGACATCATCCTTAGAATTATTAATATAATCAATCAACAGCACTTCATCTTCTGGCCAGGTACTACCAGCCACAACACAGGTTTTATTATTCTTAAACTCCGCAATAAAATCCAAAGTATTATCGGAGTTGATTTGATTCCCAACTCGATCAAAACGGGTATCCCCAGAAACAGTGACATTGTTGTAGCCTATAGAATTCAATAACACTTTAGAACCTGTATCCTGTGTAAATATATGGTCAAATGTAAAGAGCAACTGTTTAAGCCAACCCCCATAAAACTTAAAGTAGGCTTGAGAAGGTCTAAACAAGGCTGAAATTAATATGGAAGTGATGTTTCGACGTTTTATTTCCAACAAATAATTGGGCCAAAGATCATACTTAACAAACACGACCAATTCAGGATGGGTGAGGTCTAAAAACTTTTTTACAACAGATTTTTGATCCAAAGGAAGGTACACAACCACATCCGCAATGGGATTGTTTTTTCTAATTTCATAGCCCGAGGGAGAGAAAAAAGTCATCACAAATTTATGTTCTTGATACTGTTTTTTTAAGGGCTCAAAGAAAGGCAATCCTTGCTCGTACTCACCCAAAGACGAACAATGCATCCAAATAACCTTATCAGTTTCTTTCAGTTCTTGAGCTAAAATATTTAGACTTCTACTTCGACCTTCTTGACCCTTTTGAGTTTTTTTATGAAGGCCTCCAAAAAGACGAACAGAAATTGCAGCAAGATCAACGATGATGTTATAAAAAAGTCCCAATAGGCTATTATTTGTAGCAAAAATACATTCTTTATATTAATTTTATGACTAAGCAATGCTAATTTTGTATTTTTGTTTGTGCAATATGTATTGCTTCCTAACGTAATCTTAAACAGATGAACAAAATTCAAATGGTTGACCTAAAAGGTCAATATACTTCTATAAGAGAGCTTGTAAACACTTCCATTCAAGAAGTTATTGATAACGCTTCTTTTATTAATGGGCCAAAGGTCAAAGAATTTCAAGCTAATTTAGAAGCCTATCTTGGTGTCAAACACGTGATTCCTTGTGCCAACGGAACGGATGCCCTACAAATTGCGATGATGGGACTTGGTTTGAAACCGGGTGATGAGGTCATTACCGCTGATTTTACCTTTGCAGCCACGGTTGAAGTGATCGCCTTATTAGGTCTTACCCCTGTTTTAGTGGATGTGGATCCAGATAAATTTAACATTGATGTTGAGGCCATCCAAAAAGCCATCACTCCAAAAACAAAAGCCATTGTCCCCGTTCATTTATTTGGTCAATGTGCCAATATGGATGCCATTATGGAACTGGCAGAAGCTCATAATTTATTTGTAATTGAAGACAACGCCCAAGCTATTGGTGCGAATTACACATCTCAAAATGGTTCAAAAGCCAAAGCTGGAACCATAGGACATGTAGCCTCCACTTCTTTTTTCCCATCCAAAAATTTAGGAGCATATGGCGATGGTGGAGCTATTTTCACGAACGATGACAACTTAGCACACATCATTAGAGGGATTGTAAATCATGGTATGTACAAACGCTATCACCACGATGTAGTTGGAGTAAATTCTCGATTGGATTCCATTCAAGCAGCCATTTTAGATGCAAAGCTCCCAAAACTTGATGCCTATAATAAAGCCCGTCAATCTGCTGCTCGAAAATACAATGCTGCCTTTAAAAGTCACCAAAATATAATCACTCCAAAAGCGGGCAACGGATGTGAAACTATTTGTGACAACTGTGATTGTCACGTATTCCATCAGTATACTTTAAAAATACAAAATGCAGATAGAGATGCCCTAGCTGCGCATTTGCAATCAAAAGACATTCCTTGTGGGGTTTATTATCCAATCCCATTACACAAGCAAAAAGCTTATGTAGATGATCGTTATGACGATGCAGATTTTAAGGTTACAAATGCCTTAATTGATGAAGTGATTTCGTTACCAATGCACACCGAATTAGACGATGATCAAATAGAATTTATCACTTCAACCATTATTAACTTTTTGTCTAAATAATTGTGTTATGAAAAACTCTTTGTTGATTTTACTGAGCATGTTTTCACTGATGATTTCCGCTCAAGATTTGTATTTGCACTGTGGGAAGCTCATTGATACTGAAAACGGAACAGTTTTAACTCAAAAAACAATTGTAGTTTCAGGGACAAAAATTAAATCGATTTTAGATGGATATGTTGAAAGTGTGAGTCCTGAAGATTCAACAATCGACTTAAAAACAAGCGCTGTTATGCCAGGATTGATTGACTTACATGTCCATATGGAAAGTCAATACAACCCAAAAAAATACATGGATCGCTTCACAGAAAACGAGGCTGATATCGCTTTTAAATCTGTAAATTTTGCACGTGTCACTCTCATGTCTGGGTTTACAACCGTAAGAGATTTGGGAGGATCAGGAGTCAATATTTCATTACGAAACGCCATTAATCAAGGTCATATTTTAGGACCTCGTATTTTTACTGCAGGCAAATCTATAGCAACTACAGGAGGGCACGCCGATCCAACCAATGGCATGAAAAAACTATTTATGGGAGATCCTGGGCCAGAACAAGGAGTGATCAATAGTGCAGACGAGGCCAAAAAAGCTGTCCGACAACGGTACAAAAACGGAGCTGATAACATTAAAATCACAGCAACTGGTGGGGTGTTGAGTGTCGCTAAAAACGGACAAAATCCACAGTTTACTCTAGAAGAAGTACAAGCAATTTGTGAGACGGCTAAAGATTATGGGATGATTATTGCTGCCCATGCACATGGCGATGAAGGGATGCAGCGCGCAGTGATTGGAGGAGTAACCACCATCGAGCACGGTACAAAAATGAGTGAGAAAACTATGGATTTAATGAAGTAGTATGGCACCTATTTAGTTCCTACAATTACAGCAGGTAAAGCTGTTGCTGATAATGCCAAAATTAAAGGCTTCTACCCCGAAATAATAGTTCCTAAAGCACTCGAAATTGGTCCTAAAATTCAAAACACCTTTGCCAAAGCCTATAATCGAGGAGTTAAAATTGCTTTCGGAACAGATGCAGGAGTTTTCCCTCATGGTTTAAATGCAAAAGAATTTGGTTATATGGTGGAAGTAGGAATGCCTCCAATGGAAGCACTTCAATCGGCGACGATTACCAATGCTCAAGTTCTCGGTTTATCAGATGAATTAGGGCAATTGAAAGTGGGATATTTAGCAGATATTATAGCTACTCAAAACAATCCTATTGATGAGATTTCAACTCTTGAAAACGTCACTTTTGTGATGAAAGAAGGAGTGGTTTATAAAAATTAAATTATTCCTCAATCGTTTTTGAAGGGCGATCTAAGAAGGAGCATAATAATAATAAAATCATCCCTGTAGTCACTGATAAATCTGCAATATTAAAAATCCCTGTTTTGAATACGCCTCCCAGATCTATATACAAGAAATCAGTCACTGAGCCATATAAAAAGCGATCGTAAAGATTGGCAATTCCACCTCCTGCTATACAACTCAGTCCTGTAACGGATAAGTTGTCAAGTGCTTTATTGGTCAATACATAATACAACACAATTCCCAAAACAATCACAGGCAGTATGAGTAAAAAGATGAGTTTGACCGTAGGGTTGGAGTCGCTACCCAGACTTAAAAATGCTCCAGAGTTTTCGACATTCATCAATTGTAATTGTGTTCCTATAAGTTCTGTTCTTGAGCCAGGTACAACCTGCTCACGGACAATTCCTTTAGAAATCTGGTCCAAACCAATGTTTAAAATTACAAGAATAAGGATTAAAATAGTTCGAGTATTCATAAACGTTTAGTTTTCGAAAGTTGCTGATTTTGTGTCCATCTCTCGGTTTATTTTTTTCACTAAGCCTTGCAGTACTTTGCCGGGACCTACCTCAACAAATTCATTAGCTCCATCCTGAATCATTTGTTGAACGGATTGTGTCCATTTAACGGGTGCTGTCAGTTGAGATATTAAATTTGCTTTAATTTCAGATTCATTGAGAACCGGCATCGCAGTCACATTTTGATAAATAGGACAGCTTGGTGTGTGGAATTCGGTATTTTCTATAGCGGCCGCCAATTGTTCTTTAGCCGGTGCCATTAAGGGCGAATGAAAAGCCCCTCCAACAGGGAGTACGAGTGCACGTCTTGCGCCTTTTTCTTTTAGTGCTTCACAAGCCAAATGAATGGCGTCTATGGCACCAGAAATCACCAATTGACCTGGGCAGTTATAATTTGCAGCCACTACAATTCCATCGATGGAATTACAAGTTTCTTCAACAATTTCATTTTCCAAGCCCAATACTGCAGCCATGGTTCCTTTGGTCAAATCACAAGCTTTTTGCATGGCTTGAGCACGTTGAGAAACAAGTTTTAGTCCATCTTCAAACCGCAGTGTCCCATTGGCTACCAAAGCTGAAAATTCTCCAAGCGAATGCCCTGCAACCATATCAGGTTGAAAACCGCTTCCTAAACTTTTTGCTAAAATCACAGAGTGTAAAAAGATTGCAGGCTGTGTCACCTTTGTCTCTTTTAAATCGTCCACACTGCCTTCAAACATAATGGATGTAATATCGAATCCTAAAATGTCATTGGCTTGATCAAAAAGCGATTTTGCAGCAGCTGAATTTTCATAGAGTGGTAATCCCATCCCCGTAAATTGAGCACCTTGTCCTGGAAATATATATGCTTTCATGTCTATTTATTTTTTGTTTTTTATCGTCTTTTGTAAGTGATGTATGAAAAATCAAATTTATGCAAATCATCTTTTTCATGATGCACCCGATTGGTTTCTTTCCAAATAGTATCGCTTAAAACAGGAAAAAAAGTATCGCCTTCAAAGTTGTGGTGTACTCTGGTAAATTCGATGGTGTCCACGACCTCTAAGGCTTGTTTGTAAATTTCGCCTCCTCCAATAATGAATGGATTTTCATCTTGTTTAGCGGCTTCGATTGCAGCTTCTAAAGAGTTCACGACTACAACCCCTTCAGCTGCTTTATAATCTGGTTGTCTTGTAATTACAATGTGTGTTCTGTTGGGCAAAGGCTTCGGGAAACTTTCAAAGGTTTTTCGTCCCATGATGATACAATGCCCAGAAGTGAGTTCCTTAAATCGTTTCAGGTCATTTTTCAAATGCCAAATCAGTTCATTGTCTTTTCCGATCACATCATTTTCAGATACGGCGACAATAAGTGTGAGATTTGAAAATTGGTTTGTTGTTTTCAATAGAATAAATTAGAGCACAAAAGTAAGGGTTTCTGTTAAATTAAACAGCAACGGCCCCTTTGATATGTGGGTGTGGATCATATCCTTCTAAGGTAAAGTCTTCAAATGTGAAGTCAAAAATATCTTTTATCTCTGGATTCAGAGTCATTTTCGGAAGTGGGCGAAGCTCTCTACTTAGCTGTGTTTCCACTTGCTCAATATGATTGCTGTAAATATGAGCATCTCCAAAAGTATGAATAAATTCTCCTGCTTCATAGCCACAAACTTGTGCCATCATCATAGTTAAAAGAGCATAGGAAGCTATATTAAATGGAACCCCTAGAAAAATATCCGCACTACGCTGATACAGTTGACAAGACAGTTTTCCATCACTCACATAGAACTGAAAAAAGGCATGACAAGGAGGAAGTGCAGCTTTGTTATTTGCTACATTTTCGCTGAATGATTTTGAAGTATCGGGAAGTACAGAAGGGTTCCAAGCAGATACCAACATACGTCGGCTGTTTGGATTTGTTTTTAGGGTTTCAATAACTTCTGTGATTTGATCAATTTCATCACTATTCCAATTGCGCCATTGGTGTCCATACACAGGGCCGAGGTCGCCATTTTCATCCGCCCAAGCATTCCATATTTTAACACCATTTTCGGTGAGGTAATCGGTATTTGTATCACCTTTTAAAAACCAAAGCAATTCATAAATAATCGATTTAAGATGTAATTTCTTAGTGGTCACCATCGGGAAACCCTCACTAAGATCGAAACGCATTTGATGCCCAAATACACTTTTAGTGCCTGTTCCGGTACGGTCTCCTTTTTCATTTCCTGTTTCTAGCACATGGGATACAAGTTCTAAGTATTGTTTCATTTTCAGTGTTATTTTGTAAAGTTAAAAATAAAAAAAGCTTCAATCTTAAAGAAATTGAAGCTTGTAATAATTTTAAAAGTTATTAACTATTTAGCCGATAATAGCGCCAGCAATTGTGGCCGATAAAAGGGAGGCAATAGTCCCTCCAATTAGCGCTTTGATTCCAAATTCAGAAAGTGTTTTTCTTTGCCCTGGTGCCAACGACCCGATCCCACCAATTTGAATTCCTATAGAAGCAAAATTGGCAAATCCACATAACATATAGGTTGCCATGATGATTGATTTTTCATATTTTAAGTGCAATATATTTAAGGGGTTTTTTAAATCAGCTAACTGAATATATCCAACAAACTCACTCGCTGCAAGTTTTATTCCTAAAAGCTGTCCCATTAGAGCAATATCTTCTTTAGCGATTCCAATTAACCACATAAGAGGAGCAAAGGCATATCCTAGAATAAATTCTAGTGAAAACGACTTATATGAAGTATTTGAAGCTACCCAGTTGTTAAGAGTTGTGAAGTCTCCTACCCATCCTAGCATTCCGTTAATCATGGCGATAAACGCTAAAAACACCAAGAGCATTGCGCCAATATTTAAGGCTAACTTCAAACCTTCGGTGGTGCCGTTTGCAATGGATTCTAAAATATTTGAACCAATTTTCTCTTGAGATATATGAATTTCATTGTCAATAGCTTCTACTTGCGGATAGAGTATTTTTGAAATCACAATTGCACCTGGAGCTGCCATTACAGAAGCCGTTAATAAATGTTTAGCATAAAATAAACGCAAGGCTTCGTCTTCTCCTCCTAGAAATCCAATATAGGCCGCCAATACACCACCAGCAACCGTTGCCATACCGCCAATCATAACCAATAATATTTCGGAACGGTTCATTTTTTCTAAGTATGCTTTAATCATCAAAGGCGATTCTGTTTGACCCAAAAATATGTTTCCTGCGACACTCAAGCTTTCTGCTCCAGAAACCTGAAGGAGCTTACTAAGTAGCCAAGCCAGTCCCTTCACTACTCGTTGAATGATTCCTAAATAAAATAATACAGACGTCAGTGCAGAAAAGAAAATAACAGTTGGTAAAATTGAAATGGCAAATGTTATTAAAGGTGCTTCAATCTCACCTGTAGAAAACGCAGCGAACAGGAACTTAGTACCTTCCATTGTAAAATCTAAAACGGCAATAAATAAGCTTCCGACCCACTCAAAAAAGGATTGAACAACGGACACTTTTAGAACTCCAATAGCTAAAATGATTTGAGCTCCTAAACCCAAACCAACCGTCCTCCAATTAATGGATTTTTTGTTCGCACTAAAAAGATATGAAATTAAAATTAAGACAAACATTCCAAGAAGTCCTCTTAACAGACTTTCAATTGTAAACCCTTGACTCGATACAATTTCGGAAGTTGATTGCTGTGCAGCAATCGATTGAATATTTGTAAATATTACAAATACAATGACCATTATTTTTTTCATTCTGTGTGTTGTTAGCGTTTAGAGATCTCGTCTCTTATCTTAGCAGCAGTTTCATAGTCTTCATTAGCAACTGCCTTTGTTAGTAATTCTTGTAATTCTTTAACAGATTTGGAGGAGTATCCGTCGCTGGAAATTTCTATTTCCTCAGTTTCAAACTCTAAGTCATCAAATAACAATACATCTTCAGGTTGATTTTCATCATCATCTTTTTTGGAATCTGTTTTTAGTATGATTCCAGCTTTTTCTAAAATGTTTTTATAGGTAAATATGGGTGCAGAAAAACGCAATGCGAGTGCAATCGCATCACTGGTTCGAGCATCGATAATTTCTTCAACTTTATCGTGTTCGCAAATAAGAGAGGCATAAAAAACACCATCCACTAGTTTGTGAATGATGACTTGTTTAACGACGATATCAAACCGATCGGAAAAGTTTTTAAATAAATCGTGCGTTAAAGGTCTTGGAGGTTGGATGTCTTTTTCTAAAGCAATAGCAATAGACTGTGCTTCGAAAGCTCCTATAACAATTGGAAGTTTTCGCTGCCCATCTACTTCACTCAAAATCAAAGCGTAAGCACCGCTTTGAGTTTGGCTGTAGGAAATACCTTTTATGTTAAGACGAACTAAGCTCATGAGTTATAAGACAAAGAACAGTTTTAATTCGTAAAGTACCAAACCCAAGACAAATTAGTTTTGTATTACAGTGATTGCAAATACTGCTTTATATGGAATAGCCACTTGTAAGTTTTATGAATTCTGAGCTTTGAAAACCTTTAATTTTTCAATCAATTTTGGAACCACTTCAAAAGCATCTCCTACAATCCCGTAATCAGCAGCTTTGAAAAACGGCGCTTCAGGATCGGTGTTAATAACGACTTTGATTTTGGATGAATTGATCCCTGCCAAATGTTGTATGGCTCCCGAAATTCCAATAGCTATGTACAAGTTTGTTGCCACAGGCTTTCCTGTTTGCCCAACATGTTCGCTATGGGGCCTCCAACCCAAATCCGAAACAGGTTTTGAACAGGCTGTTGCTGCTCCAAGAACGTCTGCCAATTCCTCAACCATTCCCCAGTTTTCAGGCCCTTTCAATCCGCGACCTGCCGATACGACGACTTCTGCATCAGCAATGCTGACTTTATCACTTGCCTTATCAACGGAGGTTACACTTGTAGTGGAACTCACTAAATTTGGTGAAAAATCTTCCATCTGAGCAGTGGTTGGATTTTCTAACAATCCAAAGGAGTTATTGGAGACGCCTATAATTTTTATAGCGGTGGAGATTTCAGTATTACAAAAGGCCTTATTCGTAAAAGCAGTTCGTTTTACAACAAAAGGGCTTAGGCTTGAAGGTGCTGCCACCACATTAGATGCGTAACCAGCTTTTAAACCAACCGTTAAAAGAGGTGCAATATAACGACTGTCGGCACTTGCGCTTAAAATGACTACCGTTGCTGCTTCTTTTTCTGCAGCTTGTTTGATCGCATCTGCATATATTTTGGCATTAAACGCATTCACGGAATTTATGTTTAATACTTTTTCTACGCCATAAGTTCCCAGTTCAGAAGCTTCGCCTGCGTTAAAGGTGAGCGCTACTAGGTTAGTGTTCATAGCTTCTGCTACGGCCTTACCATAGGATGCAGCTTCTAAGGCTGCTTTTTTGAAATTTCCTTGATCAGATTCTGTATATACTAAAACGGACATGTTTCTTTTTTTTAAAATGAATTAAATAACTTTTGCTTCGTTATGAAGTAGGTTGATGAGTTCATCAATATGATCGGCTTCCACTAATTTAACAGTACCTCGGGGAGCTGGTTTTTCAAAAGAAACAGAGTGGGTTTGGGACGCTTCAGCTGCAGGCTCAACCACAGTGAGTGGTTTTTTTCGAGCCATCATAATCCCTCTCATATTTGGGATTCTTAAATCACTTTCTTCTACCAATCCTTTTTGTCCACCAATAACCAGTGGTAAAACCGTTGAAATGGTTTCTTTTCCTCCATCAATTTCACGCACTGCTGTGGCGTTTGTACCTTCAATTTCTAAGCTGATACAATTGGTTACAAAGTTGGCGTCTAGCATTGCTGCTAACATTCCAGGAACCATTCCTCCATTGTAATCAATAGATTCACGACCTGCTATGATAAGGTCATAACCGCCTCCTTTTGCAGCGGCAGCTAAATACGTAGCGACTGTGTGCCCATCTATTGCTTCTGCGTTTATGCGAATTGCGGCATCTGCACCAATAGCGAGGGCTTTTCGGAGCGTTGGCTCCGTTTCTGCGCCACCAACACTGATGATATCTATAGTTGCGTTTTGTTTTTCTTTAAACCACATGGCACGGGTCAATCCAAACTCATCATTAGGATTGATAACATATTGAACTCCATTGGTGTCAAATTTAGTATCTCCTTCTGTGAAATTAATTTTAGAAGTCGTGTCGGGAACATGACTAATACAGACTAATAGTTTCATTTTTTATTCTCTTTATAATAGTCAACGAAAGTAAATAAAAAACTTTAAATTTCCTATGCATGCATAGGAAATTTTAGTGAAATCTTGTAATTATAATTGAGTATTATTCTTATTTTTGTCCCTCATAAAAATCAATTAATGAAAACAATTCAGTTTAGAGAAGCAATATGTGAAGCGATGAGTGAAGAAATGCGTCGCGATGAGAGCATTTATTTAATGGGTGAAGAAGTTGCCGAGTACAATGGGGCTTATAAAGCATCCAAAGGAATGTTGGATGAATTTGGTGCTAAACGTGTTATTGACACGCCTATTGCAGAGTTAGGATTTTCAGGAATTGCTGTAGGATCTACCATGACAGGCAACCGTCCTATTGTGGAGTTTATGACTTTTAACTTCTCCTTAGTTGGAATTGATCAAATTATAAATAATGCGGCAAAAATCAGGCAAATGTCTGGCGGACAGTTTAAGTGTCCTATAGTATTTAGAGGTCCAACAGGTTCAGCAGGTCAGTTAGGAGCAACGCACTCACAAGCTTTTGAAAACTGGTTTGCTAATTGCCCAGGTCTTAAAGTGATAGTGCCATCTAATCCATACGATGCAAAAGGATTGTTAAAAGCAGCTATCCGTGATGACGATCCTGTTATTTTTATGGAGAGTGAGCAAATGTATGGTGATAAAGGAGAAGTTCCAGAAGGCGAATATATTTTGCCAATTGGAGTTGCTGAGATCAAACGTGAAGGAACCGATGTGACTATCGTATCTTTTGGGAAAATTATAAAAGAAGCCTATACGGCTGCGGATGCATTAGCAAAAGAAGGAATCTCATGTGAGGTGATCGACCTAAGAACCGTTCGTCCTTTGGATATTAATACTATTTTGGACTCTGTTAAAAAGACTAACCGCTTGGTAGTTCTTGAAGAAGCATGGCCCTTTGGAAACGTATCAACTGAAATTACTTACCAAGTTCAAGAAAAAGCATTTGATTTTTTAGATGCTCCAATTATAAAAATTAACACGGCCGATACACCTGCACCATACTCCCCCAATTTATTAAAAGAATGGTTGCCTAATAGTGATGATGTAGTAAAAGCGGTAAAGAAAGTATTATATAAATAAATTTCTTGTCACTTTTTTGGTTTGATTGTTGATGAAGTACAAAATATGAGATACTATTTATTATGTATGGTATTGATGCTGTCAATACATCTTTCTGCTCAAACGAAAGTTAGTGGATCTGTTTATGATCAAGACAACCAGCCAGTTGCGTTTGCAAATGTTCTTTTTAAGAATTCTTCCGAAGGAGTCATCTCCGATTTTGATGGCAATTTTTTACTAGAGTCTGAAAACAACCACTCTTCAATAGTGGTGTCTTTTGTAGGGTTTGAAACAACCGAATTAAAACTTAAATCTAAAACCAGTACAGGTCTTAAAATTGTGCTGCAAACAGGCTTTGAGCTAGATGAAGTTTTGATTGTTAACAAACCTAAAAAACGTTTAAAAAAGAAAGAAAACCCTGCCTACAAAATAATGAGAGGGATTTGGGCGCATAAAAAGAAGAATGGACTCAGTCTGGTTGAACATTACGAATACAAGAAATATGCTTCCACTGAAATAGGACTCAATAACATTGACCAGAAATTTTTAAAGCGTCTTTTAAGAAATGATTATGACTCTGTCATTTCTATTATCAAACAGGACAAGCGAAATAAAAAGTTCTTTATTCCTGTTTACCTAAACGAAAAAATTCAGAACGTTTATGGCGACAACTTATTAAATAAAAAAACTGAACTCATCAGTGCTGAAAATGAGGTGGGGGTTCAACAAGATGGTTTTGTATTTGACCGTATTAGTAATATTTTCAAAGAGATCAATATTTACGAAAACAATATTGCACTTCTAAATAGGTCGTTTGTGAGTCCACTTTCTACGGAAGGATTTGGTTCATATGATTATGTACTTCAGGATAGTATTGTGTCAAATTCTAGGACTAAATATCGGATCTACTTTTTTCCACGCAAAGAAGGCGATTTAGTATTCGAAGGAAATTTTGTTGTTACGGATAGTGTCTTTGCCGTGAATTCCATTAGTATGCGTGTGAATCCTAAAATCAATTTAAACCTGATTCGAAATTTGTATTTTGAAAAAACATTTTCGATTGAAAATGACAGCGTATTTTTGCCTCAAAATAATGTATATGAAGCAGATATCACCTTGTTAACTAAAAATGATAAAGAAAAAGGACTCTACGTAAAGCGGACCGAAACTTTTGAAAATTATGATTTCACAAAGAAAAAAACAATAGATTTTTACAATACTAAAATTGTAAAATACAGACATGATCAGTTTGAAAAAAGTGAGGAATTTTGGAAAGAGAATTTACCAGAAAGTATTAATAATAGCGATTCAGAGTCGGTACTTTCAAACCTAAAAGACAACAAGAAAATTAAAAATATAACAGGTTTGATACGGACCCTGTCTAGTGGCTATTTTAAAGTTTCTAACTACATTGAATTTGGATCTATTTGGAATACAGTTGCTTTTAACGATGTGGAGGGAATTAAGGTCTCCGCAGGATTTAGATCATTCAAAACTTTAGACGACCGATTTAGGGTAAAAGGAAAGGTAGCTTATGGTTTTTTGGACGAGCAGTTCAAATATTATTTAGACACTAAATATTTATTGAGTTACAAGCCAAGAATTTCGGTGGGCTTTAGCTATCTAAATGACACCGATCAGTTGGGGTCTAAATTAATAGACAGTTATGGGACTACTTCAGGGAGATTTGGCAGCTCTTCACTTTTTAGTAGAGGGGAAAACTACTTTTTGTCTCGTATTAATGAAGTATCTGCAAATATAAATGTTGAGGTTTACAGAAATTTCATTATTGGCGTCAATTACTCAAACAACCGCATCAAATCTGCAGCTCCAGATAAGTTTTCAATCGATTATTTTGATGAGACAGAGCAAAAGGTCAAGTCGAGTTTAGTTGATAATAATGCAGAACTGTATTTTTCTTTTACTCCCAATCGAAACATTTTTGGATATGGAGTTGAAAGAAAATTTGGACTCAACCTTTTCCCAACATTCTTATTAAGTTTTCAGAAAGGTTTAAAAATTGGTTCTGGACAGACCGATTATTCAAAGCTGTTGTTTTCGTATAACCAACCTTTAAAACTCGGTAAGTTTGGAGTTCTTGATAACACACTAGCTGTCGGTAAAATATTTGGAGATGCACCACTATCCGTTTTGAGTCCCGCCCCAGCCAATCAAACTTATTCTCTTGTGCCCAACACCTTTTCGCTCTTAAATTATTATGATTTTGTGGTCGACCAATTTTTGGTAGGACATTTTGAGCATCATTTTAACGGCATTATTTTAAATAGAATCCCCCTCATTAATAAACTCAAACTAAGAAGTGTTGTGACCTTCAGAGGAATTATAGGAAATATATCAGATCGAAACAGAAGCATTAATCGATCTTCTATTGTTTATAACACCCCAAAGGAGCTTTACTATGAATATGGATTTGGAATAGAAAACATTGGTTTTGGAAACCTAAGAATATTTCGAGTGGATTGTATATGGCGCTCCGAATTTGTGAATCTCAACAGCTCTACACCCAACTTTGGAGTCCGATTAAAAATCTCTCCTGACTTTTAAGAAGGAAAACAACACAGTTTATTTGTTTTTTATTGACTTGTAATATAGGTTGAAATCCACCTGTTGTAATAATGTTAAATTAGGTTTTTTAGTTCCTTATCAATTTACTACATTTACGCCCGTAAAAATAAACAAAATTACATTATGGAATCAATGATGATTTGGATGCCAATTGCAATGGCACTTTTAGGATTAATTTACATGCTAGTTAAAAAATCTTGGGTAATGAAACAAGATGCTGGTGATGGTAAAATGAAAGAAATTTCGGACCACATCTATGTAGGTGCTTTGGCATTTTTAAAAGCTGAATACAGATTACTAACGTTTTTTGTGATTGGAGCCAGCCTTATTCTTGCCGCAATTGCTTTTTATATGGATACTACTTACCTCATTGTAGTAGCCTTTGTGATTGGAGCTATATTTTCTGCATTTGCAGGAAACATAGGGATGAAAATTGCTACAAAAACAAATGTTAGAACAACACAAGCGGCTAAAACGAGTTTGCCAAATGCATTAAAAATTTCTTTTGGTGGCGGTACGGTGATGGGACTAGGCGTTGCTGGTTTAGCGGTCTTAGGTTTGACACTTTTCTTTATTATCTTCTTTCAATTGTTTATGGGAGGCGAATGGACAAACACTACTGATATGACAATTGTTTTAGAAGCATTAGCAGGGTTCTCTTTAGGAGCTGAGTCTATTGCCTTATTTGCAAGAGTTGGTGGAGGAATCTACACTAAAGCAGCTGATGTTGGTGCTGATTTAGCAGGAAAAGTACAAGCAGATATTCCTGAAGATGATCCAAGAAACCCGGCAACAATTGCTGATAACGTTGGTGACAATGTTGGAGATGTTGCAGGAATGGGAGCTGATTTATTTGGATCCTATGTTGCAACTGTATTAGCTGCTATGGTTTTAGGAAACTATGTCATTAAAGATATGGGCGGTAGTATTGCAGATGATTTTGGTGGAATTGGACCAATTTTATTACCAATGTCAATTGCTGGAGTTGGAATTATCATTTCACTTATAGGAACCTTATTAGTTAAAATTTCTACGAACGACGCAAAAGAAGCAGACGTACAAAAGGCTTTAAACATAGGAAACTGGGCATCTATAGCAATGGTTGCTGCAGCATGTTTTGGATTAGCAACTTGGATGTTACCAGAAACCATGCAAATGGAATTCTTCGGCGAAGGTCTTCAAGAAATATCTTCAATCCGTGTATTTTATGCATGTTTAGTAGGTCTTGTAGTAGGCGCTGGAATCTCAGCATTTACGGAATATTATACAGGGTTAGGTTCGAAGCCAATCTTAAAAATTGTACAACAATCAAGTACAGGGGCAGGAACCAACATTATAGCTGGTTTAGCAACAGGAATGATTTCTACATTCTCATCTGTATTATTATTTGCAGCGGCGATATGGGCATCATATGCCTTAGCTGGATTTTACGGAGTTGCCTTAGCGGCTTCAGCCATGATGGCAACCACAGCAATGCAATTAGCGATTGATGCTTTTGGTCCTATTGCTGATAATGCTGGAGGTATAGCAGAAATGAGTGAGCAAGATCCCATCGTTAGAGAACGTACGGATATTTTGGATGCTGTAGGTAATACAACTGCTGCAACAGGAAAAGGATTTGCAATTGCATCTGCAGCCTTAACTTCTTTAGCCTTGTTTGCTGCCTATGTAACTTTTACTGGGATTGATGGAATTAACATTTTTAAAGCACCCGTATTAGCCATGTTATTTGTGGGTGGAATGGTACCAGTAGTGTTTTCTGCATTAGCAATGAATGCCGTTGGAAAAGCAGCTATGGAAATGGTAAACGAAGTGGTAAGACAGTTTAAAGAAATTCCAGGGATTATGGAAGGAACTGGAAAACCAGAATACGATAAATGTGTCGATATTTCAACCAAAGCATCTTTGAAAGAAATGATGTTACCTGGTATCTTAACAATTGGATTCCCGATACTAGTTGTATTGGTAGGAAAGTTAGTATACCAAGATAGCAATATGTTGGTAGCTGAAATGCTAGGAGGCTACATGGCGGGTGTTACCGTAAGTGGAGTACTTTGGGCTATTTTCCAGAACAATGCAGGGGGTGCTTGGGACAACGCTAAAAAATCTTTTGAAGCAGGTGTTGAGATCAATGGTGTCATGACTTACAAAGGATCGGAAGCGCACAAGGCAGCCGTGACGGGAGATACCGTTGGAGATCCTTTTAAAGATACATCAGGGCCGTCCATGAATATCTTAATTAAACTTACATGTCTTATTGGACTGGTGATTGCACCGATCTTAGGAGGGCATTCACTAGAAGAGGCACATGCATCACACGATGTGAATGTAGAAGTTATATACAATAATTCAGAGGACACAGTCGACTCAGCAAAAGCATCTATTACATACAGTAAAGTAGTTGACGGTTCTGTTGTTGTTACTGAAAAAACCTTTAAAGGCACACAACAAGAAGTTAAAGATGCAGTCGATGCATTTTTAAATGAAAAATAAATGTGGTGTAATTGAGTACTACAACATAAAAAAATCCCGCAGAAGCGGGATTTTTTTGGTTTATATAAGAAGCTGGTTACTAAAACAAACCGTTTATTTCAGCATCAATTTTATTAATGATAAAACCAAGGTCTTCTTCGTTTTCAACAAAGTCCAAGTCATCTACGTCAATAATAAGTAACTTTCCTTTTGAATACCCATGAATCCATGCTTCGTAGCGCTCGTTTAAACGGCTTAGGTAGTCAATGCTAATAGAGTTTTCATAATCACGTCCACGTTTATGAATTTGAGATACGAGGTTTGGAATCGAGCTTCTCAAATAAATAATAAGGTCAGGGCTTTGTACCAAAGACTCCATAAGACCAAAAAGGGACGCGTAATTTTCAAAATCACGATTGGTCATCAAACCCATCGCATGCAAGTTAGGTGCAAAAATATTTGCATCTTCATAGATCGTACGATCTTGTATAATATCTTTTCCGCTTTCGCGAATTTGTAAAACCTGACGGAATCTACTGTTTAAAAAATAGACTTGGAGGTTAAAGCTCCAACGTTCCATTTGGTTATAAAAATCATCCAAATAAGGGTTGTCCACCACATCTTCAAGTTGGGCTTCCCAGTTATAATGTTTCGCGAGTAATTGGGTTAGGGTTGTTTTTCCTGCCCCGATATTTCCGGCAATTGCAACATGCATAATATCAATTGTTTAATAGTTGGTAGTGATGAAGAAATTCTTCGTCATAAATATACAAGGTTTGATTGATTACAAAAAACTGTTTAACTAAAACTTTGGGTAAGTTTAACATCACAAACACATCACTGTTTTTTTGTTTATAGTAAATAGAGTTGTTTTTCTTTAAAAATAAGATGCCATTCCATAGTTTTAAATCTGTAAATCCGTCATGTGGGAGTCTCGAAATTAAACTCCCCATATAATTATAGCATTGCACCTCTTTTTCTGTGAGGACCCAACAACTGTTGTAATCACTATCTAAAGCCAGAATATCATTTTGGAACGTTGCTGCTCTCACACGAATTTTGGAAGTGTTGTAGTCAAACAATTCCAACTGAAGTGCATTAGAATCAAACAACCAAAAAGTGGTGTCATTTCCATATGAGATATGCGACAGTGTTCGCAATGGATTTAAGCTGTTAAAGTCAATAGTAATCAGGTCTGCTAAACGATTGTCTAAAAGGGTAACACTATTAAAATCTTTATAAAACAAGGCGAGCTTAAGGGCATTAAAGACTGAAACTTTTTCAATAATTCCTCTCTCTAAATTGCTATAATTTTGAAGTTCTAGATTGCTTTTTTTGTAAAGTGTATTTGATTTTAGAAAGTAAATAGATTCAAAGGAATCTACCCCAACAAAGCGATCCCACTCGAAAGGAATGGATTTTGTTAGGTCGGCACTTAGGTGAGTTTGACCGAACCCCAAATAGTTAAAAAACAGTAGTAAATATAAAGTATGTTTCATTCTGAGTTGAAAAGTACAAATTTTTTTATTACGAATTTGAAACATTTTTGAACTTCACTCGTCTTATACATGTAACAAATTTAAAAATCATGAATACAAACATCAAAATTACATTCTTACTTTTTTTTACGACAGTTTCATTAATAGCACAAGATTTTCAAGGAATAGCCACCTACAAAACCCAGCGCAAGTTGGATATCGAGATAGATAGTACACAAGTTGGTGGTATGCAAGATGAGATCATGGCCATGCTTAAAAAGCAGTTTGAGAAAACCTATATTTTGACATTCAATAAGGATGAATCCTTTTACAAAGAAGACGAGTCTTTAGCCCCACCCGCAAAGGGCGGAGTGATGGTATTTGTGTCGGATAGCGGTTCTGGAATTTTATACAAAAACATAAAAGAGCAGCGTTATGTCAAACAGACCGACTTTCTAGGAAAGGAGTTTTTGATTCAAGACTCCTTAAATACATTAGGATGGCAACTACAAAGCGAGACTAAAAACATAGGCACTTATACTTGTTTTAAAGCGACTCTAGAGCGGGAGGTAGAATCAGATCATGAAGGCATTAAAGAACCAGAAACTGTGACGGCTTGGTACACCCCACAAATTCCTGTGAGCAATGGCCCCGAAGAATTTCAAGGATTACCAGGTCTAATCCTAGAACTAAGTTACGACTCACAAACTATTTTGTGTAGTAAGATTTTATTGAATCCGGAAAAACAAATTAAGATTAAAGAGCCCACAAATGGAGATGTGGTTAGCCAGTCGGAATACGATGCTATTATGATCAAAAAAATCAAAGAAATGGAATTTCAAAACGAGGGAAGAAATGACGAGAATTCTTTTATCCTTAAAATTGGAGATTAATTTGGGTAAAATTTAACTTAAATGTTTCAAACAATATGTAGTTTTGTTAAACAAAAACTTAAAATATGATCTTTAGAAATAAAACCCCTCTCATAGGGTTAATGTTGTTTTTAACATCTACCAGCTTCGCCCAAAACTTTCAAGGAAAGGCATACTACTTTTCCAAAACGTCTGTAGATATGGACAGTTGGGGAGGTCAAAACATGAGTGAAGATCGAAAAAAACAAATTGCAGACCGCATGCGCAGCATGTTTGAGAAAACGTATATTTTGAACTTCGATCGAGAGGCTTCCACCTACAAAGAAGAAGAGGTTTTAGAAGCGCCTGGCGGAGGACGTGGATTTGGCATGTGGGGCAGTAGTTTTTCTGCAGGAATGCAATACAAAAATATTAAATCTCAACAGTATTTACAGGATCAAGAGTTTTTTGGAAAACAATTTTTAATCACAGATTCATTGTCTAAACTCGATTGGAAATTGGGAACTGAAACAAAACAAATTGGTCAATATCTATGTATGAAAGCGACGGCCGTCAAAACAGTAGACGAATTTGATTGGAGAAGCATGCGAAGAAAACCAAAATCCAAAGAAGTTAAAGATGCGGAGGTTCAAAAAGACTCTACAGTAACTTCTGTTTCTGAGGATATAGAAATACCAAAACAAATTGAAGTCACAGCATGGTACACCCCACAGATTCCTGTGAGCCAAGGTCCCGGAGATTTCTGGGGACTTCCAGGACTCATCCTTGAAGTAAACACCGATAAGACCACTATCTTATGTTCAAAAATTATAATGAACCCACAAGAGAAAGTTGAGATCAAAGCGCCAGAAAAGGGCGATGTGGTTTCTCGAAAAGAGTACAATGAAACAGTGAAGAAAAAAATGGAAGAAATGCGCTCCATGTACGGAGGTCGTAGAAACAAGCGCCGAAATTAAACAAGCCCAAAATTAACCAATATTATATGAAAAATTTTATTCCAATTATATTCCTGTTAATGAGTATGGCAGGGTTTTCTCAAGTAAAACTAGAAGGGATCATTAAAGACAGCTTGGGAAGTCCTCTAGAATTAGCAAATGTGATCGCCATTAACAAAGCGACCAAATCCTTGGATTCCTATGGCATTACCAATGATGAAGGTCGGTTCCGATTGGATCTAAAAAAGAATACCACCTATACCATCCAAGCCAGTTATATTGGAATGCAATCTTTAGACGAAGTTTTAGAAACAAAAGAAGAAAACATCAATAAAGACTTTATACTTTTTGAAGACAATTCTTTGGATGAGGTAGAATTGGTTTATGAAATGCCAGTTACCATCAGCGGAGATACGCTCGTGTACAATGCAGATTCTTTTAATACAGGTACCGAACGAAAATTAGAAGATGTCTTAAAAAACCTCCCCGGAGTTGAAATTAATGACGACGGTCAAGTGGAGGTTGAAGGTAAGGTCGTCAATAAATTGATGGTGGAAGGCAAAGATTTCTTTGATGGCGATACTAAATTAGCCACTAAAAACATTCCATCCAGTGCAGTGGATAAAGTTCAGGTATTAAAAAACTATTCAGAAGTAGGGCAATTGGGAAGTGTTACCAACAACCAAGATAATATTGCCATCAATATTAAACTAAAAGAGGGTAAGAAAAATTTCTGGTTTGGAAACATTACTGTTGGAGCCGGAGACGCACAGGCAAATTCACTGTATTTACTTCAGCCCAAACTTTTTTATTACAGTCCTGAATACAGTGTAAACTTCATTGGAGACCTCAATAATATTGGAGAAGTTGCTTTCTCACGTCGCGATTATTTTAATTTCTCTGGCGGCTTTCGATCGCCCAGTCAAAGCAGTGGAACCAGTTTGAGTTTAGGAAATAATGACATTGGATTTTTATTACTTCAAAATAACCGTGCCAAGGACATCAATACAAAATTTGGTGCGGCTAATTTTAGTTGGTCCCCAAAAAAGACTTTGGATATTGGTGGATTCGCTATTTTTTCAAACAGTAAAAACGAACTGCAAGAAAACAGAAGTGTTCAGTATGTTGAAGCTCCCGCGGGGTTTTCAGATGAGGATACGCAGAGTAACACCACTCAGAATAACGATTTGGGAATGCTGAAGTTAACCACTAAGTACCAACCAAACGCGAGCAATCAACTCGAGTATGAAGCCCTTGGGAATTTATCTAAAAGCTCACAAGACCAACGGTTCAATTCGTCTTTAAATGGCGCTATCAATCAGTTAGAAAACACCAATCCGTTTAGTTTTAATCAGAGTTTGAACTATTATTACACATTGAATGAAACCAATATTTTTGCATTTGAAGCCCAGCATCTTATCAAAGATGAAGACCCTTTTTACAATGCGATTCTAGAGGATAAAGCCAATTATGAAAGCACAGCAAATATCCTTGGTTTAGATGGGGCTCAACTGGATTATAACTTTGGTCAAGAAAAACGCGTACAGTCCAATCAAGTCGATGCTAAATTGGATTATTGGAATATTTTAAACAAAAAAAGCAACATTAATTTGACGCTTGGAACCATTTTGAGCCACCAACAATTTGACTCTCATATTTTTCAATATTTAGATGACCAAACTGAAGTTAACCCGACTCCTGCAGTGGCAGGTGTGGCAGCAACCAACGATATAGCATATAACTTCTCGGATGTATATTTAGGATTTCATTACCGACTAAAATCGGGTAAATTTACGTTTACTCCTGGAGTAGCGGCACATGCCTATGCAATTTCAAACACACAAATGGGTGCAAAGACGACGGATAATTTCTTTAGATTTTTGCCGGATATGAATGTTATTTTTCAAATCAAAAAGAGTGAAACTTTGAATTTGAATTACCGCATGCAAACACAGTTTACAGATGTATCTCAATTTGCGAGTGGCTTGGTTCTTAACAACTACAACTCCTTGTTCTCGGGATCACCTGATTTGCAAAGTGCACTTTCACACAACTTGAATGTGTCCTATTACAGTTTTAATATGTTTAATTATACCAACGTATTTGCGAATATCAATTACAACAAAAGTATTGACAATGTCCGAACAGTATCTCAGTTTGTGCCTGGAAGTGTGATTCGTGTATCCACGCCATTCAATTCAGATTTTGCCGATGAAAGCTTGTCTGCCAATGGTCGTTTTCAGCGTACTTTTGGGAAGTTACGCGCCTCCGTCAGGGCAAATTTGAATTACTCTAAATTTAACCAATTCCTGCAAGACAGGCGAACCGTAAATGAAAGTTTTTCACAAACTTACAGAACACAACTACGCACCAACTTTAGAACAGCTCCCAATGTCGATTTAAGTTATAGATATTCTATTCAAGACAATAATCTTGGAGCGAACTCCACCAAGTTTTTTACAAAAAGCCCATCTATTGAAGTAGATGCCTTGATTTTAAAATCATTTACGCTCAAAACCGACTATTCATATAACGACTTCAGTGATGAAGACCGCTCGATAAATACATATGAATTTTGGAATGCGTCCTTATCTTACCGAAAAGATGAAGATGCTAAATTTGAATACGAAATCAAAGCAACGAACCTGTTAGACACTCGCTCTCAAAATCAGAGTAGTGCCTCTAATATCTCAGTAAGTGCGACAGAATATTTTATTCAACCCCGTTATGTGACCTTTAGAGTCCGTTATGAATTGTAAAAAACGTTTCGCTATTTAAACCCAAAAACCCGACTATGGGTCGGGTTTTTCTTTCAACAGACTAACTTAAAACAACCACTGCTAAAAGGGTAGGTTTATGGTATTAAATTTAAGGATTAATCTTTCACAAGTTTGAAAGACCAATGTCCTCCACCTGTAATTTCAATATCTAATTCTAAAGTATTTCCGTCTTCTGAAAGTGCCGCCATATACGTAATTGAATCAGGTGCATCTCCAGGACTCGCTAATTCAACACCATTCATCACTTTGGCCATGACAACCCCCATACTTACAATCACACTAGCGGTAATTGTATTAAAAGAACGCTTCAAATGGTATTATGTCAGCTCTTTATTTATGATAATATTGGGCGCGTGGATGCTTAGTTAGCTGAATGCTTAAATTCCAAAAGCTTTTTTAATTGCTTCCACATAGTCCAGTTTTTCCCACGTAAACAGTTCAACATCTAAAGTCAAACTTTCGCCATTGGGTTGATGAAATGTTTTGGATACAGTTTTTGGCTCCCGACCCATATGTCCGTAAGCAGCAGTTTCACTATAAATAGGACTGCGAAGCTTTAAGCGTTTTTCGATAGTAGCAGGACGTAAATCAAATAATGTTGAGATTTTATCAGCAATTTCACCATCGGTTAAATTAAACGGACTTGTTCCGTACGTATCCACAAACACACCCATAGGTTCTGCAACACCAATGGCATAACTCACTTGCACTAAGACCTCCGAGCAAATTCCAGCGGCCACCATATTTTTGGCAATGTGACGCGTGGCATAGGCCGCACTACGATCTACCTTACTTGGGTCTTTCCCAGAAAATGCACCCCCACCATGAGCACCTTTTCCTCCATAAGTATCTACAATGATTTTTCGGCCTGTAAGGCCTGTATCTCCATGTGGTCCTCCAATCACAAATTTTCCAGTTGGATTGATGTGATATGTGATTTCATCGTTAAATAAATCTTGGATATGTATAGGCAGTTTTGCAACCACTCTAGGGATTAATTTTGTTTTTAAATCCTCACGGATTTTCGCCAACATAGCCGTCTCTTCGTCAAAATCATCGTGTTGGGTAGAGATCACTATGGCATCTATCCGATTGGGTGTATTGTCATCATCATATTCAATCGTTACCTGACTTTTAGAATCGGGTCTAATGTAAGTAAGGTCCGAGTTTTCGCGACGCATGGCAGCGAGTTCAATTAATATGCGGTGCGACAGGTCTAATGCCAAAGGCATAAAGTTTTCAGTTTCATTTGTCGCATATCCAAACATCATTCCTTGATCGCCAGCTCCTTGTTCTTCAGTACCTCTGTCCACTCCACGATTGATGTCTTCAGATTGCTCATGAATTGCTGAAAGCACTCCACAAGAATTCCCGTCAAACATATATTCTCCTTTGGTGTAACCAATTTTGTTTATGGTATCGCGTGCAATTTTTTGCACGTCTAGATAGGTTTTAGATTTCACCTCACCCGCCAGAATCACTTGACCGGTAGTTACTAAGGTTTCACAAGCAACTTTTGAGTCGGGATCAAACGCCAAAAAATGGTCGATTAAAGCATCGCTAATTTGGTCGGCAACTTTATCTGGATGCCCTTCTGAAACGCTTTCAGATGTAAATAAATAACTCATAAACATTTTTTTATGAGAACATTATGAGGATTGCAGGGCTAGTGGAGTAGTATGTACTGCTTTAGCTTTTTTTTATTGAGGTTGCAATCAGATCAAATGTGTCCTCGGTATGAAGCTGCAAACTTACTAAATATAGAATGAATAAAAAAGTCAGAACCCATATCTCTGCACTAAGTGTTTAAATATTTAATTCTTAGTAGTCACCTTCGGTCAATATTTAAAAGTTGACATTAGAAGTGTAGCCAATGTAATTAGTGTGTCTAAACCCCTAGTGGTAAAGGTAAAGGAGCGCTATCCCGTATGCTTGCTGTTTTTGTGTTGATAGGAATTTACTAAGCATCACATTTTAAGCTTATTCTGAAAAACCATCTCTTAAATTAATTCTCTAAAATAAGCCCTTAAAAATATAATTTATGGATTTCAGGTCTATTTTCATTGAATTATCTATAAATTTTCTAGACAAGTCACAAAAAAAAGAAATTAAGTTTTTTTTTGTACAAAATATATATACTTTAGCTTCCGATTACAAAACTATGACATCCGTAAATTACATTTTTTATAGCTTTTATTATTTCTTTTTCAAAAAAGAAATCGAAGCACTGTATATGTAATTTATCAATATAAATTTTAAATATAAGTCTCGATGTAAACATCGGGATTTTTTTTTATGACCAAAAAAGTAGCCATACAAGGAATTGAAGGATCGTTCCATCACATTGTTTCTCAAACATATTTTGAGGAATCCGTTGTGGTGCAACCCTATCTTTCATTCAGTGAAGTTGTGGAAAGTTTAATTTCCAAAACATCAGATGTGGCTATTATGGCCTTAGAGAATTCTATCGCTGGTTCTATCATTCCGAATTATGCACACATTAATGATCAGGATTTACACATTACGGGAGAGTGTTTTTTAGAAATTCAACACAATCTGATGGCACTCAAAGGGCAATCGATTCAAGAGATCAAAGAAGTGTTTTCTCATCCCATGGCATTGTTACAATGTAAAGAGTTTTTCAAACAATATCCTCATATAAAATTAATCGAAGACACCGATACTGCAGAGGTTGCCAAACGAATTTCAGAGGGTCAACTTCAAGGTGTTGCTGCCATTGCGAGTGAACAAGCGGCTCAACTATTTGGGTTGGAAATTCTCGCAAAAAGCATCCAAACAATTAAACACAACGAAACTCGATTTGTCATTGTCGAAAGAAACCAAGTCAAACATAATACAGCAACAACAAATAAAGCCTCTGTCAAATTCCTGTTGGATCACAAACGCGGAAGCTTGGCAGCAATGCTCAATGTGATGAGTGATTGTAATTTGAATTTAACAAAAATCCAATCCCTACCAAAAATTGATACCCCGTGGAAATATGCCTTTTTTGTGGACATCACTTTTGATAAATTCTCTGATTATGAAAAGGGCAAAGCCATTATGAAACTCATGGCAGAAGAATTTAAAATTTTAGGGGAATATAAAAACGCAAAAAAATAATGGTCACTGCCAATCGATTACATACCGTTGAAGAATACTACTTTTCTAAAAAATTAAGAGAAGTCCATGCCATGAAAGCTGCTGGCGCACCAATAATCAATTTAGGCATCGGAAGCCCTGATTTGGCGCCGCCAAAAGCGGTTATTTCTGCGATTAACGATAGTTTAGCGGATGCCTCAGCCCACAAATATCAAAGTTACCAAGGCCTGCCAGAACTTCGGTCGGCTATGGCAGATTTTTATCAAACCCATTATAATGTAAGTCAAAATCCTGAAAACGAAGTCTTGCCTCTCATAGGAAGTAAAGAAGGGATTATGCATATCTCTATGGCATACCTCAACGAAGGCGATGCCGTTTTAATCCCAAATCCAGGCTATCCAACCTATACTTCAGTTACGAAATTGGTAGGAGCAGAACCTGTTTTTTATGATCTAAAAGCGAGTTCTAATTGGCAGCCTGATTTAGTAGCCTTAGAAGCCATTGATCTGTCAAAGGTAAAAATCATGTGGGTCAATTATCCGCACATGCCAACGGGGACTTTAGGCAATCAAACCGTATTAAAAGCATTGGTAGATTTCGCTAAAAAACATTCTATTTTACTCATCAACGACAACCCATATAGTTTCATTTTAAATGACAATCCTTCTAGTATTTTTAATATCGAAGGTGCAAAAGACGTCTGTTTAGAACTCAATTCGTTGAGTAAAACCTTCAATATGGCCGGATGGCGAGTGGGGATGTTGACAGGCTCAGCAGTACATTTACAAAATGTCATTAAAGTGAAAAGTAATATGGATTCGGGAATGTTTTACGGCATTCAAAAGGGTGCTGTTGAAGCTCTAAACAGTTCAAAAAACTGGTTTAAGGATTTAAATAAAATTTATTCGGAGCGCCGTGCGCTGGTGTGGGAATTAGCGACCGCTCTCAACTGTACCTTTGAAACCACAACTTCAGGAATGTTTGTATGGGCCAAGCTGCCTTCTGGCTTAAAATCAGAAACATTTATAGACAACTTATTACAAAAGCATCATATATTTATAGCCCCAGGCACCATCTTTGGCAGCAATGGCGAAGGCTATATCAGATTCTCATTATGTGCCCCCAAAGAAAGTATTCAATCCGCTATAAATCGAGTGTTATGAAACAGATAAGCATCATAGGGATTGGATTGATAGGAGGAAGTTTTGCATTGGATTTAAAGCAACACATCCCAGAAGCTCGTGTCACAGGAATTGATCACAATGAGGCACATTTGTTTGAAGCCTTAGAACTCGGGATCATCGACCAAATAGGGGATTTTGACTCCCTTAAGATAGCAGATTTAGTCGTGTTGGCAATTCCCGTAAACGCCGCTTTAAAGGTATTGCCTCAGGTTTTAAATTTGATTTCAGACCAAGCGGTGGTGATTGATATGGGCTCTACTAAAGAAGCGATATGTAAGGTAGTATCCACACATCCAAAACGTCCTCAATTTTTAGCAACACATCCCATTGCCGGTACTGAATTTTCTGGACCTTCCGCAGCAATAAAGGGCTTGTTTGAGAATAAGACCAACATCATTTGTGAGGTCGAAAAAACCTTGCCAGCCTTAGGAGAAGTGGTTTTGACCCTGTTTAAAAACATGGGAATGCATCTGCGTTTTATGCCTGCGAATGATCATGATAAACACATTGCTTATGTATCGCATTTGTCACACATCAGTTCCTTTATGCTGGGAAAAACAGTGATTGACAAAGAACAAAACGAACGTAATATCTTTGACATGGCAGGCAGTGGATTTGAATCTACCGTACGATTGGCGAAAAGTTCGCCCGATATGTGGACGCCTATTTTTGAACAAAATAAAGCCAATGTTATAGAAACGCTTACAGAGTATATTCACAATTTGAATCAGTTTAAGGCCTATATGGAACAAGACGATTTTGAAGCGGTATACAACGAAATGAAAAATACAAATCACATAAAACAAATATTAAAAGGAATTGCTTAATAATAACAAAAAATGGAAAACAAAAAAGAACTAGGAAATTGGTTAACTGAGTTAAATCTCGACCACCCTTTAGTAATTGCTGGGCCTTGTAGTGCCGAGACCGAAGAACAAGTTTTAAGAATTGCGCATGAGCTTAAAGACACAGATGTAAGCTATTACCGTGCAGGAATTTGGAAACCTCGAACACGTCCAGGAAATTTTGAAGGCGTCGGCGCATTGGGTCTCAAATGGCTTCAAAAAGTAAAGGCGGAAACGGGTCTAAAAACAGCCACTGAAGTTGCCAACAGAGCCCATGTTGAATTGGCATTAGAACACGATATCGATTTGCTATGGATTGGTGCCCGCTCTACAGTGAGTCCATTTATTGTACAAGAAATTGCGGATGCCTTACAAGGAACTGACAAAGTGGTGTTGGTTAAAAACCCTGTCAACCCAGATTTAGCCTTATGGTTAGGGGCTATCGAGCGTTTGGCAACAGCAAACATCAAAAACTTAGGGGTCATTCACAGAGGATTTTCATCTTATGAAAAAACAAAATATAGAAATACGCCTGAATGGCAAATGGCGATTGAATTGCAAACTAAGTTTCCAGACCTTCCATTAATCAACGATCCTTCTCATATTACAGGAAAACGTGATATGATTTTTGATGTGTCTCAGACAGCCCTCGATTTGAATTTTGATGGTCTGATGATCGAAACCCATTTTGATCCTGACAATGCATGGAGTGATGCCGCACAACAAGTGACGCCAAGTACATTAGTTCAAATTATGAAAGATTTAAAAATCCGAAAAGAATCGACCCCAAAAGTTGCTTACAACGATCAGCTTAAAAATTTACGGGCACAAATAGACGTGATGGACAACCAGTTGCTCGAAATTTTAGGAAAACGCATGAAAGTTGCAGAAGGCATTGGCACTCTCAAAAAACAAGAAAACGTGGCAGTGTTACAAAGCAAACGCTGGAATGAGATTTTAGGGAAGATGGTCCTCGAAGGCGAACAACACAATTTGAGTGAAGAGTTTATCCTCAAACTGTTTAAAGCAGTGCACCAAGAATCGATCAATCACCAAGAATTGATCTTGAATAAGTAAACAAAAAAGGCTCGCGATGCGGGCCTTTTTTTATGCGTTTAAAATCTCAAAATTATCCACAAAAAAAACCCCGTGAAGCGCGCTCCACGGGGTTTTAATAATACCTATAACCTATCTTCTAGGCTCTGAATTCTTATTTAATAGAGAAATCAAAAACGGACTGATTCGTACGTCCTTGAGGTACATTCCCTTGGTAAATAAAGCAATATTCGCCTGGCTCTAAACTTTCAGGAACCACTGTAAATTTGTTGTTTCCAATGGTTTCAATCTTAAATGGAAGGGATGCTTTTGGATCGATTCCATTACTGCTTGTAAACATATTCGATTTTGAAGTAATGACTTCTCTTAAATTCTTAGATTTTTTGACTCTCATCTTTACTAATACAAACTCATTTGGAGAGGTCGCAACTCTAAACCACCAGTTAAATAAACCTGGGCCATCTCCTTGGAAATTTTGCATATTATCAGCACCTGTGTCAGGGTCAAATATAAATGTAAACTCTGGAGATCTTGAGTTGATCACATTGTTAGACGTTCTTTTTGGTAATTGTGATTTTACTTTCGCATTTATCAAACCAGAAACTAACTGTTGTGCCACCGCATTTTGATTCGTTCCAGAAAATACAGAAGCTAAGATGGGTTTAAGTGTATCATCTGCTGCTAAATAATAAATACCTGTTTTAGATTTTGTGCTAAACTGCGCTTTTTGCATCACTAAGGCGATCACCTCAGAAGATACTCCAGACTCTTTTAGTTTTGACAATGCCGTAATAGAAGAGTCAAAATCAACATCTGAAGAGTTAATTTTGCTTAAAATAATGGTTTCATCAAAACCTAATTCTTTCATTTGAATGATCGAGGCATTGGTGATAACCTCTTGTGCGTTAGAGAATTGCATTACTAACGTAAGTAGTAAGACAAATAGTGTAGTTTTTTTCATAATCTAAAGTTAAATTGGATTTCAAAGGTAGAACAAAAAATATTAAAAAGAAATGTGTTTCTTTGTTTAGATATTTAAAATCAAGAATGACAGGAATAGTATATAAATCTACGGGTAGTTGGTACTCTATTAAATCCCAAGATGGGACGTTCTATGAGTGCCGCATCAAAGGAAAATTCCGCATCAAAGGAATCAAGAGCACCAATCCTTTAGCGGTTGGCGATCGAGTAGATTTTGATTTAGAAACGAGTAATAATACAGAAACTGGAGTCATCACTACCATTCATCCGCGTACCAACTACATCGTTCGGAAATCGGTGAACCTCTCCAAACAAACCCATATCATTGCGAGTAATATTGATCAAGTATTTTTATTGATTACCATCGATAGTCCTCCCACCCTCACAAGTTTTATCGATCGTTTTTTAGCCACGACCGAAGCGTACTCCATTAATGCTATTTTGCTTTTTAACAAGGTGGATGTGAACGACGAAGCCACTCAAAAAATAGTGCAAGAGCTATCAGAACTCTACGAAAGTATTGGATACCCATGCTTAAGTATTTCTGCTTTAACCGGCGAGAATATTGAAGCCGTAAAAACCTTGATGACTGGAAAATCAAGCATGTTTGCGGGACATTCAGGCGTTGGTAAATCAACTTTGGTAAATGCGATTGAACCGGGTTTAAATATCAAAACAAAAGAAATTTCAGAGCAGCACAAACAAGGGCAACATACAACGACCTTTGCCGAAATGTTTGATTTGAGTTTTGATGCTCGAATTATAGACACCCCCGGGATCAAAGGATTTGGCGTTGTGGATATGGAACCAGCGGAAGTGGATCATTATTTCCCAGAGCTATTTGCCTTAAAACAGTCCTGTAAATTTCATAATTGCCTGCATTTGCACGAGCCTCTATGTGCGGTCAAAATAGCCCTCGAAAATGGAGAAGTGGCAGCCTCACGTTATAAAAGTTATACCCAAATTCTGGAAGGGGATGACGAACATTATCGAACGGATAACTACGAACCAAAATGAGAGCAGTCGTCCAAAGAGTCACAGAAGCCAGTGTCAGCATTGATGGAAATAAAGTGGCCGATATCAACTCAGGATTATTAGTGCTTTTAGGTATAATTGATTCAGATACTTCAGAAGACATTCAATGGATGAGCAACAAACTGACCAATCTCCGCATTTTTAACGATGCCAAAGGTGTGATGAATACCTCTCTAAAAGATAGCAACGGATCGGCGATT
>JABHDE010000035.1 GCA_018673215.1 Formosa sp. | reverse complement strand
CCCTCAAGAATCAATCCAAATTTAAATTATTTACGAACGCCTCAATGGAAATGGCATTTTCAACAGAAAATTCACCGATTTTTGTACGCCTCAATGCTGAGAGGTGTGCCCCAGAATCAAGTGCCCTTCCATAGTCATGGGCTAAAGATCGGATATAAGTTCCTTTACTACACTGGATTTCAAAGTCAATTTTATGATCTTTAATATTTTTGATTTTGAAATAATCGATAGTAATTTCTCTTGTTGGAATTACCACGTCTTTTCCTGCTCTGGCAAATTCATAGAGGCGTTTCCCGTCTTTTTTTAGTGCCGAAAAAATAGGGGGTTTTTGCTGGATTTTCCCTTCAAATTTTTTTGCGGTTTGATAGATCAATTCTTCTGAAATATGTTCTGTAGGGAAGTACTTATCAATCGCTGTTTCCAAATCATAGGATGGAGTTGTACTGCCCAGCACAAAACTTCCCGTATAGGTTTTTACTTGTGCTTGAAAGTCCTGAATTTGCTTGGTCATTTTTCCTGTGCATATCAACAGAAGCCCGCTTGCCAAAGGGTCTAATGTTCCTGCATGACCTACTTTAATTTTTTTGAGCTCGAACTTTTTTTTAATATGCCATCTCAATTTATTCACCACTTGAAAGGAGGTCCATTTCAAGGGTTTGTCGATGGCTAAAAGCTGTCCATTTTTAAAATCCTCTACAGTCTTCATGTGTTGAAAAATGTTGCGCATACTGCAAGAACTCCAATGAGGCCACAGTAGAGTGCAAAGTATTTTAGTTTGCTGTTTTTTACAAGCTTAATCATCCATGTGCAAGCTACCAATCCCGAAAGGAAAGCGGATATAAAGCCAATGCTTAATGTTGTCAATTGAGTGCTGTCGTAAGTCAATTCTCCGCTTAATAAATCTTTAAAAATCTTACCAAATATCAAGGGTATAACCATCAAGAATGAGAAACGTGCTGCTTTAGTTTTATCTATACCTAGAAGGACAGCAGTAGAGATAGTTGCGCCAGACCTTGAGATGCCCGGAAGCATAGCTATAGCTTGTGCGAGGCCAACGGTAAAAGCGTTTTTGAAATTTACATTTTTGGTCGTGTTTTGTGCGCGATCAGCCAAAAGCAGCAGTAAACCCGTAACAATGAGCATGGCGCCAACTAGAGAAATATTGTTTGAAAAAAGAGATTCCAATTGAGATTCAAATAAAAGACCAATAAGTACCGCTGGAAGCATTGAAACAGCAATTTTAAAGACAAATTGCGTATTTACATTCCATTCAAATTTTGTCAGGTCCATAATAATTTCCAAGAGGTCTTTTCGGAAAACCACAATGGTGCTCAGTGCTGTTGCAAAATGAAGAACAACAGTGAAAATCATACTTTCTTTTGGTAAAGAAGTGTCGCCAAGCAATGCTTTTCCCAACTCCAAATGCCCGCTTGAGGATACGGGAAGAAATTCGGTGAGCCCTTGTATAACTCCCAAAAGAAGACTGTCTATTATATCCATCTAGGCTTTGGGCTTTAGAAGTATTGCATAGACTTGAATCCCGAACCCAATAAGAACAAGGGTGGGCGCTATGCGAATTCTTTGGGTGTTAAATATTGCATCACTAAACACATTTGGATCGTTCGATCCGCCTCCAGACATAAGTACAAAACCAAGAGCTATGAAAGCTAAGCCGATAAACATCCAGATATAATTTCTTTTTTCAAAAACAAAGTTTTGTTTTATTGCTTCTTTACGTTTTTTTTCTCCCATGCTTTTTTAATATTAGTAGTAAAGTTGATCGGTTTTTAGATTTAAGAAACGCTGTGTTGCCAAATGTGTGCTGATCCATGTGATAAAGATACCGATCAAAAGAATACTTAGAAATAGAGCGCCTAACTCAAGAGGATAATTGATGAGTTTAAGTTCAGGGAATGAGGCATTTAAATAATAAATTAAAAGACAATTTACTCCTATGCCTAAGAGTGCGCCTAGAATACCTAGACGTATATTTCTCAAAATAAATGGTTTTCTAATGAACTGTTTTGTAGCACCAACCATTTGCATGGTTTTGAT
>JABHDE010000032.1 GCA_018673215.1 Formosa sp. | reverse complement strand
CGTCAACCCGGTGAATCTGGATTTATGCCAAAGTATGGTTCGAGATTGCCACAAGTCAGTATTGATTTGGTAGAACAATGGATGAATGAAGGCTATTTAGAATGAAATATGTAGTTCTATTTTTTATTTGTTGTACCAGTCTTGCAAACAGTCAAGAAAAATATTGGACTCGTTCTGGAACACTCACTTTTGAAGCCTCTATGCCTGCTTTTGAAGAAGTTAAGGCTACAAATGAAAATGTTACGGCGATACTAAACACGACTGATGGAACTTTTGCAGCTTTGGCTTTAGTCAAAGGGTTTCGTTTTAAAAATGCACTTATGGAGGAGCATTTTAATGAAAGTTATATCGAAAGCAATCGTTATCCCAAAGCAATTTTTAAAGGGCAATTATTGAATTTTGATGTTCAAAATTTAGATAAAAAACATATCCTTTCGGGGCGCTTAGAAATGCATGGGAAGAGTACATCTATCTCTGTTGAAACTCATATAATTAAAGAAGACAATACCATGAAATTCAACGGTACTTTTGATGTAAGTGCTGATGATTTTGCAATAGAAATTCCAAAAATTGTTCGTAACAAAGTCAGTGATACAGTAATTATTTCTTTCGATTTTCAACTCATAAAAAAAGGCGACTAAAACGCCGCCTTTTTTTTTTGTTATTTACTCAAATACATTTTACGTCGAGCATACAAATCATAGAACTCATCGTCTTTTAGACTATCTATAAATAAAATGCTTTCTCCAGTACTTTTCATTTCTGGTCCCAATTGTTTATTCACATTTGGAAACTTATTGAATGAAAACACTGGTTGCTTAATTGCATAGCCATCTAAATGTGGTTTAAAGTCAAAATCAGTAACTTTTTTATCGCCTAGCATCACTTTAGTGGCATAATTCACATAAGGTTCTCCGTATGCTTTTGCAATAAAAGGTACTGTTCTAGATGCTCTTGGATTGGCTTCAATGATATATACTTTATCATTCTTAACAGCAAATTGGATGTTGATTAGACCAACAGTATTTAAAGCGAGTGCAATTTTCTTTGTATGATCTTTAATTTGTTGCATCACTAAATCCCCTAAATTGAATGGTGGAAGTGTTGCATTACTATCCCCAGAATGGATTCCACAAGGTTCTATGTGCTCCATAATACCGATGATGTATACATTTTCTCCATCGCAAATCGCATCGGCTTCTGCTTCAATGGCGCCATCTAAATAATGATCTAAAAGCAGTTTATTATTTGGGATTTTACGGAGTAAATCGATCACATGATCTTCAAGCTCTTGCTTATTAATTACGATTTTCATGCCTTGACCACCCAATACATATGAAGGTCTCACTAGTATTGGAAAATTTAATTTATCCGCAACTTTAAGCGCTTGATCCGCGGTTTCGGCTGTATCAAATTCTGGATAAGGAATATTGTTTTCTTTTAGAAGTGTAGAAAAAGAGCCCCGGTCCTCGGCCAAATCTAAAGACTGATAGCTCGTTCCGATAACCTTTATTCCATATCGATCCAGTTTTTCAGCCAACTTAAGTGCCGTTTGCCCACCCAATTGAACAATGACGCCCTCAGGTTTTTCGTGCTGTATAATATCGTATATATGCTCCCAAAAAACAGGTTCAAAATATAGTTTGTCTGCCGTATCAAAATCTGTAGATACAGTTTCAGGGTTACAGTTAATCATGATGGTTTCGTAACCGCACTCGGCGGCCGCTAAAACACCATGTACACAACAGTAATCAAATTCGATCCCCTGTCCAATTCGATTAGGTCCAGAACCAAGAACAATGACTTTCTTTTTGTCAGTAACAACACTTTCATTTTCTGTAACTGTATGTCCTTCTTTAGTGGTCATTTGGCTTTCAAAGGTGGAATAATAATAAGGTGTTTTTGCCTCAAATTCTGCAGCACAAGTGTCTACCAACTTGTAAACTCTGTTGATATTAAAATCTTTACGCTTGTTGTACACTTGGCTTTCCAAACAGCTCAACATATGGGCAATTTGTCGATCTCCGTATCCTTTTTGTTTGGCCTCTAGCAAGAGTTCTTTTGTGATTGTTTCTATGGAATATGTTGAAACTTCCTTTTCGAGGAAATACAATTCTTCATATTGTTTCAAAAACCACATATCGATTTTAGTAATTTCATGAATCCGAGAAAGAGGAATCCCAATTTGTATGGCATCATAAATCACAAATACACGATCCCAACTCGCATGTTTCAGTTTGCTAATAATTTGATCGTAATTGGAGTAGCCCTTGCCATCTGCGCCTAATCCATTGCGTTTAATTTCTAAGGATTGGGTTGCCTTGTGTAATGCTTCTTGAAAAGAACGTCCAATTCCCATCACTTCACCTACAGCTTTCATTTGAAGACCTAATTCACGATCACTTCCTTCAAATTTATCAAAATTCCAACGTGGTATTTTTACAATGACATAATCTAGAGTCGGCTCAAATAATGCCGAAGTTGATT
>JABHDE010000061.1 GCA_018673215.1 Formosa sp. | reverse complement strand
ATCCGAATGAATAGCAAAGGTACTTTTTTTGAGGCAATCGCTCAATTTTTTTAGGAGTTTTGAATGTGGGTAGCTCCATTAAGATGCTTTAGGACACAAGTTGCACGAAAGGATTTGTGGCGCAACCGACTTTAATTTTAACAAAAAAACGTTTTTTGTTCAAGCGCTCAAATTTTTTAGTAGTTTTGAATTCCATGAAAATCATTAAATATCCATTGTGGGTTTTGTACAGAGTCTGGTTCTATGTGCTTGTTGCATTGCCCATTCTCATCATGTTTCCACTCTTGTTTTTGTCCGTATTAAAACAGAAATGGTACCCTTACTTTTTTAAGCTAGCGCGCATTTGGGCCAAAATAATTCTTCTTGGAATGGGGTGTTATTGGACAGTGAAGCGCTCTGAACCCCTCAAAAAAGGGCAGAGTTATGTGTTTGTTGCCAACCACACCTCCATGACTGATATTATGTTGATGTTGGTGGCCTTTAAAAACCATCCGTTTGTATTTATAGGTAAAAAAGAACTGGTAAAAATCCCAATCTTTGGGTTCTTTTACAAACGCACCTGTATTTTAGTCGATCGCAGCAGTCCAGAAAGCCGAAAAGCGGTGTTTATACGGGCTCAAAACCGCATTAAACAAGGCTCTAGTATTTGTATTTTCCCAGAAGGGGGTGTCCCAAAAGAATCGGTTGTTTTAGACCGCTTCAAGGCCGGTGCATTCCGACTGGCCATCAATCACAAAGTCCCTTTGGTGCCCATGACCTTTTTTGACAATAAAAAACGCTTGTCTTATACTTTTTTTAGTGGAAGTCCAGGAAAAATGCGCGTACAAGTGCATCCAACCATTTCCACAGATCACTTATCCATTGAGGATACATCAGAATTTAGCAAAGAAGTATTTAATCTTATTTCAAATTCATTGGAAGCAGATTTAAAGGCATAAAAAATCCCGACGTATCGGGATTTTAACAATAGTACTAGTTAATTTATTTAAGCCTCTGTTTTTAAAATGGCTTTTATTTTTTCTTCTAGCTCCTCCATTAACTCTGGATTGTCTTTAATCATGTTTTTGACAGCATCTCGTCCTTGCCCGAGTTTTGTATCGTCATAGCTAAACCATGAACCACTTTTCTTAACAATTTCATGCTCTACAGCCACATCTAAAATCTCACCTACTTTAGAAACACCTTGTCCATACATGATGTCAAATTCTGCCAAACGAAATGGCGGTGCCACTTTGTTTTTCACCACTTTCACACGCGTTTTATTACCTAAAACGTTTCCATCGCTGTCTTTTATTTGTGTCGAACGACGAATGTCTAAACGGACAGAAGCATAAAACTTTAAGGCATTACCACCAGTAGTGGTTTCAGGATTTCCGAACATTACCCCAATTTTTTCACGCAATTGGTTAATGAAAATCATTGTACAGTTTGTTTTGCTGATAGATCCTGTTAATTTTCTCAAAGCTTGAGACATCAAACGGGCATGAAGTCCCATTTTAGAATCGCCCATCTCACCTTCAATTTCACTTTTTGGAGTCAATGCAGCTACAGAATCAATCACGACCATATCAATAGCACCCGAACGCACCAAATTATCGGCAATTTCGAGAGCTTGCTCCCCATTGTCAGGTTGAGAAATAATTAGGTTGTCAATATCAACGCCTAAGTTTTGAGCGTAAAAACGATCAAAGGCATGTTCTGCATCAATAAAAGCGGCAATACCACCTGCTTTTTGGGTTTCAGCAATTGCATGTAATGTCAAAGTTGTTTTTCCTGAAGATTCAGGACCATATATTTCAATCACACGTCCTCTAGGGTAGCCTCCAACGCCCAAGGCGATGTCCAATCCTAAAGATCCTGAAGGGATCACCTCTACATCTACCACAGGGGCGTCACTCATTTTCATTACGGTGCCTTTTCCGTATGCTTTGTCAAGCTTGTCTAACGTTAGCTTGAGGGCTTTTAATTTTGCATCTTTTTCGCTGCTCATAAGTCTTTTGTATCTAGTTCTTTCTTCTTGCTAAAATAAGATAACTTTTGTAAAGTTTTAAAATTTTAACGAACCTTTTTGTAATAATTTCTAAGCGCTTTCCATTCTCTTTACTCTACGTTGTTCCAAAAATTATTACCTTTGTAACCTATTTAGTATAAACTTAAAAATTAGTATAGCATGCAACTGTACAATACGTTAAGCAATATTGAAAGAGCGGAGCTTATCCAACAGGCAGGCAAAGAACGCCTGACGATCTCTTTCTACAAGTATTCAAAAATCAGCAACCCTGAGTTGTTAAGAAATCAGTTATTTTTATTTTGGGACAGCATTGATGTTTTAGGACGAATCTATGTTGCCAAGGAAGGAATTAATGCCCAGCTTTCAGTTCCAGCAGATCACTTTGAAGCATTTAAAACGCATTTAGATAGTATCGACTTTCTAGAAAATGTGCGTCTTAATATTGCCATCGAACACGATTTGTTTTCGTTTTTAAAACTAAAAGTGAAGGTGCGTGACAAGATTGTGTCAGATGGATTAAATGATGACACTTTTGATCCTTCTGATATTGGTGTTCATGTAAATGCATCTGAATTCAATGCACTTATTGAAGATGAAAATACGGTAGTGGTGGACATGCGTAATCATTATGAGAGTGAAATAGGTCATTTTAAAAATGCTGTCACACCAGATGTGGATACCTTTAGAGAATCTTTGGATTTAATTGAAGAAGATCTCAAAGATTATAAAGAAACCAAAAAATTAGTGATGTACTGTACCGGTGGTATTCGTTGCGAAAAAGCCAGTGCTTATTACAAACATAAAGGGTTTAAAAATGTATACCAGTTAGAGGGCGGTATTATCAATTATGCTCGTCAAGTTGGGAATCAAAAAATTGAAAATAAGTTTATTGGAAAGAATTTTGTGTTCGACCAGCGTCGTGCCGAAAAAATATCAGATGATGTGATTGCAAACTGTCACCAATGTGGTGAACCAGCAGACATTCATGTAAACTGTGCCAATGACGCCTGTCATTTACTTTTTATTCAGTGTGACTCATGTAAAGAAAGTATGGAAAATTGTTGTTCCACAAATTGTATGGATATTAACCGCCTGTCTTATGAAGCGCAAAAAGAATTGCGAAAGGGTCAAGGCAATAGCAATGACATTTTCAAAAAAGGGCGTGCAGATCATTTGCCGTATAAGAAAGATTTAAGGAACATTTTTGAAACTCTCGCTAATCCTCCCCAGTCTTAATTTTAGAGAGGTCTTTAAGTTTTTGAGAGATTAAAAATAGCGTTCACCTCATTTTTTAAGTCCTCAAATAATCTTATATTTACGTTTTAGATCATAGAATTAAATAGCATTTGTAATGCTACTGCATTGACAAATTCAATATATATAAATTATGGGATGTACAAGCTGTTCAACAGGTAAAGATGGTCAGCCAAAAGGCTGCAAAAATAATGGAACATGTGGGACCGATAGCTGTAACAAGCTAACTGTTTTTGATTGGCTTGCAAACATGACTCTTCCTAATGGTGCGACTCCTTTTAATTGGATAGAAGTCCGCTTTAAAAATGGGCGTAAAGTATATTATAAAAACACTGAAAATTTAACCCTAAGTATAGGAGACGTTGTAGCTACTCAAGCAGCCTCTGGACACGACATAGGTATGGTAACCCTTTCTGGTGAGTTGGTTAAGGTTCAAATGAAACGAAAGAAAATTTCTGAAAATCCAGAAGACGTTTTTAAAATTTACCGCAAAGCCACTCAAAGAGATATAGATATTTGGGTGGAGGCCAGAGATAAAGAGGAGCCTATGAAAGTCAAAGCAAGACAATTTGCGATTGACTTAAAGTTAAAAATGAAAATCTCTGACATTGAATTTCAAGGCGATGCCAGCAAGGCAACCTTTTATTATACAGCCGACGAACGAGTAGATTTTAGAGAACTGATCAAGTTATTTGCTAGGGAATTCAGAACCCGCATAGAGATGAAGCAAGTGGGTTTGCGACAAGAAGCGGCACGACTTGGGGGGATTGGATCTTGTGGAAGAGAACTCTGTTGCTCTACTTGGTTGACCGATTTCAGATCCGTCAATACTTCCGCAGCCCGCTACCAACAACTCTCTTTAAATCCCTTAAAATTAGCAGGTCAGTGTGGGAAGTTAAAGTGCTGTTTAAACTATGAACTAGATGCGTATTTAGATGCGTTAAAAGCATTTCCAAAAACAGAAGTCAAATTAAGAACTGAAAAAGGGACTGCAGTTTGTCAAAAAACGGATATTTTTAAAGGACATATGTGGTATGCCTACGAAGGTGAATGGATGAATTGGCATAAATTAACCACAACTCAAGCCAATAAAATTATTGCGCTCAACGCTAAAAATGAAAAGGTTGCAAGTTTAGAAGAATATGCAATTGATTTAGTTGAAGATACTAAAGTTAATTTTGAAAACGTTGTGGGTCAAGATAGCTTAACGCGTTTTGATGCCCCTAAAAATCAAAGACGTAAAAAGAACAACAGACGCAAAAACAACAGAAATAACAAGAACAACAGAAAACCTAGACCCCAAAATAACAATGCAAAGTAAATCAGTATTATGGATCTTTGTTTTTGTAGCATTTTCATGTCAGCAAAACAAAGTATTTGACCGCTACACGTCCATTTCAGATGGTTGGAAGAAACAAGACGTTGTTAGCTTTGTTTTTTCAGCACCTGATACTACAAATCCTTATAACTTATTTGTCAATTTAAGAACGACCACCGCTTATGAGTTTAGTAATTTATTCTTAATTGTTGAGCTAAATTATCCAAACGGAAAAGTTACAAAAGATACTCTTGAGTATCTCATGGCTAAACCAAATGGCGAGCTATTGGGTTCAGGCTTTACATCTGTAAAACAGCACAAACTCAGTTTTAAAGGCTACAACACTCCTTTTGTGTTTTCAGAAGAAGGCACTTATAAAGTACAGATTCAACAAGCAATGCGCCATCGCGGAGCCTTTAAAGGAGTTGATCAACTCGAAGGAATTATTGATGTTGGTTTTAGTATTGAATCTCTAAAATAAATATGATGGCAAAAAAAAAGGCAGCATCTCGTAATTTTTCAAAACCTATTCGTTGGTTTTGGATGTGTTTTTTAGCAGCTGTTTTAGGAGTTGGCCTTATTTTTACTTCAGCCTCTTTAGGGCTTTTTGGGGAAATGCCAGACACCACTGCCTTAGAGAATCCGCGAACTAATTTAGCTTCAGAAATTATTTCCTCAGATGGGGAAACACTCGGGAAGTTTTATTATGAAGACAATAGAACGCCTGTAGCTTTTAGCGATTTACCAAAGCACCTTATAGACGCCCTCATAGCCACCGAAGATGTTCGGCATTTTGAGCATGCGGGCATTGATGCCCGAGGTACTTTACGAGCCATTGTCAAACTTGGAAAAGGAGGCGGAGCCAGTACAATTTCACAACAGTTAGCTAAGCAACTTTTTCATGGAGAAGGGTCTCGTAATAAAGTGGGTAGAATTACTCAAAAAATCAAAGAATGGGTGATTGCGATACGTTTAGAACGTCAATACACTAAAGAAGAAATTATTGCTCAATATTTTAATATCTATGACTTTGGAAACAATGCAGATGGAATCCGATCGGCATCCAGAATCTATTTTGGAAAAGAACCCATAGATTTATCAATCAATGAATCGGCCATGTTAGTGGGGATGTTTAAAAATTCTTCCCTATACAATCCCCGCCCAAAACGAAACCCAGTCGGAACAAAGAACCGCAGAAACGTTGTGTTAAGCCAAATGGCTAAATATGGTTTTCTTAAAGAAACCATTAAAGACTCATTGAAACAATTGCCTTTAGCACTTAATTACTCTCCGGAATCTCATCGTGAAGGAATCGCCACTTATTTTAGGTCTTATCTAAGAGGGTTTATGAAAGAATGGGTCAACAATCCCCTAAACACCAAACCAAATGGGGATACATATAACATCTATAAAGACGGTCTTAAAATTTACACAACTATAGATTCTCGTATGCAAACCTTTGCAGAAACAGCAACCAAGGAGCATATGGCCAACTTACAAGCGGAGTTTTTTGTTCAAAATACACTAAGAAGAAATCGAACCGCTCCATTTCTAGATTTAGAACCAGAAGAAATTACGAATTTATTGAGCACTAGTATGCGACGATCAGAACGCTGGCGTAAAATGAAGTATGATCTCAAAAAATCAAACAAAGAAATTATAGCATCCTTTGATAAACCGATTCCTATGAAAATATTTTCATGGACAGCCAAAAATAATGAGATCGATACCATCATGACTCCCAAAGATTCTATGCGTTATTACAAATCTTTTTTAAGGGCTGGAATGCTGTCAATGGAACCACAAACAGGACATGTTAAAGCCTGGGTTGGAGGGGTCAACTATAAGCACTTTCAGTATGATATGGCCAAGCAAGGCAAGCGTCAAGTTGGATCAACTTTTAAACCTTTTGTATATGCAGCTGCTATTGACCAACTCCATTTGTCACCCTGTGATACCTTTCCAAAATCTCAAATCACAATTGAAGCCATGAAGTATGGAAATATGCAGCCATGGTCTCCTAAAAACTCAGGAGGGAACTACGGAGGATTTGAAACGCTCAAGTCGGCTCTAGCAAATTCTAGAAATACGATTACAGCGCGCTTAATGAATGAAATCGGGCCCCAGCCAGTCATCGATTTAGCACTTAGTTTAGGGGTTGAACAGGATATTCCTGCGGTGCCGTCAATTGCTTTAGGGACTCCAGATCTAAGTGTGTACGAAATGGTAGCCGCCTACTCTACGTTTGCAAATCAAGGAGTGTATACCAAACCTGTCATGGTCACTCGAATTGAAGATAAAAATGGCACAATTTTATATCAGAATACCCTTGAAACAAAAGATGTTCTTAGCAAAGAGGTCGCCTATGTCACTGTTAAATTAATGGAAGGCGTTACCAAGTTTGGTTCTGGCCAACGACTGCGCCACAGTGCAGCAAAAGATCAACTTGTATACAAAGAAATTGTAACAGGATATCCATATGAATTTACAAACCCAATAGCCGGAAAAACAGGGACTACCCAAAATCAAAGTGATGGATGGTTTATGGGAATGGTTCCAAATTTGGTTACAGGTGTATGGGTTGGAGGAGAAGATCGAGCGACTCATTTTAAAACCATTACATATGGACAAGGTGCTGCTATGGCACTACCAATCTGGGCAAATTACATGCGAAGCTGTTATGCACTAGAGGAATTAGGGGTTTCAAAAGAAGATTTTGTGGAGCCAGAAGAGCTCACTATTGAGGTGGAATGCGACCCTATTCTTGAAGAGGGAGATCCGATACCAATAGATACAACTCCCATTACGCCAGACATCGATTTCTAGTAAATTTATTCATTTAGTAAGAATTTTTTTGTACTTTTTTATCCTAAATTTAAACGATGATAAATAAACAAGTAGCAGACGTAAAGGAAGCCCTCGACGGCGTCTCCAACGGAATGACCTTAATGCTCGGTGGTTTTGGATTGTGTGGAATTCCCGAAAACGTAATTTTTGAACTGGTAGAAATGGACATTAAGGAACTCACCTGTATTTCAAATAATGCAGGAGTTGATGATTTTGGACTTGGATTATTACTCCAAAAACATCAAATTAAGAAAATGATTTCGTCTTATGTTGGCGAAAATGACGAGTTTGAACGTCAAATGCTCTCAGGAGAATTAGATGTCGAACTGATTCCGCAAGGAACCTTGGCAGAACGTTGTCGTGCTGCACAAGCAGGGTTTCCAGCTATTTATACACCAGCTGGATATGGAACCGAAGTGGCAGAAGGTAAAGAAACCCGCGATTTTGACGGTAAAATGTATGTTTTAGAAACTGCTTTTAAAGCTGATTTTTCTTTTGTCAAAGCATGGAAAGGTGATGCTGCAGGAAATTTAATATTTAAAGGGACAGCAAGAAATTTTAATCCGAACATGTGTGGGGCCGCTCGCATCACGGTCGCTGAGGTTGAAGAGTTAGTCCCTGTTGGATCACTTGATCCAAATCAAATTCATATTCCTGGAATTTTTGTACAACGCATTTTCCAAGGAAAGGATTACGAAAAACGCATTGAAAAACGAACCCTAAGACAAAAATTATAATCATGTTAGACAAAAATGGAATTGCAAAACGGATTGCAAAAGAAGTCAAAAATGGATATTATGTAAATCTTGGTATTGGGATTCCGACACTCGTTGCCAACTTTGTTAGAGAAGATATCGAAGTTGAATTTCAGAGTGAAAATGGCGTCCTAGGAATGGGGCCTTTTCCATTTGAAGGAGAAGAAGATGCTGATCTTATCAACGCAGGCAAACAAACCATTACCACGCTTGATGGCGCTAGTTTTTTTGATTCTGCCACTAGTTTTTCTATGATTCGAGGCAAGCATGTACACCTTACCATTTTAGGCGCGATGGAAGTTTCAGAAAATGGTGACATTGCCAATTGGAAAATCCCAGGCTATATGGTCAAAGGAATGGGGGGTGCGATGGACTTGGTTGCCAGTGCCGAAAACATTATTGTAGCCATGATGCACACCAACAAAAAAGGAGAGTCTAAACTCTTAAAACGTTGTTCGCTACCGTTGACAGGCGTAGGTTGTGTTAAAAAAATTGTCACCAATTTGGCGGTTTTAGAAGTCACCAAAGAGGGTTTTAAACTTTTAGAGCGCGCTCCAGGAATTTCTGTTGAAACTATTCAACAAGCCACCGAAGGAAATCTTATTATTGATGGGGTAGTGCCAGAGATGGCATTGTAGTCAAGTACTGTAAGAGATATTTAACTAGGAATCAGAAGTCCTTATTTTTATAGCATCGTTTAGCTCTAAAATATGATTTATGAATTCGTCATTTTTCTCTGGACTGATATAAACTTCATCATACTTACCGAACTTTATGATTAAACCCTTTCTAGCAGTGGCTGGTTTTAAACCCACCCAAAGTGTTTTGTCTTTTATAATTTCTCGGATTTCTTTAATCTCAATATTCCCTTTAATGGGCCCACAATTATATTTTAAGTGTGTTTGAGTTAACTCATAGTAGGTTCCATAATACAACCACAAAAGAAACCCACAAACGAGTAATAATATGTTTATATTGATAAAACTCCATTTGTCAAGTCCTGATCCCATCCCCTCTAATACAACAATATTCATACAAAACCCGACGATCCCTAGAATTATCAACTGAAATAAGAAGTCTTTTTTACTTTTAAACTTTAGTGTTTTCATTTAACAAACTTAAATCCCTTTTGGAATGGCTGCTATCAACGCTTTGGTATACGCCTTTTGAGGCGATTCATAAATAGTATCTGCTTCGCCTAATTCCTCTATTTTTCCTTTGTTCATCACCATCAACTGATCGGACATAAATTTCACCACAGCCAAATCGTGAGAGATAAAAATATACGTAAATCCATAATCTTCCTTTAGAGCATTCAACAAATTAAGCACTTGCGCTTGCACCGAAATATCCAAGGCCGATACCGATTCGTCACAGATAATTAGCTTCGGCTCTACGGCAATGGTTCTCGCAATGCCAATCCGTTGCCGTTGCCCTCCAGAAAACTCATGCGGATAGCGGTCAAAATGGGAAGCTTCTAGCCCTACTTTTTCTAAAATCTCAATAGTTTTTGCTTTGCGTTCTGTGTCGGAACGAAACAGCTTATGAACTTTCATGGGTTCCATGATTGCTTTTCCCACCGTTAGGCGCGGATTGAGAGACGCATACGGATCTTGAAAAATAATTTGAATTTCTTTACGCAACGAGCGCAACTCTTTTTTGTTGAGGTTTGTAATGTCGTTGCCTTTATATTTTAGAGTGCCTGCCGTGGCTTTGTCTAGCTGTAAAATGGCTTTTCCAAGGGTTGATTTTCCACAACCAGATTCGCCCACAAGCCCCATGGTTTCTCCAGAATACACTTTAAAACTCACGGCATCTACCGCCTTAAAAGCTGTTCTTGTTCCAAAAAATGAAGCTTTTGAAAAATATGCTTTTTCAAGATTTATCACTTCCAACAAGGGTGTTTGGCTATAAATTTCTTTGTGTTTCTTAGCCCGTTCGCTTTTTGAAATGATTGTTTTTGAAATGCTGTTAGATAAAAAATCACTGATGGTAGGCAGTTGTTTTAAGCGCGATTTAAGCGTTGGTCGTGCACCAATGAGTGCTTTTGTATAGTCTTCTTTTGGCGTTTTAAAGATGGACTTTGTATCTCCACTTTCTACAATGTCTCCTTTATACATGACGAGAATACGATCGGCAATTTCAGAAACTAAAGACAAATCGTGACTGATAAAAATTACACTCATTTTAGATTCCTTTTGAAGGCTTTTTAAAAGTGCAATAATGTCTTTTTGAACGGTTACATCTAAAGCCGTGGTGGGCTCATCTGCAATCAGAATATCAGGCTTACATGCAATTGCCATGGCAATCATCACACGCTGTTGTTGCCCTCCAGAAATTTCATGGGGATACTTTTTGAAGGTCTCGTTTGGGGTGGGAATTTTTACATCTTCAAATAAACGAATTACTTCGTCTTTAGCAGCTTTTTTAGAGATAGAAGTGTGTTGAAGTAAGATTTCTTCCACTTGAGTTCCACAGCACATTGAAGGATTCAAAGCACTCATGGGCTCTTGAAAGATCATGGCTATTTTTTGACCTCGAAGCGCCTCTAGTTCTTTCTGTGTGTATTGAAGAATATCTTCACTTTTGAACACAATTTCACCCGAACTAATCACACTTTTTTTAGGCGGTAACAAGCCCATAATCGCAAGTGATGCTACGGATTTACCGCTTCCAGATTCACCAACAATTCCAAGAATTTCATTAGGAAACAAATCATAGGATAAGCCATGTAGTACTTCATTTAAACCCGTATTGGATTTAAAGGCAACCCGAAGGTTGTGAACACTTAAAATGGCTGCTTGTTTCATTGCTTAAATATAAGCAATTTCATCGGCTTGTAGTAAGGGCTCTCCACGGAGTCTTAAAATAATTTGAGCCACAGCAATGGTGTCTTTTTGACAATAGGTGACTATCCGCTCTATAGCATTATCTTCATAATACACTCGAAATATTTCACTGCCATCAATGTCGTCTTTTGGAGAAGGAATTCCGAGAACGCTGGTCAATAATTTTAGAGACGTATAATGTTTATAATCTCCAAATTTCCACAATTCAAGAGTGTCAAGATGGGGTACTTCCCAAGGTTTTTTTCCAAATAGATTCAGCTTTTGCGGCAACGGAATGTTATGAATAATCATTCTTCGAGCTATGTAAGGAAAGTCAAATTCCTTTCCATTATGGGCACAGAGTAAATGTTTTGGTTTTGAAAAATGCGTTTCGATCAGCGTTTTAAATTCTAAAAGAAGAGCGGGTTCCTCTCCATAAAAGGAAGTGACTCTAAATTCGCGTTCCGAATTTACAAAGGCAAAATAGCCAACAGAAATACAGACAATCTTTCCAAACTCCGCCCAGATACCTGCGCGATCATAAAAAGCTTCTGGACTGTATTCTTCTTTGCGTTGGTATTTTGTTTTTTGTTCCCAAAGCAGTTTTTTTTCTTCTGACAGGGTTGAATAGTGTTCGGTTTCAGGAACCGTTTCAATATCTAAAAATAGGAGGTTTTCAAGGTTGAGTTTCTGTAGCATGAGATAACATTTTATAAGCCTCTTCGATGTATATTGAAATATCATCAGAGAAAATTTGGGTATCTGCATCAGGTGACTTTTGATGACCTAGCCGAACAATAATCACATTGTCAGTTGGCTCCACAATTACATATTGCCCTAAATGTCCTCGCATCATAAAAAAGGATTTGTCGCCTCGCTTTTGAAGCCACCATCCATAGCCATATTGTGGGCTTTCTGCAAATCGAGGGGTTAAGGACTTGGCTATAAAGGTAGAATCAAGCACTTGTTTTCCATTCCATTTTCCATGGTCTTTATAAAGTTTTCCGAAACGCGCAAAGTCCTTTGCGTTACTAGCTATACAACAGTACGCTTTTACTAAATCGTGTGACTCGCTATCCACCTGCCAAAGTGTAGGGTTTTCGCTTCCCAAGGGGATCCAGAAACTCTCTGTAAGATAATCGTATAATTTTTTTCCTGTCGCTTTTTCTATGACCATCGCCAATAACTGTGTATCTCCACTTGAGTATTTATAAGATTGTCCAGGTTCATTCACTACTTTGAGTCCTAAAATTACTTTTTCTAAATTATCGTCAAAATAGGCACGAGTTGTAATGGACAATGGCGAATAATATTTTTCTATCCAGTTGGTTCCTGATGCCATTGATGACAAATCTCCTACCGTCATTTGAGCAGCCAAGCCTTCACTAAACTCAGGAAAAAACTCACCGACAGGCTGGTCCAAACTTGTAATGTATCCATCGTTAATAGCTTTTCCTAAAAGCCCAGACACATAACTTTTGGCCATTGAAAATGAATTGGTTTTAGAGTTTTCATCAAACCCATCGTAATAGTTTTCAAACCAAATACTGTCGTTTTTTATAATTACATAAGCAACAGTGCCTGTAGATTCATGATAATCGACTAGAGTTCTTGTTTCAGCGACACTGTTGTAATCTTTATGAGTTGGCCACGGCTGTGGTACACCATTATCGATTACTACATTGTCAAACTCTTTATAATCTTCTAGAAATGCCGTGGTGTATCCTTTAGCATATATAGTGCGTACCGCTTTTAAAAGGTAGTCGGTATCTGTAATATAAAGTACAGCGATGATTACTGAAATAAGGATCAACAGTCGTGTTACAAATTTTTTCATTAATGAGTGTTTATGTTACTGTAAATATAATTATAATAACGACACACTATACTGCTTATTTAAGTAGAAAAAAGATTCCTGCTTCATAACTAGGAGCGGCATAAATCACTTTTCCCGAAAAGGCAGAATGGTAGCCTATACTAAGCCCTATTTTCTTAGTGAATTTCCATGCGATTTCTCCTCCAATGCTAATAAATTCTACATTGTTTGCAAAGATACTTCCGTCGCTATTCGTAGCGTTTAAGGAGCCGTTTCTTAGCGATTTCACCATATTAGAACGGGCTAATAACAGTAACTTTTTTTTCAAAAAAACCAGTCCCTACTTCAAGTCCATAAATTTTGGAAAAGAAGTAAGGAGTTAAGCTATGAGCTTTACAATATCTTTGGCAAAATAACTT
>JABHDE010000023.1 GCA_018673215.1 Formosa sp. | reverse complement strand
TACGATATTATTTCGGCCTTCATAAAATCCATCCGAGGTAGCGATCCCAATGCAGCGGTATATTGGCTTGCTCGAATGTTATCTGGTGGCGAGGATGTGAAATTTATTGCAAGACGGTTATTGATTTTGGCCAGCGAGGATATTGGAAATGCTAACCCCACAGCATTGGTTATGGCCAATTCTACAATGCAAGCAGTCGCTAGTATTGGTATGCCTGAAGCCAGAATCGTACTCAGTCAATGTGCAACCTATCTGGCTTGTTCTCCAAAAAGTAATGCGGCCTACCAGGCCATAAATTCCGCTATGGAAACCGTAAAAAATACGGGGGACCTAAGTGTGCCTTTGGACCTTCGAAATGCACCCACAAAGCTTATGAAAACGCTAGGCTACGGTGAGGAATACAAATACGCTCATAACTATGATGAAAATTTTGTTGCTCAAGAATTTTTACCCCAAACCATAAAGAATACCACATTTTATACCCCTGGTGATAATGCTAGAGAACAAGCCCAAAAAGACTTTCTAAAACAACGCTGGAAGGATAAATACAATTATTAATACACCAACTAAAAAAGAGGTTCAATAACTATTTTTGAGTCAGAAACATACTCGCGAACCCAACGATTCCCTCGCTGGTATGCAATACCAGATTTATTATCTATAATAAAAACTCCATCATATATTGTAGCATGAAGTGTGTATAAAACCTTATCAGAAACAACATCTAGAACCTTAAAGCCATAGTTTGTAGCCTTAACTAGAATCGTATTTTTTTCGTCTTGTGAAACAACAACTTTCGGAGTTTGAGGAGCTTTTGGCGCTGGTGGTGGTACGGATGTTACTACAGCAGCAGAGGATACAACAGGAGCTTCGGGCACAGGGGGCACTTTGTTGGGCGCTGACACTTCCACAGAAGCAGGTGCCTTGGCAGATAATGTTGGACTTGTATCTTTAGCAACAACTGAAGATTGACGGGCTTCATAGCGGTATTCTAGAGCAGCAACATATTCAAAGGCAGAGCGTAAAGCTTCGTGGTAGGCTTTCTGAAAATCTTTTTGTTTGGAAGTTCCTATTTCCGACTTGTAAATAATTTCACTTCGGCAGTTTCTAAACTGAACCTCAAGTTTTGTTTTTAAAAATCCTTTTAGTTTTTCAACTGAGACATCCAGCAATAAACAGCGGTCTTCTGAAAGATCTTTCGGATAACTATTTAACCTGTCCAGTACCGTAAAACCGCTTTTATTAAGTAAGAATTTTGTTAAAGAGTTAAGCTGATATTGATCTGCTGTTTTTAAAAAATCAAAACGATCAGAAACCGAAACATACTTGTAATTATTGATGTCGCTTTGCGCAAAGGTGAAGTTTTGAAAAGCAATCAATAAGCAAAAAACTATGAGTGAGTTATTTTTCATGGGTATTTATTTTATGTTGAAGATACTTATTTTTTTAAAATTACAGAAAATGCTTGAGCTCCAAAAGCTGATCGATAGACTGTATAGCTTTTGGAATAATCTCCTTATGGTAATTAAAACACAATGCATCTATACCGAAATCTATAGCCCCTAAAATATCTGCCTCCAAGTTATCGCCAATCATAAGGCTATGTTCAGGCAAGGCCTTAGCCTGTTTAAGTGCATGCTTAAAAATTTTAGGATTAGGTTTTTTTACTCCGACCATTTCTGAATTGGTAACAGTCTCAAAATAATGTGCAATTCCAGATTTATTTAATTTTCCGTTTTGTACCTCTTTAAAACCATTGGTTATGATATGCAAGCTGTATTTTGGATATAAATAATCTAAAACAGCGATGGCCCCATCAAACAAATGATTGTACCTAGATAGGTGAATTATATAATCATCAGAAAGTTTATAGATTATTCGGGTGCTGATTTGAGTATTAAGTGCGTCAAATGTATCTTTAAGTCGTGCATACCGCAGACGATCTTTATCAATTTTATCCTCCCTATATAACTTCCAATACGCCAAGTTTATTGGCATATAAACCTCTAAAAAAGTATTTAAATTCACTTCAATACTGTTGCTTTTAAAAATGTATTCAAAAGTCAATGCAGAGTTTTTATCAAAATCCCAAAGAGTGTGGTCGAGATCAAAAAATAAGTGTTTTTTATGCTGATACATCTTTATTTGAATCTAAAATAATGTTAAACAAGTCTTTAAAATCGGACCATCTATCCCACCCGCTGAAGGTATAGTTATGAAACACAGGAGTAAAAACTCCATTCACATTTTTTACCTGCTGGATAATTTCAAGAAGGGTTTCTTTCTTGTCTAAAAAAGAGTTGTATTTAAGCAGTGAGAAATCCATCAATTGATAAGGGTGAATCATCAGGGGGGTCTGTACTTCAAAATCCAAGTCGTAGAACAAAAATGGGGTACACGTTCCCGCTCTAAATCCTATAGTGCCTGGATAACCCATTGAAAAATCTGTTTCAATTTCCAAATCCACATAGTTTCGATAGGTAGTCGGTAGATTGACCTTAGAAAATGAGGCTCTAGCCTTACGCGAATTTGAGTTTATAACTGCATCTAGTCGACGTTTTTCTTGTTTTAATTTATCAAAATCATCAAGAGCTAAAAAAGAAGTTTTGAGCCCAACATGACAGTAATCTCTGATAGATTTTATCTGTGCAACAAATTCTTTTTTATTTAGATTGATGCCCTTATCGTAAGTAGAATAATCGCCTACAAGAAAGAAAACATCAAACTTTTGCTTGGATTTCTTTTGTCGATTTATGATCCAATTAAACGTATTGAAAGGGTCTTTTTTAAGCCCAAATAACACCAAAAAGCGCTCATAAAAAAGTTTAAATCTAAAATGATATAGGTCAGAAAGAAATCCTCCTACAGAACGCAAAAGTCCTTTGTTTTTAAAAAAATAGGCCATTGGCACGTCTATAATTGGATGAATTCTATACGCTTTAGCTTTAAAAGTGAAATCCGGAAAATGAACTTCTAGTTCCGATTTAAATTTGTAAGCCCAAATATCAACAACTGGCTGGTCTAAAAATTGATGTTGGTATGCTAAACTATAGGCTTTAGTAAACCGCCCAAATTCGTCTTTGACATGAGGTAAATACTCCTCATAGCGACTCAGTAGATAAAATGAAGCCGAGAAAATATCGAATGGTAAATGACTTTTTTCTCCGACATAAAAAAAACATTTAGAGTCCCCCCAATTTTGAACATTAATTTCAATATCTGACAGACCTTGCTCAAAAAGTAATCCATTACTTTTAATAAAAAATTCAGAGCCCAATGGCTGTGGCCCATAGGACATTTTTAACCCAGAATGTGCAATAAAAACCTCGATTGTTGTTGTAAAATCGATTGGAATACCTAAAATACGTGTGCATATTTGTTTAAATACAAACTTTAGTCTACTGGTTATTTTTGGTGTATAAATGAGTAGCATTAGAGCAAATTTTCATCGGCAAAACTAAAATAGGTTTTTTCTGTGACAATAAGGTGGTCTAATACTTTAATATCTAAAGTTTTAGCTGCAGTTTTTAGTGTATTTGTAAGCCTTAGGTCAAAAGTACTAGGTTCTATTTTTCCGGAAGGGTGATTATGGACTAAAATCAGCGCTACAGCGCCAACTTCAAGTGCTCTTTTAAATAGTAAACGTTTGTCGACTAGTACCGCTGTAATTCCACCCTTACTCAATTGACTTTTAGAAATTAGCCTGTGGGCATTATTGAGATAAAGCACCCAAAATTCTTCGTGGTCTAAAGAACCCAAGATAGGCTGCATAAGCTCAAAAACAGACGTACTCGAAGCCATTTCTGCTTGGTCCTCAATTGACGTAGATTTGTATCGACGGCCAAGTTCCATTGTTGCCATAATCTTAATGGCCTTAGCCTCTCCTATTCCTTTGTAATTGGTAAGTTGAGCTAATGTACATTTACCTAACTTATTTAAGTTATTTCGAACACCAGATAATAGAATTTTAGATAAACCAACAGCACTAATCTGTTGTGTTCCAGATCCAATGACAATCGCTAATAGCTCTGCATCGCTTAAAAAACGAGCGCCTTTATCTCTTAATTTTTCTCGTGGTTGATCGGCTTGTGACCATTGATTAATGGGTAATGAATATTGGGGCATAGTATTAAATGTGTTGTAGGTGAATAAATTAGATAATCATGTGGCCCAATGTATCAAAGTTCAAACCCCCATAATTTCCCGAACTCATCAGCAATAGGGCTGTGTCTGTGTAATTTTGAGCCTTTAAAAATTCCTGGAATTGCCTCGAATCTGTATAGACAGTCAAATTATTGTGTTGAAAAGCATGTGCTATTTGCTCCTCACTTATGGGTTTCATTTTTTTGATTTGTAATGCGCTTGGCGAAAAAAACACCACAGCCTCATCAGCCATAGCTAAAGTTTGATCATATTCCGATAGAAAACTCTCATTCAGACTGCTGTAGGTATGCAATTCTAGACAAGCAAGAAGACGCCGTTTTGGGTATTGATTTTTAACAGCACTTGTAGTGGCTTTTACTTTACTCGGTGCGTGAGCAAAATCTTTATAAACAACACAAGACGATTGCTCAGCTATTTTTTCTAATCGTTTATTAGCGCCTTTAAATGAAGCAATAGCCTCATAAAAATCATCCTCGTCAACACCCATATGCTGACAAATCCATTTGGCACCAGCTAAATTATTAAGATTATGCTTTCCGAAAATCTCTAAAGGCATAGGCCCCTCAGGGGTTTCCAAGTAGGTTATCCCATTTTCTATAGTGTAATGAGGTGTTTTGTAGGGAAATTTCCGAATGGGGTTAGGGCTTTTTTCAACAAGCTCTTTAACATAACAATCTTCTGAATTATAAGAAATACTACCCCCCTCGACTATGCTGTCTGTGAAAATAGAAAACTGCTCTTTATAATCTTCAAAAGTCGGAAATACATTAATATGGTCCCAAGCAATCCCACTTAATAAAGCTATATTAGGTTTATAATGGTGGAATTTTGGTTTCAAATCGATAGGTGAACTTAAATACTCATCGCCCTCCAAGACAATAAAGTCATTGTGATGCGTTAGCTTAACCATGACGTCAAAGCCTTCTAATTGTGCTCCAACCATATAATCGACCTCCTTACCATGGTAGTCCAATACGTGAAGAATCATTGCTGTAATTGTAGTTTTACCATGGCTTCCGCCTATTACTACACGTGTTTTTTGTTGGGCTTGTTCAAAAATAAATTCAGGATAAGAATAAATATTTAACGCCAACTCTTGGGCTCTCAACAACTCCGGATTATCGGCTTTTGCATGCATGCCCAAAATAATTGCGTCTAGGGAAGAATTTATTCGATCTGGATCCCACCCGATTTCTTGGGGCAATAAACCATAGCGGTCTAACCTAGATTTTGAAGGTTCAAAGATAACATCATCACTGCCCGTGACATGTATGCCTTTCAAATGTAGGGCAAGTGCTAAATTGTGCATTGCTGCGCCGCCAATGGCGATAAAATGAACATTCATAAAAAATTATTTAACGTAAATATACGCAGAGTAACTAAAATTTTAATCAGGCAAAGTCATTAAAATACGCTTTTTTGCATTTTTGGCTAAATCAAAATCTGAATTCAATTCTAAGGCGTGGTTTAAATGAGTCAAAGCTCCTTGAGTATTGTCCTGAATTAAACATAGGTTCGCCAATTGAAAATACGCTAATTCAAGTGGTACTGTATCAGCTGAACTAAAATCAGAAATATATTTTTCAAATAAAAATGCTGCAGTGTTCAGTTCCATTTTCTCGGACAAATAGGCTAAAGCCAAATAGTAACGAAGGTCATTGCTGTTTATTCTACAATGTTCTGAATGGTGTTTTGAATTTAAACATGAAAAATCTTGTCTTAGCTTAATCCCTTTTTTCATATACTCTCGAGCAAGACTATGCTCATCCATCTGCTCATAAATATAAACTTTAGCAAAATAGCCATCGAGTTTAGAAATTGATTGTAGCTCCTCAGCATATGCTATTGCTTTATCATAACTACCCCCTAAAAATCCAGGTAATTGAACATACAACTGCACTTGTGCCCAACGTACTGCCCAATGATACGGATCTAGCTTGGCAGCAGTAGTGAATGATTTTTTTGTCTGATTAATCAGACCTAAGGCCTTGAACTTTGAGCTCTCTTTTGCCATTTTACCAAGTACGCCACCGTATTTATAATGATAGTTAGCCTCATCTGGTTTTACACGGATTAGTTTTTCATAACACTTTGAAGCGCGATCCCATTCAGAGATTCGTCCGTAGGCATCACCAAGTTGTTCTATTGCTTCCAAATGATTTGGATAAAGGGCGGTAAACTGCTCTAACTTCTCTACTAGTGATTTATAGTCCTTGACTTTCCACAATGCATTGAAATCTTTAGGTATAGATTGACCAAAAAGGAAAGGATGGAAGCAAAAGACAAGAAAAAAACAGACTCTTTTCATTAGTTTTAACATCTATATTATAGGTCATCAAAGTAAGTCTAAAAACAGTCTTTAAGTATTAAGCTGTTTCCAAAGAAGGTCTTTTAGATTCATGATACCAGTTTGTGCCGCAGATGATATAAACAAGTACTCAACAGGTATTTGTTTATCAAGAATTTGTTTGAGCTCCGCTCTTAATTCATCATCCAATAAATCACTTTTAGAAATAGCTACGATGCGTTCTTTATCTAGCATTTCTGGATTGTAGCGCCTCAACTCATCCAACAAAATATCGTACTGATTTTTTATATCATCAGCATCAGCTGGAATCAAGAATAAGAGAATTGAATTGCGTTCGATATGCCGTAAAAAATAATGACCCAAGCCCTTACCCTCTGCAGCACCTTCTATAATTCCTGGAATATCAGCCATTACAAAAGACTGGAAGTCTCGATACTCCACAATACCCAAATTCGGCTTTAAGGTTGTAAATTCATAATCCGCAATTTTAGGTTTTGCTGAAGTTACAACAGACAATAATGTGGATTTCCCAACATTGGGAAAACCAACGAGTCCAACATCGGCAAGAATTTTTAATTCTATTGTAACATATTTTTCAATAGAAGGCATTCCAGGTTGTGCATATCTCGGGGTTTGATTGGTTGACGATTTGAAGTGCCAATTCCCGCGCCCTCCTTTACCACCTTCACACAAAATAACTTCTTCGTCGTGCGCAGTGATTTCAAATAAAATTGTATTGGATTCTGTTTCGCGGACAACACTGCCAAGAGGTACATCAATATAAACATCAACGCCGTCGGCCCCAGTACTTCGGCTCTTACTACCATGTTCGCCGTGGCCTGCTCTTAAATGTTTTTTAAATTTTAGATGGTGTAATGTCCAAAGGTTTTCGTTTCCTCGAATGATCACATGTCCTCCTCGACCACCATCACCTCCATCCGGTCCGCCCTTTGTGATGTATTTTTCGCGATGTAGGTGTACCGAGCCCTTTCCACCATTTCCGGAGGAAGCATATAATTTTATGTAATCAACAAAATTACCTTCAGTCATCTTTTTATCTATTTACAGCGCATCGATTATGGCGTTTAAACGCGCAGTAATTGCATCAATAGCTCCAACCCCGTCAACCCCGTAATATTTGTCTTTTTGTTCATAAAAAGATTTTAAAACAGCGGTTTCATCATAGTATATTTTAATACGGTTCCGCACTATTTCTTCTGAGGAGTCATCAGCACGACCGCTAGTTTCACCTCGCTTAAGAAGTCGATTCACTAAGACTTCGTCGTCTACTTCCAATGCAATCATCGCATTGACCTCAGTATTATAATTTTTTAAAATATCATCTAATGCCTCGGCTTGAAATGTGTTTCGTGGAAATCCATCAAAAATAAACCCATTAGCCTGCGGGTTTTTGGCCACTTGGTCCGCTAACATATCTATTGTGACTTGATCTGGAACAAGATCACCTTTATCCATAAATGATTTGGCCAATATTCCTAAATCAGTTTGATTTTTAATATTGTAACGAAAGACATCTCCTGTGGATATGTGTACCAGATCATAGCTGTCTTTTAAGAAGTTGGCTTGAGTCCCTTTTCCTGCACCCGGGGGGCCAAATAATACAATGTTTTTCATGTTGATTTCAGCTAAGGTTGTAAAAGTTTAAAGAAAATGTTTTAATATCAAATCAAGATTTGGTCACAAAGATAATTAAATACAGAGGTTAAAAAGTGTTTTGCTGAAGGATTTTGATGCAAGATTCCATTTTTAAGTGTATTTTTGCGCTAGAATTCAATCTTTAGCAATTAGCCAAATATGCACTTGTTCTCTTCTCAACATAAAGTCGGTATTTTAGGCGGTGGACAACTTGGGAAAATGCTGCTCTATACCACAAGAAAATTTGACATTCAAACCTATGTGCTTGATCCAAATCCTGAAGCGCCATCAAAAATAGCCTGTGATGCGTTCTTTGTAGGTGATCTTATGGATTACGAAACTGTTTTTGAATTCGGAAAAAAAGTAGATACACTAACTATTGAAATTGAAAATGTAAACGTCTCAGCACTGAGAGCATTGGAAAATGAAGGTGTAAACGTTTATCCAGCAGCTGATACTTTGGCCATAATCCAAAATAAAGCAAAACAAAAACTATTTTATAGTGAACATGGTTTACCTACTGCATCATTTACACGTTATACAAACTCAGAAGAACTCACTACCGCTATTGAAAATGAAGCACAAACCCTTCCCTTCGTTTGGAAAAGTGCGCAATTTGGATATGATGGTAAGGGAGTCAAGGTTATTCGAACTCTTTCGGACATGAAAGCGCTTCCTAACGTTGAATGCATTGCTGAAGACTTAGTCCCTTTCAAAAAAGAGCTTGCTGTAACGGTTGCCAGATCACCTCAAGGAGAAATCCGCGCTTACCCTGTAGTTGAAATGGAATTTCACCCTGAAGCCAACCAAGTAGAATATGTATTATGTCCGGCACGAATTTCTAATGCCATAGAAAAAAAAGCTGAGCGTGTCGCCCTGAACACAGCAGCAGCTTTTAAGCATGTAGGGCTGTTAGCTGTTGAGCTGTTTCTAACTCAAGACGATAACATACTTATCAATGAAGTCGCGCCGAGACCTCATAATTCTGGACATCAAACTATTGAAGCTAGCTACACTTCGCAGTTTGAACAGCACATACGTGCTGTATTGAATTTACCCTTAGGTGAAACCCGAAATAAAGTGAGTGGTGTTATGGTCAACTTAGTTGGAGCAGAGGGGTACAACGGAGCTGTTGTTTATCAAAGCATAGAAAAAATTTTAGAATTAGAGGGTGTAACCCCACATATTTATGGCAAAAAAGAAACACGCCCATTTCGAAAAATGGGACACGTCACAATTGTACATTCAGAAATTGATAAGGCACGTGAAATAGCACAACAAGTAAAAGAAACTATAAAAGTAATAAGTAAATAATATGGCACAAGTAGGAATCATTATGGGTAGTGACAGCGATATGCCTGTCATGAAAGAAGCAATCGAAATTCTTGAAAGTTTCGATATTGGTATTGAAGTTGATATTGTTTCTGCCCACCGTACCCCTGAAAAATTATTTGAATACGGCAAAACAGCACACAAACGCGGTCTAAAAGTAATTATAGCTGGTGCTGGTGGTGCTGCGCATCTTCCAGGAATGATTGCAGCCATAAGCCCGTTACCTGTAATTGGTGTGCCAGTAAAGTCCAGCAACTCCATCGATGGATGGGACTCTATTTTATCGATTTTACAAATGCCAGGTGGCGTCCCCGTGGCAACTGTTGCCTTAAATGGCGCAAAAAATGCAGGGATTCTAGCTGCACAAATTATAGGTTCAAATGATCAATGTGTTTTAGACAAAATTCAAGTTTATAAAGATGGATTAAAACTAAAAGTCGAAAATGCCTCTAAAAATTTAAACTCTTAATTCGAGCCGAACCCCCTAATGAATATTCTAAATCAGCGCTTTGACAGTCCTTATGGTACCGCACCGTTTTCTAAGATTAAAACAGCAGATTTTATTGATGCCTTTAAAACTGCAATTGCAAAATCTAAAGCACAAATAAATGCCATTTGTAACAACTTAGAAGCCCCTTCATTTCAAAATACAATTGAAGCTCTTGAATTTTCAGCTCTCGAATTGGAACGGATATCGAGTATATTCTTTAACCTCAATGCAGCCGAAACCAATGGAGATATTCAGCAAATAGCACAGCAAATCTCACCCATACTGGCAGAATTTTCTAATGATGTAGCCCTCAACGAGGTTTTATTTAGCAAAATTAAAAGCATTTTTGAACAAAAAGATAGTTTGACCCTAACCCAAGAACAAGCTCAGCTATTGGGAAAGAAATATAAAAGCTTCTCACGAAACGGAGCCTTACTGAATAATAAAGACAAAGAACATCTGCGCGAAATTGATAAAGCTTTAAGCAAATTAAAACTGACATTCGGCGAGCATTTACTCGCAGAAACAAATAACTTTGAACTGCATATCCTAGAGGAATCAAAACTTGAAGGTTTGCCCGACGATGAAAAAGAGGCAGCAAAATTGAGGGCTATTCAAAAAGAAAAAAAAGGATGGATTATTAGCTTGGATTATCCTAGCTATGTTCCCTTTATGAAGTATGCAAAAAATAGGGAATTACGCAGAAGACTAGCTCTTGCTTTTGGTAGAAAGGGCTTTCAAAACAATGAATTAGACAACCAAAAAATTGTTTTAGATATTGCTAAACTTCGTTTTCAAAGAGCCAATCTTTTGGGCTACAAAACTCATGCAGATTATATACTAGAAGAACGCATGGCCAAAACACCCCAAACAGTAAAGGTATTTCTTTCTGATTTGCTTGAAAAAGCAAGGCCATTTGCACAAAAAGAATTTGAGAATTTAAGTCAATTTGCACAAAAAATTGACGGCTTAAAAACACTTCAAAAATGGGATAATGCATACTACTCCGAACAACTAAAAAAACAACAATTTGATATTGACGATGCGCAACTTAAACCCTATTTTAAGTTAGAAAACGTGATTGACGGGGCTTTTCAAATTGCTGAAAAACTTTTTGGTCTACAATTTGAAGAAGCACAAAATATCGACACCTACCACCAAGATGTTAAAACATACAGAGTAGTTGACGATTCTTCAAATCTTGTGGCTGTTTTTTATGCTGATTTTTTTCCAAGACAAGGGAAACGTAGTGGTGCATGGATGACTTCGTTTAAGCCCCAATACAAATTGAATGGACATAACGAAAGACCACATGTATCGATCGTTTGTAATTTTACAAAGCCCACACAAACAAAACCGTCTTTACTTACATTTAATGAAGTAACAACACTTTTTCATGAATTTGGTCATGCGCTTCATGGAATGCTGGCGGACACGACCTACCCCAGTCTATCGGGGACCAGCGTTGCTTGGGATTTTGTTGAACTTCCTAGCCAATTAATGGAAAATTGGTGTTTTGAAAAGGAAGCATTGAATTTGTTTGCCAAACACTACAAAACTGGTAAACTTATTCCTATTGAATGGATAGAAAAATTAAAAGCAGCAGGAAAATTTCAACAAGGAATACAAACCCTTCGTCAACTGAGTTTTGGACTTCTAGATATGAGTTGGCATGCTCAGGACCCCTCGAACATTAAGGACGTAAAAACTCATGAAAAAGAAATTTTTAGGCGTACACAATTATTTCCAGATGTTGCCGAAAACTGCATGTCTACAGCCTTCGCACATATTTTTCAAGGAGGATATTCTTCAGGGTATTACAGCTATAAATGGGCTGAAGTGTTGGATGCAGATGCATTTGCATTTTTTAAAAGTAATGGGGTTTTCAATACCGAAATTTCAGAGCGCTTAAAAGAGCATATTTTGAGTAAAGGCGGCACTGAAGAACCCCATGTTTTATACAAAAGGTTTAGAGGTGAATCAGCAAGCAATAAGGCGCTCTTAGAACGTGCAGGACTCATTTAATTTATCCAAAACAAACCACATAATCCACCAAATAATTGGAAGTGATTCTACCCAAAAAGCCGTAAAATAAACGGAACGATCAGGGCGACTTTTGGTCAAAAATAAAAGTAGAAAAAGCAATGTCAAGCTCGAGGAAATAAACGCTACTGCATTGGTGTTTTGAGAAATAAATACAAACAGTAAAAAAACTCCGAAATAACCTAATATTTTAGTATTGTATAGCCCAATACGTTGAGGGATGGTCGAGAGTTTTAAATCATCAAAATACATATCTCTAATCTCGAATGGCAACATTAAAACAAGTATAAAAATAAAACGTTCCAAAATCCAGATATAATGAATATCCGCTAATTCAAGACCATTTTCTAGTTGTGGCAAAAATGAAGTTGTGACTGCCCAGACAAAAGCGATGACATATATTTTAAGGCCAGTGATTCTTCTCAAACTTTTTGAAGAAACACACTTCAAAGGCATCCCGTAAAAAAATGTAATTAATCCCAAAACTAATAAGCTCAACTTAAGGGCATTTTTAATCATAAAAAAATAAAAAATAAACCCAATCAAGCAGAGAATACTTAAGGTTTGTATTTCTTTAAGCTTAGTAGTAAGAGAACGGTAATGGAATTTAGCTAATCCGAAATATTTGACAAAATTATAACCAAAAATAGCAGCAAAAAAAACTGTGCAAAGGAAAGAAAAGCTTCCAGAGCCCCCCAAGCGCAATAGAGTTAAATGAGCGAGCGCCAACACAGAACAAGCCACGTGCAAACTACTATTGATATAAAATTTAAATAAGCGTTTTAAAAAAATCACCCTGCAAAAATAATCAAACTGTTGATAAGCTTAAAAATCGGTTAAAAACTTTAATTTATTAACAAAAAAAAGCATGAATAAATCCGTAATTTTGTGTACCATTTCTAAAAAAAGAAGATATGAACCCAGATATTTTTTCGCAAAGACATATAGGTCCTAATACTACTCAGGTCAACGAAATGTTGCAGGCCATAGGAGTTCAGTCTATAGACGAATTAATCGACCAAACTGTACCAAATAATATCCGCCTACCAAGACCTTTGAAGTTAGAGCATCCACTGAGTGAGCAAAAATTTCTAGAACACATCCACAATTTGGGTTCAAAAAATAAAGTTTTTAAATCCTATATTGGAATGGGATATCACCCTTCCAATTTACCTGCAGTAATTCAAAGAAATATACTTGAGAACCCCGGATGGTACACCGCGTATACTCCATACCAAGCAGAAATTGCTCAGGGTCGCCTTGAAGCTTTACTGAATTTTCAAACAATGATAACAGACCTAACCGGAATGGAATTGGCTAATGCTTCCTTGCTTGATGAGAGTACCGCGGCAGCTGAAGCAATGGCACTTTTATTTGCCGTTAGAGACCGTGCCTCTGTAAAATCAGCTGTAGTTAAGTTTTTTGTTTCAGAAGATATATTCCCCCAAACACTGGCTGTACTTCAAACTAGAGCTATCCCTATTGGAGTCGAACTGGTCATTGGCAATGCTGAAGAGTTTAAATTTAATTCGGATTTTTTTGGAGCCCTTATACAATATCCAGGTGCATCAGGAAATATTACAGACATAGAAACCTTTATTGCAACGGCTAATGCCAACAATATCAAAGTCGCTGTCGCTGCGGATATTCTGAGTTTAGTAAAACTTGAAGCACCTGGGAAATTTGGTGCCGATGTAGTGGTAGGCACCACGCAGCGTTTTGGGATTCCTATGGGTTATGGAGGGCCACATGCCGCATACTTTGCCACTAAAGAAGCCTATAAACGCCATATCCCTGGACGAATAATCGGAGTAACAAAAGATATGAACGGTCAGCGTGCTCTACGCATGGCGCTTCAAACTAGAGAGCAACACATCAAAAGAGATCGAGCTACATCCAACATTTGTACAGCGCAAGTTTTACTGGCTGTAATGGCTGGCATGTATGCCGTATACCATGGGCCAAATGGACTAAAATATATCGCCAACAAAGTCCATCAAAACACAAATCGTCTTGCCAATGCATTGACAAAAGCAGGACTAGTTCTTGAATATCATAACTATTTTGACACCTTACGCATCAAAGTCGAAAAGGTCGACAAAATCAAAGAAATTGCAGTAAATCATGAGGTTAATTTCTTTTACCCTGATACCACTACTGTTTCCATTTCTGTAAATGAAACTACAGACGAAAAGGACTTAAAAGTAATTCTTTCTATTTTTTCAAAAGCATTAAACAACACAATCGAACTTGAAGATTCATCAAGCGAAGTCCTCCCCGAAAATTTAATCAGAAAATCAAGTTTTCTTACTAGTTCTGTTTTTAACTCCTACCATTCAGAGACAGAGTTGATGCGCTACATCAAACGCCTAGAGCGCAAAGATTTAGCATTGAATTTCTCAATGATTTCCCTAGGTTCTTGTACAATGAAGCTAAATGCTGCAGTAGAAATGCTGCCATTAAGTTGGTCCAATTGGGGAAATATCCATCCCTTTGCCCCATTAGATCAAGTTAAAGGATATGCTGAAGTACTTAGCACACTAGAAAAACAACTCAACGAAATTACTGGTTTTTCAGGCACCTCTTTGCAACCCAATTCTGGAGCTCAGGGCGAATTTGCTGGGCTTATGACGATCAAGGCATATCATGAATCGCGTGGAGATCACCACAGAAAAATATGCATCATCCCATCATCTGCTCATGGTACAAACCCCGCCAGTGCCGTGATGGCTGGAATGAAAGTTGTGGTCACTAAATCCTCCGAAAACGGAAATATTGATGTTGAAGATTTACGTCAAAAAGCCATTCAACATAAGGACAGTCTTGCTGCCCTTATGGTTACCTATCCTTCAACCCATGGAGTCTATGAATCTGAAATAAAACAAATCACACAAATCATTCACGATTACGGCGGACAAGTGTACATGGACGGCGCAAATATGAATGCGCAGGTAGGACTTACAAACCCTGGACAAATTGGTGCGGATGTATGCCACCTCAACTTACATAAAACCTTTGCTATACCACACGGTGGTGGTGGTCCAGGAGTAGGACCTATTTGTGTAGCCGAACAGCTCACACCCTTTCTGCCCGGAAATCCATTAATAAAAACTGGGGGGAGCCAAGCCATCACATCGATTTCTGGGGCACCTTATGGTTCTGCGCTTGCTTGCCTAATCTCTTATGGATATATTAAAATGCTCGGAGCAGAGGGCCTTACTCAAGCTACAAAGGTCGCCATCTTAAATGCCAACTACATTAAAGAACGGCTTGAGGGGGATTACCCAACTCTTTATACTGGTGAAAAAGGCCGTGCAGCCCACGAAATGATTATCGATTGCCGTTCTTTCAAAACCAATGGAATTGAAGTCACCGATATTGCCAAACGTCTAATGGACTATGGGTTTCATGCGCCAACAGTTTCATTTCCAGTTGCGGGTACTATGATGATTGAACCCACAGAAAGCGAGAGTAAAGCTGAAATGGATCGTTTTTGTGATGCCATGATCTCCATAAGACAAGAAATTGAAAAAGTAAGTAAATCAGAACCCAACAATCCACTAAAAAATGCACCCCATACGCAAGAAATGATTTGTAGCGACCAATGGGATTACCCATACAGTCGAGCAACGGCAGCATTCCCTTTGGCATATATAAAAGAAGATAAATTCTGGCCTTCTGTACGCCGTGTTGATGATGCCTATGGCGATAGGAATTTAATATGTACTTGTGTCCCAATAGATGAATACGCCGAAGTTTAAATAGAAAATATGAGCATTCGAATTACTGGAACTGGAAGTTATATCCCTGAACTTATTAAAAAAAATAACGATTTTATCAATCGTGATTTTTATACTCTCGAGGGAGAATCTATCGAAACACCGGCAGATATTGTTATTGATAAATTTAAGGCGATTACTGGAATTTCGGAGAGACGTTACGCCGATGACAAACTTACTGCTTCAGATTTAGGTGCTTTTGCAGGAAATAAAGCTCTTGAGGACGCGAAAATTGATCCCGAAACTTTAGATTACATCATATGTGCCCACAATTTTGGCGATGTGAAACATAAGACCATCCAAAGTGATATTCTGCCGTGCTTAGCTGCGCGAATAAAACACCTTTTAAAAATTAAAAACCCAAAATGTGTTGCATATGACATTCTTTTTGGTTGCCCTGGCTGGGTCGAGGGGGTGGTACAAGCACAAGCCTTTATAAAAGCGGGGATGGCAAAACGCTGTTTGGTTATTGGGGCCGAAACTCTTTCAAGAGTAGTCGATCCTTTTGATCGAGATTCAATGATTTATGCTGATGGAGCAGGCGCTACAGTTATAGAGGCTAGTGAGGAAGAAGGAGGAATCATTGCTCATGAATCTGCTTCTTATACACACGACGAGATATACCATTTATTTTTTGGCAACTCCAATGATAAAAGCCAGGATGAAGATGTGAGGTACATTAAAATGTACGGAAGAAAAATTTATGAATTTGCATTAAATAACGTTCCTAATGCACTTAAAAATTGTTTGGATAAAAGTGGTTTTTCCATAAATGAAGTCAAAAAAATACTCATTCATCAGGCCAACGAAAAAATGGATGAAGCCATTGTAAAACGCTTCTATAGACTCTATAAAACAGCTGTTCCGGATGGCATCATGCCCATGACAATTCATAAATTCGGTAATAGCTCAGTAGCTACCGTGCCCACATTATTTGATTTGATCAGAAAAGGTGTTCTTAAAGAACATAATCTCAGTAAAGGTGATGTTATTATATTTGCAAGCGTAGGTGCAGGTATGCACATCAACGCCATTGTTTATAAATATTAAATGTACGAAAAGAATTTTCCAACAAAACGGTACAACAAAACACTCGATTTTGTTAAGCAGCATATTTCTGTTG
>JABHDE010000060.1 GCA_018673215.1 Formosa sp. | reverse complement strand
TATAGACACGAGCCTGGAGCACATAAAGTTTTAGGTAAAAAGTACAGGGGCAAACCTATAAATAAATTGAAAGCCTTATGTGTTGATTTAGCTAAGCACCCAATGACAGCGCGACATATTGCAAATAAATTGAGCATTCATTTTATAAGTGACAAACCTCCAGAAGAAGCAATTCAGTTTATAGAAAATGCATACAATCAATCTTCTGGTGATCTAGTAAAAGTTCATCAAGCTGTTGTGGATGCAGTTATAAAATATGGCGATAATTCTACAAAGTTTTTACAGCCAGAAATTTGGTTTTTTAATCTCCATAAAGCAGTGGGTGGTGGTTTGCCATTGAAATTCCTAGGACAGGGTGATGATTGGGGTGAAGATCAGACAAATAATATTTTGTATGAATTAGGGCACTTAAATTCTCGCACCCCTCAACCAAACGGTTGGCCAGATCTAGCAGTTGATTGGTTGACCCCAGAAATGATGGACCGAAGAGTTCGATATATTGTTCAAATTTCAGATAAACTTGAGTACAAATTGAAATTTGATCCAGATGAATACGCGAAAGCTTTTTTTGGTGTGAGTAGTCCAGAAGCTGTTGAAGTAAAAACCGCACCAACTTTTACACTCGCATGTTTAAAAATATTTTGTCACCCTAAGTTTATGAGGACATAAAATGAAACGTAGAAATTTTTTAAAAGGATCTTTGGGTACTCTGTATATGATGGCAAGTCCAAACATGGCATTTCCAGATGTTAAGCTATCAGAAAAACGATTGTTGGTTGTCCTTTTAAGAGGTGGATTAGACGGGTTAGCTGCTGTGCCGCCCCTAGCCGATAAAAATTTATCTAAAATCAGAAAAGATGTTTTAGTTCAGGGTGCTAACGACTTGGATGGATTTTTTGGGGTTCACCCAAATTTGAAATTTTTAGAAAGCGAGTATCAATCGGGTAATGCTGCTTTTGTGCATGCTACGTCATTTCCATACACTGGACGGTCACATTTTGATGGACAAAATATAATGGAAACCGGATCAGAACAGGCATATGCAGTTACATCTGGTTGGGTGGGTCGAGCGATGAATGCAGCAGGATTTTCGTCACTAGCCGTGTCACTTCCTATACCTATAATTTTGAGGGGTAATGAAGTAAACAGTAACTATTTTCCAACAAACTTTTCTAAAGCTACAAAAAAAGAATACGCTGAAGTTGAGAAAATGTGGAAGTCTGATAGTCAATTAAATGGAATGTTAAAAGATATCTCTAGCCGTCATACAGCAAACCATGGCCGCGGTGATACAATAGAATTAGTAGGCTTTGCAGCTAGTCAAATGCATAAACCAAATGGTCCCAGAGTTGGCTTGCTAGAAATTGATGGATTCGACACACATGCATTGCAGGGTAATGAGCAGGGGGAACATGCTGAATTGCTAGAGGAATTGGATAATATACTACGGTTTTTCAAAAAAAGAATGGGTCCATTATATGATGACACAGCAATAGTAACCGTAACAGAGTTTGGCAGAACGGCATTCGAAAATGGAACTCAAGGAACTGATCATGGATGGGGAAGTTCTATTATATTAGCTGGAGGCCTAGTTAAGGGTAAGCAAGTTGTTTCAGATTGGCCAGGCTTAAGTAAGCGTAATTTATTTGAAGATCGTGACTTAAAGATGACAATTGATGCGCGTGATATTTATGCTGAAGTAGTAAAAACTGTTTTTGATTTAGAGGATGACGTAATTTCTGAGCATGTATTTCTTGGTTATAAACCTGAAAAATATTATGGCCTTCTTAAAAAAACATAGCCTTTGTATTCTGTTATTTTAATAATTAATTCTTGAATTAAAACTTTTTTGATTTAACGTAATTATTAATTCATATCTTGTTGATATGAGTATACGTATTGTTGGGATCGATTTATTTAAAGCCATATATGGCAAAAAGATTAGATATTTAGTATCCCAATTTAATTAGGGAGAAAAGAATGTCGAATTTATATTCAAAAAACTTTGATGATGCTGATGAAGTGAAAACACCACCAAAAGCAAAGGTAGATATTGTAAAATTAGGAAATATTAATGCATCAAAATTAGTTCTTCAACCAGGCTGGGTATGGTCAGAGTGTATCAAGCCAACAGTTGGGGGACACAGTTGCCAGGCAGGCCATGTTGGTGTTGTTATTTCAGGCCG
>JABHDE010000074.1 GCA_018673215.1 Formosa sp. | reverse complement strand
AGTTTACTTCTTAAACAAGGGATTTATGTCATAGGTTTTTTCTTCCCTGTTGTGCCAAGAGAAAAAGCCAGAATCCGTGTACAACTCTCCGCAGCTCATGAAAAATCACACCTAGACAAGGCAATTGCCGCATTTAAAAGTGTTGGAAAAACCTTGAATATTATTACTTAACCTACTGATTTTTAGTTTTTGTATGAAAAAAATGTATTTTTCACACATTATATTTGTTTAGTGAACTTTACGCATTACTTTTGCAATGAATTTAACTTCTATAAAAAAATAATTATGAAAAATCTAAAAAGGTTAGCACTTTCTATCATGCTCGTCGTGTCTATTGCTAACGTAAACGCTCAAGACGATAATAACCCTTGGCAAATCACCGTTGGTGTTAACGCTGTGGATGTATATCCTGTTGGAGAGGATTCACCACAAGGAGAGCTTTTTAACGAGTTCTACAATGTTGAAGGGCACTGGAACTTTGTTCCTTCTCTATCTTCAATTTCTGTTTCTAAATACCTTACGGACAACTTTTCTTTTGGTGTTTCCGGGTCTTTTAACATCATTGAAAAATGGGGATCTGATAATGTGACAAATGAAACTGTTTCAATAGAAGAATTAAAGTATTATGCGCTTGACGCAACAGTAAAGTATTCACTTAGAGATTTAGCTAATTTTGGAAACTTTGAACCTTTCCTTGGCCTAGGTGGAGGTTACACATGGATTGAAGAAGGGCCTTATAACTCAAACAACACCGGCAGTTCTGCAAGTGCACTTGTTGGTGCAGGAACAGTAAATGGAACCGCAGGTGTATCATACTGGTTTTCTGACAACATTGGCTTGACTTACCAGGCAACATATAAGCACTCTTTTCAAGACTATTTAACAAAGCATTTCCAACATAATGTTGGTCTTTCAATTAACTTCGGAGGTACAGACACAGATGGCGATGGCGTTTATGACAAAAAAGACGCTTGTCCTGAAGTTCCTGGTTTAGCTGAGTTTAATGGATGTCCGGATTCAGATGGTGACGGCATTCAAGATTCTGAGGATGCCTGTCCACAAGTAGCAGGTTTAGCCGAATTTAATGGTTGTGCCGACACTGACGGAGACGGTGTTTCTGATGACAAAGACAGCTGCCCTAGTGAAGCAGGAGTAGCGGCCCTAAACGGCTGCCCTGATTCAGACAATGATGGTGTTGCTAACGCCGATGACAAGTGTCCTAACGAAGCTGGTGACGCTGCAAATGGTGGTTGCCCATGGCCAGACACTGATGGCGATTCAGTTTTAGACAAGGACGATGAATGCCCGAATGAAGCAGGAACAGTAGCAAACAACGGTTGCCCAGAAGCGCCAAATGAAGATGTACAAGCTCAATTGACAAGCTATGCAAGAACAATAAACTTTGCAACTGGAAAATCTGATATTCAAGAAGCTGCCAATGAAACATTACAAGCAATCGTCGCGATTCTTAAAGAATACCCAAAAGCAAATTTTGTAGTTGAAGGACACACAGACAGCACCGCTTCTGAACAATTCAACCAAAAGCTATCTGAAGAAAGAGCAGCAACAGTCGTTGGCTTTTTAACAGCAAATGGAGTCGATGCTTCAAGATTGTCATCTATTGGATTTGGTGAAAATTCACCAATTGCTTCTAATGACACTTCTGAGGGAAGAGCTACAAACAGAAGAGTAGAGGTAAAACTTGCGAATTAATCGTTTGAACCTCAAAAATATATTTAAAAACGCTTCGCTTTTGCGAGGCGTTTTTTATTTTTAGGGTATGGCAAGTTTTATCGCAGAGGTCTTAAAAGAGCTAAAAAACAAAAAAGCAGATTTATCTGCTTTAACCTTTATTTTGCCCAATAAACGCGCAGGGGTCTTTTTAAAACAAGAACTTTCAAGACATACAACAGAAGCAAGGTTTTTACCAGAGATCTGCTCTATTGAATCCTTTGTGGAAGAGCTCTCACAGCTGAAGAAAATAAGTGCTGTCGAGTTGCTCTTTGAATTTTATGGTGTTTATATTTCAGTAACCCCAAAGGACAAACAAGAGTCTTTTGATCAGTTTTCAAAATGGGCTCCTATGGTCATACAAGATTTCAATGAGATTGACCGGTATTTAATTCCCCCATCAAAAATATTTGATTACCTCAGTGCTATTCAACACATCAATCACTGGTCTTTGGAGCCCAACCCTACCGCAATGGTCAAAGGCTATCTGTATTTTTGGCAAGAGCTAAAACACTATTATACACGACTTGCGAACCAACTCTTAAATAAAGGAATTGGTTATCAGGGGCTGATGTATAGAGCTGCTGTTAATAATATTGAAGAGTATATTCAAAACAGTCAGCGCAGCCAACACATTTTCTTAGGATTTAATGCTTTAAATTCTTCAGAAGCCATCCTAGTCCAAGAACTATTACAGCAAAATAAAGCACAGATCTTTTGGGATATTGATCAAGGTTTTTTGGAGGCAAATTTTCATGATGCGGGCCACTTTATGAGGCATTATAAAAAGACATGGCCTTTTTACAAAACGCACAATTTCAACTGGACAACAAAGCACTACAAAGAAGAGAAAAACATTACTATAACAGGGACTCCAAAAAATATTAGTCAGGTCAAGTATGTCGGAGAATTATTAGACAATTTATACGAACAAAATAAACTTGAAAACACGGCTCTAGTATTAGGCGATGAATCATTATTACTTCCTGTGTTGCACTCGATCCCTAAAAAGGTCAAAAGTATAAATATCACGATGGGATTGCCACTACGTCAAATCCCGCTGGCCTCTTTCTTTGAACAGTGGTTTCTGGTTCAGACCACATCTGAAGAGTTTGTATTTTACTACAAAGATGTTTATGAAATATTAACACATCCTTTTATTTCGTTATTGTTTAAAAACTCCACGGACTCTCTTAAGAGCGTTTTCAATACTATGAAGGACCAAAATCGTACCGCTGTATCTTTGCGCGATTTGATTCTACTCGCCCCAGATTTAAAACACCCATTTGAGCTTCTTTTAGCGCCTTGGAATAATCAACCAAAAACTGCGTTACAACAGATTAAATCATTGATTTTTGAATTGAAATTAGCATATGATGCCGAAAAAAGCAACAATGTATTGCCGTTGGAGTATTTATTGCGCTTTTTCGAATTATTCAATCAAATAGAGCATTTAAGTCAATCTTATAATTACATCAGCTCTATTAAAATCATGCACTCTTTATACCGAGAGTTGTTGGCAAAGGAAACCTTAGATTTCAAGGGAGAGCCACTTAAGGGCCTTCAAATTATGGGGATGCTGGAATCGCGTGTATTAGATTTTGAAACTATCATTGTTGTTTCAGTGAATGAGGGGATTCTTCCGGCTGGGAAAACACAGAATTCATTTATTCCATTTGACGTCAAACTTGAAAACGGTCTGCCAACCTATAAAGATAAAGACGCGGTGTACACCTATCATTTTTATCGACTTATGCAACGTGCTAAAAATATTCATCTTGTTTACAATACAGAACCCGACGCTTTAAATGGCGGTGAGCCTAGTCGATTTTTGGCACAAATGGAACTTGAAGGCCATCACCAGCTACAGCACAAAATAGTTACACCTAAAATAGAAATACTCAGCCCATCTCCGCTACAAGTTATAAAGACAGAGAAACTTCTAAAATCCCTTGAGACTATAGCCAAAGCTGGATTTTCGCCTTCATCTTTGGGGCAATACATTAGAAACCCAATTGAGTTTTATAATCATAAAATTTTAGGGCTAAAACAGCCGAACAATTTAGAGGAAATCATAGAGGCTAGCACATTTGGCAGTGTTGTCCATTACACTTTGGAGGCGTTTTACACCCCTTTCATCGGAGCGTTTTTAGATCCTAACAAGCTGGAAGAACTAAAACCCCAAATTTCTAAAACAGTAGAAAAATTTTTTAAAAAACTCTATAAGAGAGGCGACATAACACAGGGCAAAAACCTCATAAGTTTTGAAATCGCTAAACGCTATATTCGTAATTTTTTGGACAATGAAATTCAATTTCTCAAAGCAGGTAATGAGGTTCAGCTCTTGGCTGTTGAGCAGCCTGTTGCCTATGATTTCACTAACTCATTATTTGAATTTCCCATTCGATTAAAGGGAAATGTTGACCGAATAGATATTTGTAATGGAATTAAGCGAATCATTGACTATAAGACCTCAAAGGTGACACAGACAGACTTAAATTTAGTCGACTGGGGTGATATCACGAAGGATTATAAAAAGCATAACAAGAGCTTCCAAATTTTAATGTATGCTTATATTCTTAATAAGACCCACCCTTATGATGGCCCAACAGAAGCAGGAATTTTTTCATTTAAGAATTTTAAATCAGGGTATATTAAATTCACTAAAAAAGATAAACTAGGGAATAGCGCTTTAAAACAGCAACACATTTCCGAGACAATTTTAGAGGCCTATGAAAAACAATTGGTGGAGTTGCTTGCAGAATTGTTTAATCCAGACATTAAATTTATTGAAAAAGAGGTATGATTGTTCAGCAGCTAAATAAGGTTATCTATAGGCCACAAGATCGGCCTATTGTTTTTGATCTTATTTTTGAAGATACTGTTAAATCCGCCCCGCTTATTGTGTTTTGTCACGGGTACAAAGGCTATAAGGACTGGGGGGCATGGGGTTTACTGGCGAAAGCCTTTGCTTCTCAGGGGATTGCATTTTTAAAGTTTAATTTTTCACACAATGGCGGCATTGTTCAACAGCCTTTAGATTTTCCCGACCTAGAAGCCTTTGCACAAAACAACTATTCCAAAGAGCTTCATGACTTATCATGTGTTTTAGATTGGGTTATTGAAAATCATGAAGAGGGTAATGCCATAGATTTGAAATCTATTTTTCTTATGGGGCATAGTAGAGGTGGTGGAATAGTCACCATACAAGCTAGCGAAGATCTAAGAGTAAAAAAAGTAATCACCTTGGCTGGGGTTAGCGACTATAAATCAAGGTTTCCAAAAGGAGATGCACTTAGGAGGTGGAAAAAAGACGGTGTGTATTATGTAGAAAACAAACGCACCAAGCAGCAAATGCCCCACCACATTCAGTTTTACAATGATTTTTTAGCCCATGAGGCTCGATTAGATATCGAACGCGCCGCTAAAAAATGTACTATTCCTCACCTTATTCTTCATGGCGATGACGACCAAGCCGTCTCTATTGAAGAAGCCAAAAAACTACACGTATGGAGTTCAAGCAGTATTTATAAATGCATTGAGGGAGGGAATCATGTTTTTGGGGCAAAACAGCCTTGGGAAGATTCTGAAATGCCTCCAAATTTAATAAAAGTTTGGGCAGAAATATTGGATTTTATTAACAATTAGGCCTACTTCTTAAGAAAAATGTTATTTATCTGATAAAATTTTTGGTAATACCGAAGTAATTTTTGTAATTTAGATTAAAATATAATTACATTATGGGATATTCATTTAAAAATAGCAAAGGAAAAACTTATTATTTACACACTAAAGACGTGGTCTTGAAAGGTGGAAGAAACCAAACAATTTATTATTTCGCAAAAGATGAGCGTTCAAACACGTGTGACCTTCCTGCTGGAAAAAAGATTGTTGAAAATGAAAAAACTGGACTTCCATTCGTAAAGTCTGTATAATACGTTTTCCGAAAACAATTAAAAAACCCACTCATAAGAGTGGGTTTTTTTATGCTTAATATTTTTCAAAATCTATTAGTAGGTTTTGATTCTCTTTACCATAAAATCTTGAGCGTATTCTACTTCGCCTCTGTTCTTAAAATATTTTGAAAAAGCATTTTCGTGTTCTTTTCGAAGAGCGCTATACAGACTCAAATGATCGTTTACGTCCTTTCCAGAAACCAGAAACCAGTGAGTAGCGCCATTTGGGGTATTGACATCATAAGTTCCAAAGCCAACTAATCGGTCTTCAAATGCTGATGAAGCCTCTTCTACCAATGTGTTTTGAGCTGCAATAAAAGCCTCTTCATCACTTGCTTTTATGTCCCATATGTGTATGGATGAATTTTTTTCCTCATCACCAAAACGAACATTTAATATTCGACCAGCCCTTGCCTCGCCCCATGAATCAACCAATGTTCTAAGTCCTCTCCAAAAAGCTTTTGATTCATTTTCACCTGGTTCTTCCACAAAGCCTCCATTATCTAGTTCCCATATCCAGACGATTCGATGTGTTCGCCCATTTTCTCCTCCATGGCGAAGACGCTCTAAAAAGATATTTCCAGATTTTCTGTCTTTGCCTTCCATGTAGCTGTCAAACAACTCAGCGATTGCTTTTTCAGCGTTTTCTTCGGCCGTAATTTCTACATAATTGAACCCCATTTGCTGTCCAATGGCACTCACACCTACAAACAACAATAATAAAATAATTATTTTTTTCATTTTTTAAGATTATTTTAGTTTAATGCATGGCGCGAATAATTGGCGCGCCCAATATCCCACTTACGCAATATTCATTAGTTAATTTGACAAGCTCTGCAAACATTTCCGCACGCTCTTGTCCAAGCACCATATGTGCTTGCGCGCCTTCAGGGCCATTGTAAATTTCTGTTATACCATACAGCGTATATCCTGTTTCGCCACTGCTTGGATCGAGTGGATTATTAAACTCTGGACTTTTCAAAACCGCATAGCAAAGCACAACAGGCTCTACTGTCCCTTCGATATGGTGAGTTTCACGCATAAAGTTTTCATGCGAATCCAAGAATGACTCCATCATTTGTGTCTTGTTGTTTGGGACTTTGTATGATACGTGAAACCCCACACCCCCTGTTTTAATTTTCATGATTTATTTTTTTTAATATTTTAACGAATTAGATCAAATATATTAAATTTAACTTGTAAAATAAAACCATTGAACAGCGATGATTCTCTTGACTAACTATTTATTCTCAGGGAATCGGCTAAAATTCCCCATACCGTCAAGGTCTACCGGATCATTTTGTGTTGGGTACCTATTTTCTTCGCGTTGTTTTTTTGTACTGTGGAAAATATTCCAGATGAGGAAGTACACATAAAATGAGAAAATGATAGCCCCTATAATAAACATTGCTACACTCATACTCTTCTTCTTTGTCTGATTACTAATGCAAATAAAAGAATTGTTCCTGGCCAATGGGCCGAATATTGGGCTTCTTCAGTTTGTCCCATAAGGCCCAAACCAACGGAGTAAAGCAGACATATAAATGCAAGAATTACAGGGTACCATTTGAATACGAAATCTTTAATATTTTTCATAAAACTTTAAATTTTTATAAAAATAAATATTATTAATTTAAAAAATGTTAAAAGTTTTGTAAGTATTTTAGTGTTTTTCGTTAATTTAAAAATATTTGTTTCCTGTGGCTTTACTAATCGTAGCAATATTTATCGCCAACATCATAGGTGTCATAGACCTCTTGGGAAACTGGCAAATTGACGTCAGCATAGCCATTTAGAGGGCCGTCATCATCTGTATTTGAGGTGTCAAAATCGCCAACCAAAATGTATTCGCCGTCCGAAATGATCTTATCTATGACCGTGAAACAGTCTGTATCATCGTCACAACAAAACATTAATAAAGCGGAGAGGAAGAGTAGTTTTTTCATTTTATTAAATTGGTTTAGTCAAAGATATTGAATTTTATTCCAATTTTTAATACATCCGTAGCGCAGTTACTTTGGAACAAAGTGTGTTGAGAAAACAACTAAAAGCCAATGTCTGTCAGTTTTTTGCTCATTTGAAGAGTTTTATAAAATGTGTAAAATGAAAGACGTGAAGTGCTTTTAGGTGCTTTTCGAAACTGGTTAGAGAAAGGGAGAGCAACAAAAAACCCCTCAATTAAGAAGGGTT
>JABHDE010000063.1 GCA_018673215.1 Formosa sp. | reverse complement strand
TCATCTCTTTTTTCCTTTATGTAGTTGTATTTTTCTATTTGTGAAGAGGAGAGTGGTAATACCCAAAGTTTCGGAGATGTTACTTCTACTTCAACTAATAGATGGGTGATTAAATACCCCCTATCATACTCATTCCACAGTCACAGATTTGGCTAGATTGCGAGGTTGGTCCACGTTTTTGTCTAACATTACCGCTATATGATATGACAATAATTGTAAAGGAATGGCGGTAAGTAGTGGAGAAAGCAGTTCTAAGGATTCAGGAACTTCAATGACATGGTCTGCAATTTCTCTAACCTGAGTGTCCCCTTTTGTGACTACCGCAATAATTTTTCCTTTTCTAGATTTGATTTCTTGGATGTTACTCACCACTTTTTCGTAATGCCCAAATTTGGTGGCAATGACAGCGATGGGCATATTTTCATCGATGAGCGCGATGGGTCCATGCTTCATTTCTGCAGCGGGATAGCCTTCGGCATGGATGTAAGATATTTCTTTGAGTTTCAAAGCACCTTCAAGAGCTACAGGAAAATTAAATCCGCGACCTAAATACAAAAAGTTTTTAGCGTCTTTATAAATGCTTGCAATTTCTTTAGTTATGCTTTCTGATTTAAGGGTGGCTTCTACTTTTTCAGGGATGGTTTCCAGCTCTACAAGATGCCTTCTAAAGTCAGAGTTTGACATCGTGCCTTTAGCTTTTGCCAATCGCAATGCAATGAGAGTTAATACTGTAATCTGAGTTGTAAATGCTTTGGTGGAAGCGACTCCAATTTCGGGTCCGGCATGGGTGTAAGCCCCTGCATGAGTTTCTCTTGAAATGGTAGATCCAACCACATTGCACACTCCAAACACAAATGCGCCTTTATCTTTTGCGAGTTTGATGGCTGCAAGTGTATCGGCTGTTTCTCCAGATTGAGAAATAGCGATGACTACATCATTTTTGGTGATCACAGGATTTCGGTATCGAAATTCTGAAGCGTATTCGACCTCTACTGGTATCCTCACCAAGTCTTCAATAATATATTCTGCAACTAGTCCGGCATGCCAAGAGGTTCCACAAGCGATAATAATAATTCGGTTGGCATTCAAAAACTTGCCCATATTATCTTCAACACCGGCCATTTTTATAATGCCCTCATTAGATAACAACCGCCCTCTATAGGTGTCTTTAATGGCATTTGGTTGCTCAAAAATTTCTTTAAGCATAAAATGGTCATACCCCCCTTTTTCAATTTGCTCAAGATTAATCTTTAGTTCTTGAACGTAGGGGCTGACAATTTTATCGTCTTTAATGTTTCGTACATTTAGTGGCTTGTGTAATCTAATCACTGCCATTTCTTCATCTTCTAAATACACAGCATTGTTGGTATACTCTATAAAAGGAGAGGCATCACTCGCAATAAAAAATTCATTTTCGCCAACGCCAATTGCCAGGGGACTCCCGAGTCGAGCCACTACAATTTCATTTGGTTTTTTAATGTCAAAAACTGCAATAGCATATGCACCGACCACTTGGTTGAGTGCGACCTGTACTGCCTTTCCAAGCTTTAAATTGCTATTTTTTTGGATGTCTTCAATTAGATTTACTAAAACCTCTGTGTCTGTATCCGACGAAAAATTATAGCCTCTTTTTGTAAGCTCTTCTTTCAGAGTACCATAGTTTTCAATAATTCCGTTATGAATGATCACTAAATCGCCAGAATTTGAAAAATGCGGATGTGAATTCACATCGTTTGGAACGCCGTGGGTTGCCCAACGCGTATGCCCAATTCCTAAATTACCTACGGGGTTGATTTGTTCAGAAACTTTAGCTTTTAAATCTGCAACCTTCCCTTTAGTCTTTGAGAGTTTGATTTCAGAGCCATTATAAAGTGCAATTCCAGCACTGTCATACCCTCTATATTCTAATCGCTGAAGCCCTTTTAGTATTACTGGATAGGCGTCTCTATGACCTATGTATCCTACAATTCCACACATATATTTTAGTTGCTAGGTTCGGTTTTTGGTTCGGTATAAAAAACATTAAGTTTTACTCTTTTGGCAGCAATTGGAGAGTTATTTCCATGAAGAATAACACTTTTTGGAGATAAAACGGTCCCTGTAGGGACACCCTCTATAGCTGTAACATCTCCATCAACACCTACATCCATACTGTTTTTGAACCCTCTAGTATTTGCCGCTCCAACATTAGAAGACACCACAAGACCAAGCTTTACATTTGTAGAGTCTTTTGTGACAATATTGTTTAGGTGTTCTGTCAATCTAATTTTATATTTCTTTTGTTCCGTACCATCCGCAGTTGTTTCAGTGCTTAGTGGCACTAAGTGGGTGAATTTAGAATCGGAAGAAGCCGTATTGACTGTTTGATCTACAAAGAAGTCAGTCAAAGGAATGTTATTGTCGATATCATAAATATAGACTCTGTTAGGAAGGTCTGAATTTGATTGCGTTTCGTCAACATAAAACTCTAAATAGGCTTCATTGATCAAGCGTTTTACGGTTACTAAGCCATTGCTGTCCACTTCTCTAAACTCATTTAGTTGATCTTCTTCAGGATTTCCACCTTCGTCAGAAAACAATTCAACAACCGCCATTGAGCCTTCGCCTCCTTTTAGGTATAAGTAATTATCACCCTCTGCATCTGTAGTCGTATCATCGATAAGATCAGTTACTGAAGAATTAAAGCTATTGTCAAAAATGCTCACGCGATTCCCTGAAAATCTCATCTCATATTCTCCTTGAGAGGTAGTGGTTGTATCTTCCCCATCTACAGTTGTGGTTTTTTCATAGGTGTAATGAAGCGTAACGTTTGCTTTTGATGAAGAAAAATCTAATTGCATGAGATGACCTTCAGTTGAAGTTATGGGTTCTACTTTAAAGTGTAGCCCTCTAAAATACTCGTAAAAATCACTGGCACTACTAAGGACATCATCCTCTTCTTTTAAAAAGATTAAATCTTCCCAAAATTCTTCAGTAGTAGGGGCTGAAACTCCTTCTTCTGCCTCTCCCCCAAACAGATGAACTCTCAGACTTGGAGGAATCGTACTTGTTACTTCTAATTCTCCAGTTTCTTCATTGATTTCCGACAAACCTATAGAGTTTGCGCTCGGAAAATAGCTCTCATTATGATACATTAATGGTCCTTCAAGATCGGAAGCTCCAATCATTTCGCCTTGTGATAAAGATCCATTAGAGTAGTAATTTTGAGAAGCATCTAAGTCTGCGTTTGGATCAAAATCTCTTAGGAAGTAGTTGTTTTTATAAATGGATAGTTTTATGGGGTTGCTTCCGTATAAAGAATCGAGCGTATAAGTAGTAGTTTCTCCAATATTTGAAGTGCTTGCGTAAGGGATAGTTAACACAATCGAATCTAAAGCCGTATTGTCTCCAAAATCAGGGTCAAAAGTTTGAGGGGTTAATTGCCCTACAAAATGAACTTTAGAACCTCCAAATACCGGGTCGTGATAATAGCCTAAAAGGTTATTAGATAATCCGTTTGATTGAAAGGGTGTAATTTTTTTGTTGTAAGTATTTACTGAATACACTTCGTGTGTAATTTCAAAATCGGGGGTTCCCACAATTCCGGTTCCAATTTCAGAAAACTCATTGTCACAAGACTGAATCATAAAAATCAGAGACAAAGCACAAATAGATTTAAATGATACGGAGCTAAAATATTTCATATTAAGGGACTAGTTTTAAGATTTGAGTGTTATAAAATTCTGTGTATGCTTCTGCAAAAGCTTCAGGGTATTGGTAATCCAAAACAGGTTTTTCACAGTTAGCGAGGTAGTCTTCTAATTCTTCAGGAAGATCTTGAGATCCACGAATCAATCCGTCTGAAAAATCAACAGCTACTTTCATTAGGTTAGAATAACTAGGTGTGTTGAGTTTGTTGATATGTGTGTCCTCAATTTCATCAAATTTAATTTTATCAACCATCCCCATATTAAGCGTTTTGTCAAAACTTTGATTATAAATAGAGGTGACAATTTTACTCTCTTTAAAAAGAGGTTCGTCTTTGTAGTATTGCTTTAAATATAATGGCAATAAAGAAGCAAGCCATCCGTGTACATGGATAATATCGGGAGCCCAATTTAATTTCTTTACAGTCTCTATAACCCCTTTAGCAAAAAATATTGCACGTTCATCATTGTCATCAAATAACTCGCTATTTTCATCAGTAAATGTTGCTTTACGCCTGAAATATTCTTCGTTATCAATAAAGTATACTTGGATACGTTCTTTTGGAATTGAAGCGACCTTAATAATTAATGGCATGTCCAAATCATTGATCACTAAATTGATCCCTGAAAGACGAATCACTTCGTGCAATTGATGTCTTCGTTCATTGATGTTTCCATAACGCGGCATGAATATTCGTATCTGCCCGCCTTGTTTGTTTACCATTCTCGGTGCTTCAAATGACATGGAGGAAATCTCCGTTTCAGGTAAATATGGAACAACCTCGGACGAAACGTATAATATTCTCTTATCTTTCATAAGTTATTTACTTTTAGCGTTATCAACAAAAAACACGCAAAAATACAAAATTTTATGCAGATTAACCGTAATACCTTAAGTTTGCACGCTGTTAATTATTTACTAAATGCGAGTTTACACATCTAAAGCAGAGTTATGCGCCTTTATTTCTAAGGAAAGCACGAGTACTTTTTCATTGGGATTTGTGCCAACAATGGGTGCGCTTCATGCAGGACACCTCTCCTTGGTGAACGCTGCTTTGGCCCAAAACAACTTGGTAGTGGTTAGTATTTTTGTGAACCCAACTCAATTTGACAATCCAAATGATTTAAACACTTATCCACGCACTTTAGAAGAAGATATTCAGTTGTTGGAAACGCTTTCTAAAACCACCATTGTCGTGTACGCCCCCAGCATAGATGATATTTATGGTTCTGAAATGGACTCAGAGAGATTTGACTTTGGAGGTCTTGAACTTCAAATGGAAGGAAAATTTAGAACAGGCCACTTTGATGGGGTAGGAACCATCGTAAAACACTTGTTTGAAATTGTAAAACCCGATAATGCATACTTCGGAGAAAAAGATTTTCAGCAGTTACAAATCATTAAAAAAATGGTTGAGATTACTCAGCTATCCGTGAATGTTATAGGGTGTCCTATTGAACGAGAGCCCAACGGGCTCGCTATGAGCTCACGAAATATCCGATTGTCTATTGAAGAAAAAGAAACAGCGGCCTTGATTTATAAAATATTGCAATCCGTTAAAGAGAAATTTAGATATGAGAATCATACGGACATTTCTAATTGGGTAACGACTCAATTTACCAATCACCCTTTATTTGAATTGGAATATTTTCAAATTTCTGACTCTATAAACCTGGTCCCCATTCAACAAAAAAATCAATCTAAAACATACCGTGCATTTATTGCAGTTTTTGCAAGAGATGTTCGATTAATTGACAATATAGCTTTAAATTAATTACCTTTGACCACTATGCAAATACAAGTCGTAAAATCTAAAATTCATCGTGTAAAAGTCACCGGAGCCGACCTTAATTACATTGGTAGTATTACCATTGATGAAGACTTAATGGATGCCGCCAATATTATTCAAGGTGAAAAAATCCAAGTCGTCAACAATACTAACGGCGAACGTTTGGACACCTATGTAATTCCAGGCCCTCGAAATTCAGGCGAAATCACTCTAAATGGTGCCGCAGCTCATAAGGTCTCTATTGGAGATGTTTTGATTTTAATTACATATGCTTTCATGGATGTCGAATCTGCTAAAACATTCCAGCCATCTTTAGTGTTTCCAAATGAAGCCAACAACTTATTAAACTAATGTATTGAATAAGAAATTCAAATCAGCTCTAAAAATCAGTCTTTCACTTTTGTTAGCTGGGCTGTTGGTTTGGTATTCATTATCCAAAACATCTATTCCTCAATTGTTAGAGTATTTCAAGAATGCGAATTATTTTTGGATTGGTCTTGGTGTTTTTTTTGGACTCCTTAGCCACCTGTCACGAGCTTACCGTTGGCGATTTCAATTAGAACCTATGGGGTATAATATTAGGTTGGGAAATAGTATAATGGCAGTTTTTGCAACATACATCATAAATTACACCCTTCCAAGAGCCGGCGAAGTAGCGAGAGCCACTGTGCTAACCAATTATGAAGGCGTCCCTTTTGAAAAAAGTTTTGGCACTATTGTTTCAGAACGCCTTGCAGATATGTTAGTTATGATAGGAATCATCTCAGTTGCACTTTTTTTGCAATTTGATGTTATTTCCAGCCAATTTCTTCAAAAAACAAAAGAGTTAGATATTTCCACAAACTATGTTTTGGCTTCTGTGGTCATAAGTTTATTGTTAATAATCCTTCTCACATTCACTATCAAAAGAAGAAAAACTAAAATTGCTATAAAAATTAAATCCATACTAAGTGGATTGCTAGAAGGGGTCACAAGTATTTTAAAAATGAAAAAAAAATGGGCCTTTATTTTTCATACGCTTTTTATTTGGGGCCTTTATATACTAATGTTTTATGTCACTTCCTTTTCGTTAGAGGAAACAAGCCAGATTCCGTTTACTGCGATTTTAATTGGTTTTATTTTTGCAAGTTTTAGTATCGCAATGACTAACGGTGGGATTGGGTCGTATCCAGAAGCGATTGTTATTGCATTTACACTTTTTGGTTTACCAGAAGACCCTAGTAGAGCCTTTGGATGGATCATGTGGACCTCTCAAACCCTAATGGTCATCGTCTTGGGGGGGCTGTCACTTTTCTTTTTACCGATTTACAATAAAGCATATCCAAAACAAACTTCAGAATAGTATATTTCGTTTTCGGTTATTTTCTTAACTTGGCAACACAAATTTTTAACTTTCAAACATGAAGTTTTTTGTCGTAACGGCCCTACTTTGTTTTAATCTGACTTTAGCTCAGACGATTTATGATTCCATAGAGTCTCAATCCTTAGGGTCCACACGCGAATTAAAAATACAACTTCCACGTAATTATGAAGAGAATTCAGAAAAATATTATCCTCTAATTGTTGCTTTGGATGGGGATTATCTTTTTGAAATAACCGCTGGAAATGTTGACTATTATTCTTACTGGGAAGATATGCCAGAAGCCATTGTAGTAGGAGTGAATCAAGACGACTCAAGATCAGAGGATTGTAATATTTCATTAGAAGATTATTTGCCTTCCAAAACGGGAGCTCAGTTTTATGATTTTATCGAAAACGAACTTCTCAATTTTATGAGTGAAAATTACCGGACACTCAACTTTAAAGTCATTGTAGGTCACGGAAAAACAGCAAATTTCATCAATTATTTTTTATTTAAAAATCGTCCCGTTTTTAATGCATTTATAGCTTTAAGTCCTAGTTTGTCTTATAACATGGAAGAAAATCTAACAAGCAGACTCAGTCTTGAAGCAGATTATAAAACTTTTTATTATCTATCGACTGCTGCTCTGGATATTAAACTCAACAATAAAGAAGCCGACGCACTCAACATTAAAATAGGTGCAATACAAAATAAAAATCTATTTTATGGGTTTGACAATTTTGATGATGCCAATCATTATTCACTGGTCGCTCAATCCATTCCAAAAGCTTTACAAAGTATCTTTTTTGTATTTCAGCCGATTAGCAAAGCAGAGTATAAAGAGCACATCCTAACTTTAGAGACCTCACCCGTCGATTATCTTATTGAAAAATATGAAACAATCGAAACCTTATTTGGTATCAAAAAGCAAATTTTAGTCAATGATTTTAGAGCCATTGATGCAGCGATACAAAAGACAAAACAATTTAAGTATTTCGAAGAGTTGGGTAAAATTGCCAGCAAACAGCACCCCAATACCATTCTAGGCAGCTATTATATAGGACGTTATTACGAAGAAATGGGCAAGTTAAAAAAAGCAATGAATATTTACAGATCAGCTTACGTGTTAGAAGAAACAGGAGGCTATACAAAAGACGACATGTTAGAAAGAGCAGATCAAATTAAACGAGAATTAGGACTCTAATGGCTAAAGTAAAAACTACTTTTTTTTGTCAGAGCTGTGGAGCTCAATTTGCCAAATGGCAAGGACAATGTACTTCTTGTAAATCTTGGAATACTATTGCGGAAGAACTGGTCCAGAAACCCGATAAAAAAGATTGGAAATCAGGCAATCAAAGTGCTTCAAGCCGTATTTCTAAACCTTTAAAAATCTCTGAAATTGACACGACCAAAACCGTCCGAATGGATACGGCTGACTTGGAGTTGAATCGTGTTTTAGGAGGTGGTATTGTACCTGGGTCGCTCACCCTTTTGGGAGGAGAGCCTGGCATCGGGAAAAGTACCCTCATGTTGCAAATATCCTTGAAGTTGCCCTATAAAACACTCTATGTTTCAGGAGAGGAAAGTCAAAATCAAATTAAACTGCGTGCAGAACGCATTCAACCACTGAATGATAGCTGCTATATTTTAACCGAAACAAAAACCCAAAACATATTTAAACAAATCGAAGCCCTTCAACCCGATGTGGTCATTATTGATTCGATTCAAACCTTACAAAGTGATTATCTTGAAGCCTCTGCAGGGAGCGTTTCCCAAATTAAAGAATGCACAAGTGAGTTGATAAAATTTGCGAAAGAAACAGCAACCCCTGTTATATTAATAGGGCACATAACCAAAGACGGTTCAATTGCTGGTCCAAAAATATTAGAACATATGGTAGATACCGTGCTTCAATTTGAAGGCGATAGAAACCATGTATTTAGAATTTTAAGAGCCCACAAAAACCGTTTTGGATCTACTCACGAAATGGGGATTTACGAAATGTTGGGCACGGGCTTGCGGGAAGTGACCAATCCCTCTGAAATTCTTATTTCCAAAAAAGACGAAGCGCTATCTGGAAACGCTATTGCGGTCACACTCGAAGGTGTTCGTCCTTTACTCATTGAAGTTCAGGCCTTGGTTAGTACCGCGGTTTATGGAACCCCACAACGAAGTGCTACGGGTTTTAACGCCAAACGTCTCAACATGCTGTTAGCTGTTTTAGAAAAACGAGCAGGATTTAGACTCGGAGCAAAAGATGTGTTTTTAAATATTACTGGGGGCATCAATGTAGATGATCCCGCCATTGATTTAGCCGTGGTTGCTGCCATTTTATCTTCTAATGACGATGAAGCCTTGGCAAAAAACTTTTGTTTTGCGGGTGAAGTTGGTTTGTCTGGAGAAATCCGCCCTGTTCAGCGAGTGGATCAACGTATCTTAGAAGCAGAAAAATTAGGATTTGAAATCATATTTGTATCTAAACACAACAAAATAGCTCTCAAAAACACGGTGATTAAAGTCCAGTTGATCAGTAAAATTGAAGACTTGGTTGAAATTATAGGCTAGTTAAAACAAAAAGAAAGCTATCAAAAAAGCAGAAAACCTGTCATTCTAAACCTTCCTGCCATTAGGCAGATTTAGATTGACCAAGCAAAGTCTTTTTAGATAGCTTTTTGTGAAGTACTAAATACTATTAACAGTGTTCGTTATACGCATCCATTAAGTTTTCTGCAATCAATTCTGCAGGACGCCCTTCAATGTGGTGACGCTCTAGCATGTGTACCAACTCTCCATCTTTAAACAAGGCCATACAAGGCGAGCTTGGAGGAAACGGGACCATATGTGCTCTCGCTTTATCAACGGCTTCTTTATCAACGCCTGCAAATACCGTAACGGTTTGAGCGGGACGTTTATCATTTTCTAAACTCATAATGGCACCTGGACGGGCATTGGCTGCTGCACAACCACAAACCGAGTTTACGACGACTAAAGTAGTCCCAGATTGCGCTAAAGCAGTGTCCACAGCTTCGGCGGTATGTAATTCTTCAAAACCTACTTGCGTCAAATGTTCACGCATGGGTTTTACTAATTCTGCTGGATACATGTGTATTTTATTTTTAATTATGGCACAAAGATACACATTTGTCGGGCAATTAGTTTCGTTTTGTGGAGTGACAAATGTTAAATTGACTATAAATTAGTTCAGAAATCACAGTGCTAGTCAAATCTTCCTATTCTTTTTTTGTAGGTTTGATTTTTAATTTAATTAGAGAGGAATATATGGGGTTTTCAAAATGGATAGGCGCCACAATCGGATGGTCATTTGGAGGTCCAATAGGCGCGATTATCGGAATGGCAGTAGGCAGTATGTTAGATGCATCTTCTAAAGGCAGCAGCGTTGGTACACAAAATAAATTCACCACACGTTCGGGAGATTTTGAAGTGAGTTTATTGATCTTGGCATCAATTGTTATCAAAGCAGATGGCAAACAAGACCAACGGGAGTTGGATTTTGTCCGTGCACAATTTGTTCAAATGTATGGAAAAGTGAGAGCCAACCAAGCGTTTAATTTATTCAAAGAAATTTCTAAACAAACCAATATATCTACAAGACAAGTCTGTTTGCAAATCCGTCAAATGATGGACCATGCCTCGCGACTTCAATTAATTCATTTTTTGTTTGGCATCGCAAAATCAGATGGACATGTTGCCGATTCTGAGGTGGATGCGATTTCTCGAATCGCCTCTTATTTGGGAATTAATCCTAGAGATTTAGAGAGCATCAAAGCCATGTTTTATAAGAGTTCTGATGCGGCTTATAAGATTTTAGAACTCGACACAAATGCGAGTATATCTGAAATAAAAAGAGCATACAGAAAGATGGCCAAAAAATACCACCCAGACAAAGTCTTGCATTTAGGAAAAGAACATCAGAAAGGGGCGGAAGAAAAGTTTAGAAAAGTTCAAGAAGCTTATGAACAACTTCAAAAAGAGAAAGGGATTTAGTAACTTGCACAAAATTTTGAAAAATCATGGAACAAATCATTTCCTATTTTAGTAGTATAGACCCTATTTTAGCGGCACTCTATGCTTCATTGTTCACGTGGATTCTGACCGCTTTGGGAGCATCGCTTGTATTTTTCTTTAAAGGAATGAATCGAGGACTTTTAGATGGGATGCTCGGTTTTACAGGGGGTGTTATGGTTGCGGCTAGTTTTTGGAGTCTATTAGCGCCTAGTATTGAAATGAGCTCAGGCGAAGGTTTTGTCAAAGTGATTCCAGCAGCTATTGGTTTTGGTGTTGGGGCTTTATTTCTGTTTGGACTCGATAAAGTATTACCTCATTTACATATTAATTTTAAAGAAAGTGAAAAAGAAGGTGTCAAGTCTCCGTGGCATCGAACCACTTTATTGATACTTGCCATTACATTGCATAACATTCCAGAAGGGTTGGCTGTAGGGGTTCTTTTTGGGGGTGTTGCGGCTGGAATTCCAGAAGCAACTATTGGTGGTGCTGTCGCGTTAGCCTTAGGAATTGGAATCCAAAATTTCCCCGAAGGGTTGGCTGTTTCTATGCCGTTAAGACGTCAAGGTGTGAGTAAGTTTAAAAGTTTTTGGTATGGACAAATGTCTGCCATTGTTGAACCAATCGCAGCCGTTGTAGGGGCAGTGGCAGTGACTTTTTTCACTCCCATTTTACCTTATGCTTTAGCATTTGCAGCAGGAGCCATGATTTTTGTAGTGGTGGAAGAAGTGATTCCCGAAACACAACGGGACAAATATACCGACATTGCAACTCTTGGATTTATTGGAGGGTTTATTGTGATGATGACTTTAGATGTTGCTCTAGGTTAGCATCCACAACTGCCGTTGCCACAATCATCATTCTTTTTCTTGGACTTCCAGAGCTGTTTCCGGAACAGATAAGCCAATGCCAAAATCAAAATTGAAACGATTATAACAGTTTGAAAGGTTTCGTTCATCTCGTTATTTTAAAAATTGAAACGCAATTAAAGCACAGATATAAGCGATGGCCGTCATTCCGATTAGCTGTAGAATTGGCCACTTCCAGCTTTTTGTTTCCCGCCTCACAATTGCCAATGTACTCATGCATTGCATGGCAAACGCATAAAAAAGGAGTAATGAAATCCCCGAAGCCAGCGTGAATACTTTGGTGCCATCGGCATAAGTTTCGTTTGCCATTTTGGTTTTGATAGTGTCTATGTTTTCGCCTTCATTGGCACTTCCTACACTGTATATCGTCGCAAGAGTTCCCACAAACACTTCTCTAGCCGCAAAGGAGGCAACCAACCCAATACCCACTTTCCAATCATAGCCTAAAGGTTTTATGAGGGGTTCAATTGTTTTTCCAATGATGCCTATGTACGAGTGTTCTAACTTAAAAGCTGCGATTTGATCGTTGCGCTCATAAGCACTTTGAGTGGCGGTTGTTTCCACGTAGGATTCGGCATTATTAAATTTATCTCCTGGACCATAAGACGCCAATACCCAAAGAATAATGGAAATAGCTAAAATAATTTTCCCTGCTTCAAACACAAAGGTTTTTGTTTTTTCAATGACCGTAATAATGACATTTTTCAGTAAGGGCAACTTATAGTTGGGCATCTCAACGACAAAAAAGGTCTTGTGTTTTGTTTTTAAAATTCTATTGAGTATGTAAGCCGAAAAGATGGCCATCCCAAATCCGAGGAGGTACAAGGCCATTAAGACCAGCGCTTGATAGTTTAATCCTATAATAGAGCCTTCGGGAATCACCAAGGCGATGATGATTAGGTATACAGGCAAACGTGCCGAACAGGTGGTAAATGGGACGACTAATATGGTAATGAGGCGTTCTTTCCAGTTTTCGATATTTCGGGTGGCCATCACGGCTGGAATGGCACAAGCCGTACCAGAAATTAAGGGCACTAAGCTTTTTCCACTCAGTCCATATCGTCGCATCATACGATCCATTAGAAAGACCACACGACTCATATACCCACTTTCCTCCAAAATTGAAATGAATAAAAACAAAAAGGCAATTTGTGGAATAAATATGACAATCCCTCCAATTCCTGACACAATCCCTTCAGCCACTAAATCAGTTAGTTTTCCACCACCGGGAAAGGTGTTTTTTACCCATTCTGCCAAACTCGCAAAGGTAGTATCAATGAGATCCATAGGAAAAGTTGCCCAGTCATAAATCGCTTGAAAAATACTTAATAATATTAAGAAAAAGATGACGTATCCCCAAACTTTATGAATCAGTAAACGGTCCAATTTACTCCGTAAGCCAGTGGCTTTAGAGCGGTCAATGGTCTGTCCTTCTTTTAAAGTCGCATTGATAAACTGATAGCGTTTGATGGCTTCTTTTTGCTGTAACCGCTTCAATTCTTGATTCGACTTTGTTTTAAATTTTGATATATCTAATTCCTGACGGGTGATTTTTCCAAAATTCGCATCTTGAGTAATCACCAACCATAATTTGTAAACATCCTGATTTGGAAAGGCTTTTTGTAAACTTTGAAAATAAGCTTCGTCAATTGTAGTGGTGTCTAAACAAGCTTGTGTTGATATGGTTTTGTAGTTTTCAATCAGCTGTTTAAGTTCATCAATCCCTCGGTTTTTTCGGGTACTGACTAGGGCTATTTTGGTGTGAAGTTTGGCTTCTAACAGTTCAATATCCAAGGAGATGCCTTTACGGGTCATTAAATCACTCATATTAATCACCAAAATAGTAGGGATTTTGAGGTCTTTAATTTGTGTAAAGAGTAATAAATTTCGCTTTAAGTTTTCGACATCACTGACAATTATGGCAACATCAGGGTAGTCTTTGTCATTTTTGTTGAGTAATAATTCGATGACCACATTTTCATCTAACGACGAGGCGTTGAGGCTGTAGGTCCCTGGAAGGTCCAAAATATGGGCTTTGACACCACGGGATAATTTACAGATGCCTTGCTTTTTATCGACGGTAATGCCAGGATAATTGCCTACCTTTTGATTGAGGCCTGTCAACGCATTAAACACCGATGTTTTCCCGGTATTAGGATTTCCAATAAGTGCAACGTTTAGCTGTTTACTCATCAATTTTTTCAATTACAATCAGTGCGGCGGTTTCTTTTCTGATAGCTAAAAAACTGTCATTTACATTGAGATACATTGGATCAGAAAAAGGAGCCAATTGAAGTAGGCATACTTTATTTCCTGGGAGGCATCCCATCTCTAACAATTTTAGAGGGATGTCTTCAGAAGAGCTGTCGGTAATGACACCTTTTTCTCCTTTTTTAAGATCTGCTATGGTCAAGCGCATGCTTATTTAGATTCATTTTAAAGAAGCAAAAGTAATAAAAAGATTAGTTTTTATACGATGCTTTTAAAATTTTTATATCTTCAAGAAGACGGTCAATTTCCTCGGGATCGGTTCCATCGTAAAATCCTCTTATTTGTTGTTTTTTATCGATCAACATAAAATTTTCGGTGTGAATCATATCAAAAGGACCCCCATCACCCGCATCTTTTACTGCCAGATAGGATTTACGTGCCAGCTCATAAATTTGTTTTTTGTCGCCTGTGACTAAATTCCATTTGGAGGCATTGACTAACTTTTTTTTGGCGTATCGTTTGAGTTGGGTGACGGTATCAATTTCGGGGGTTACAGAATGGGACAGCAGCAACACTTCAGGGTCGCTAATGGTTTGCTTTTGAATTTCGTACATATGATCCGTCATAATTGGACAGATGGTTTGGCAGGTAGTAAAAAAGAAATCTGCTATATAGATTTTGTTGTTATAAAAATCTTGGGTAATGGTTTCTCCATTTTGGTTAATCAAACTGAAATCTGCAATGCGATGGTATTTTTTTTGATGCTGAATGGTACTGTCCACCAATTCATAATTCACTTGTGCCGGCTGGTAAATAGGCAATACTTTTACGGGATTCAGAATGTTGTAAAACAGGGTGATAATAATACAAGACAGTACAAAGAGGGTGACAATGAAGAGTTTGTATTTTTTAAAAAAGGGTTTCATAGCATTGTAATTGTCCGTACAAAAGTACAACACAGAACAGGAAACTTTGGAGATATCTTCCTAAAAAATGAAGCGTCTCAATAAAGTTTTTGTATCTAAACTGAAAACTTTACATTTGTTGACTTAATCCTACACATACTCCATGGAATTTGTTATCAAAATATCACAGTTTTTATTGAGCCTCTCCTTACTAATTGTGCTGCACGAATTAGGCCACTTTATTCCGGCCAAATTATTTAAAACACGCGTCGAAAAGTTTTACCTCTTTTTTGATGTGAAATATTCTTTGTTTAAAAAGAAAATTGGCGATACCGTTTACGGGATTGGTTGGTTGCCTTTGGGCGGCTATGTCAAAATCTCAGGGATGATTGACGAGAGCATGGACAAGGAGCAAATGGCCCAAGAGCCACAGCCTTGGGAATTCCGTTCGAAGCCGTCTTGGCAACGTTTGATCATCATGTTGGGGGGTGTGACGGTGAATTTTATATTGGCGGCAGTGATTTATATTTTTATGGCCTTTTCGTATGGCGATTCGGATATTGATGCCAAAAGCATCAAAGATGGTTATTTGATTACAAATCCTTTGTTGATAGAATATGGATTACAAACAGGCGATAATATTACAGCTATTAATGGTCAAGAAATTGTTAAGTACTCCGATTTAAGAAAAAACCTTTTAGCTGCAAAGTTGGTGAGTTTTGAGCGGGATGGCGTTCCAATGACAGTCACTTTTCCAGAAGATTTTTTAGGTCAATTGAGTAGTAGTAAAAGCCGTTCTTCTTTTGAGTTGAGACAACCTTTTATGGTGAGTAGTTTGGAAGAGAACTCTTTGAATAGAGATCAAGATTTACAAAAAGGGGATGTATTGACCAGTATTGGTGGAACGCCTTTTAAATATTTTGATGAATTTGAAGCCTTGGCTGAAATCTATAAAGGGCAAACGGTAAACGTTACTATATTAAGAGCTGGTGAGACGCTCAACAAAACTCTTCAAATTAATGAAGATGGAAAACTAGGAATATACCGCGGGTTAAGTTCGTCTGTTGTTGAGGACTTAAATTATTATAAAATTATTGAAAATGAATATACCCTTGCCGAGAGTATGGGAGTTGGTTTAGACCGTTTTACCTCACAGATGTCGTCTTATTGGATGCAGCTGAAACTTATATTTTCACCCAGTACAGGTGCTTATAAAGGAGTTGGCGGATTTAAAGCCATCTTTGATATTTTTCCAGACACTTGGAGTTGGGAAGCATTTTGGGGTATTACCGCTTTTTTATCAATTATGCTAGGCGTATTAAACCTTTTGCCAATTCCTGCTTTAGACGGTGGACATGTGATGTTTTTACTCTACGAAATAGTGTCTGGACGTAAGCCAAGCGACAAGTTTATGGAGTATGCACAAACGGCAGGATTCTTTATTTTAATTGCACTAGTGTTGTTTGCCAATGGAAACGATATTTTTAAAGCGGTTTTCGATTAAATATTTTTAATTTTCTATTTGTATAGAATAAAAAATACTATATATTTGCGCTCGCAATAGCGAAAACACTCCTCCTTAGCTCAGTTGGTTAGAGCATCTGACTGTTAATCAGAGGGTCCTTAGTTCGAGCCTAAGAGGAGGAGCCATATTAGACAAGAGGTCATTTTTGACCTCTTGTCTTTTTTTACCACTTTTTAAAACCTTGCTGGCCAACATAATAG
>JABHDE010000065.1 GCA_018673215.1 Formosa sp. | reverse complement strand
TAGGTTTCATTTTAAACTTCCCGTGGATTGAACATCCAATGATAACTTTGGTTTGAGAATTAAAATAATCGACCTCAGAATAGTCATATTTTTCCCCAAAAAGTTTTCTTGATTTTTTAATAAAGTCCTGCTTAGTGTCTCTCTGATTTTGATTTCTCAATTCAACAGCACATTTATTACACCCTCCTCTTAAATGGTGAAATATTGATTGTTCAAACTCACCGTGAATAGGGCATATTATTGTATACTTTGTTTTAGTAGTTTTAAATACCTGTCTAGGGTATTGGTATTTATTGTTATAAAACTTATTTGCTTCTTTCACAAACTTATCCCAAGTCCAATTTATACGCCCATTACATTCAGAGCATCCTTGTTTTGCGTTTAAAAACTTTCCCGGTGACTTAAAAAAGGGGCCGTGTTTATGACATAAAATTTCAACTTTAGTGTAAGAGTTTTTATAAACTACCCTGGAATAATCATACTTATTGCCGTAAATAGAAATTGCCGCATTGATGAAATCTGATAATGTCTTTTTTCTTGGCATATTCAAAAATCTCTCATTTAATTAAAACTGCCAAATAACTGCCAAGATATTCCTATCTTTACTGTATGTTCTGCGTAATATAAAACAAAAAACCCCTCAATTAAGAAGGGTTTTCAGGGTGGTCCCACTTGGGCTCGAACCAAGGACCCTCTGATTATGAGTCAGATGCTCTAACCAACTGAGCTATGGGACCAAAGTGGCTGCAATATTACAACCATTTTTAAAATTATGAAAAGAAATTTATTCTTTATTATCCATATCTTGACACAGTTCTATAAGTACTCCACCAGATGATTTTGGGTGTAAAAATGCAATTAACTTACCATCAGCACCAGGCTTAGCTTTGTGGTGAATCAGCTCAAATCCTTCTGTTTTCAATCGCTCGATTTCAGCGCCAATATCATCTACTGCAAAAGCAATATGATGTACGCCCTCTCCTCTTTTTTCAATAAATTTTGCAATTGGGCTATCTGGGCTGGTCGCCTCCAGCAATTCAATCTTATTCCCGTCGACTTTAAAAAAGGAGGTATTGACACCCTCGGATTTTACACACTCAATTTTGTAGTGCTCAACCCCCAGCAATTTTGCATAAAGCCGATTAGATTTCCTAAGATCTTTCACGGCAATACCGATGTGTTCAATTTTTTTCATCTTTACAAATTTAAAGCAAAAAACAAGGCTTTTGAAAAATTACAGAAGAATTGTAGTATTTTTGCCCTATGGAAAGTCAAAGACAAAAGAAAATAGCCTCGGTTTTACAACGGGATTTAGTTGAAGTCCTTCAAGGCGCCGCCAGAGAAGGGGGCATGCAAGGGGTTATTATTTCGGTAACTCAAGTCAAAGTCACTGTAGACTTGTCTATTGCTAAGGTATACTTAAGTATTTTTCCGATCAAGCAGGCCAAAGTACTGATTGAAGGTATTTCTTCAAATGCACCCATCATCAAACACGAATTGGCACAACGCACCAAACATCAACTTCGTCGGATGCCTGAATTATTGTTTTTTATCGACGATTCTTTGGAATACATTGATCAAATCGATCGATCTCTAAAAGGGACAGAAAACCCTATTCTTAATGATGACCTTCTACAAAAAAGAAAAAAAGCATAGTTGAATTTTTCGCTCTACATAGCCAAGCGATATTTGTTTACAAAAAGTAAAAACAAAGCGATTAATTACATTACTCTGGTTGCTGGATTGGGCATAATTTTAGGAACCGCAGCACTATTCATAGTCCTTTCGGGCTTCGATGGCCTCAAGGCATTTAGCTTAGAGTTTACATCTTTTACAGACCCTGATTTTAAGGTTTTGCCAAGCCAATCTAAAAACATTAGTTTGTCTTCAACACAGCGCAAGATGCTCAGCGAAATAGAAGGGATTGCCTCATTTTCTACAGTTGTTGAAGAAAAAGTTCTATTGAGCTGTGAGGGCAAGTATTTAGCCATCGATTTAAAAGGCGTAGACAAATACTACCCTAAGAAAACCATAGACTCTATTTTGACTTACGGCGATTGGATTTCACAAGACCTTCAACAGATCGTTGCAGGCTGGGGTGTCAGCAACACTCTAGGGTTTGGTGTATACGACCTTACTAAAATTATACGCATCTACGCACCCAAACCAGGCACCGGACAAATTACGTCTGTGAAAGGGGCATTTAAAAGTATGAAAGTGGCTAATGTTGGGCTTTTTCAAATCAATGAGTCAATTAACAGTTCTCGAGTCTATACTTCACTTCAAACTGCTCAATATTTGCTTGGTCTTAAGCCACACAAAATAAGTGCGATCGAAATAATAAGCGTACCAGGAGTAGATGAAACCAAAATAAGATTAGCTCTTTCAAAGATTTTTGATGATGAAATTGTCATAAAAAGTAGAGTACAGCTCAATGCCGCTTTATACAAAATGCTCAACGCCGAACACCTTGCGGTTTATCTTATTTTTACGTTAATATTAATTATAGCGTTATTTAACATTGTTGGATCAATCATCATGATGATTCTGCATAAAAAAGACGATTTAAAGACTTTATATAGCATTGGTACTACCAAACAAGAAATTCAAAATATTTTTTTTATGCAGGGGGTGATAATGACTATTATCGGGGGATTGATCGGCCTTTTTTTAGGCGCTGTAGTTGTCGGTCTTCAGCTGTGTTTTGATTTGCTTATGATTACACCAAGCTTGGCTTACCCCGTTGTGCTAAAGGGGAGTAATTTTGCAATCGCTTTTTCAACAATTCTTATCTTAGGGCTTATTGCTTCAAGATTAGCATCTTGGAACTTAAAGAAACTTCAGTTTACAGATCAAGCAAATTGATGGGCAGCAAATTTGGTTTCGACTTCATCAAAGGCTTTAAATACATCTTGGCTGTGGTCGCTCGTCACCATCTTTGTTCTGTACGGTTTAAAATTAGGGATTCCTTTAAAATAGTTGGTATAATGCCTTCTTGTTTCGAGCACACCCAAAACTTCCCCTTTCCAATCAATAGCCATTTTCAAATGCCGTCTTGCGGCCTCGACGCGTTCGGACATACTTATAGGTTCTAGATGCGTTCCCGTCTCAAAGTAATGTTTAACCTGCTTAAAAAACCAAGGGTTTCCAATACAAGCTCGACCAATCATGGCACCGTCTAAACCATAAGAATCGCGCATTTCCATGGCCCGTTCTGGAGAGTTGACATCTCCATTTCCAAAAATGGGGATATGCATTCTAGGATTGTTTTTTACCGCAGCAATAGGAACCCAATCCGCATTACCTTTGTACATTTGAGCTCGAGTTCTTCCGTGAATAGACAGCGCTTTTATGCCAACGTCCTGAAGTCTTTCCGCAACCTCTACAATACGAATTGAGTCGTGGTCCCAGCCCAAGCGGGTTTTAACGGTCACAGGTAAATGGGTGCGCTTAACCATTTCGGCAGTTAGCTTTTCCATTAAGCAGATATCTTTTAATATTCCTGCCCCGGCTCCTTTACTGACCACTTTTTTAACAGGGCAGCCAAAGTTGATGTCAATTATATCTGGATATGATTTCTCTACAATTTCAACCGCGCGAAGCATGCTGTCTAGATTGGCCCCAAAAATTTGGATACCTACAGGGCGTTCTTTTTCATAAATATCGAGTTTCATTGTGCTTTTGGCAGCGTCTCGAATCAAACCTTCACTAGAAATAAATTCGGTGTAGACCACATCGGCACCTTGTTCTTTGCAAAGCGCCCGAAAAGGCGGATCACTTACATCTTCCATCGGTGCCAACAGCAATGGGAATTCAGGTAATTCTATAGCTCCAATTTTTACCATAATTATTTATAAAAATTCATTTCATCTAAATACACCCAAACAGATTCTGGCAATAATGGTCTTATATTCTTAGCTGATTTTATGGATTTTCTTATGAATGATGAAGAAATCTCAATGATGGGCGCGTCTACTTTTATTATGGTTCCTTTTGAATCAACAGCAGCATACGATTGTTCTATTTTTCGAGGATAGACATAAATAGGATAACGGTCTAAGAGAACCTCAGCATTTTTCCATTTAGGTAAAGACGCTAAATTATCCTCTCCCATGATGAGCGCAAACTCATGCTTGGGGTATTTTTCTTCTAAATAAGCAAGGCTGTGCACTGTATAGTTTGGTTGAGGGAGTTGAAATTCAATATCGCTGGGCTTTATTTTTGGATACTCTTTAGTGGCTAAATATACCATTTCTAGGCGTTGGTGATTGTCTAAAACACTCTGTTTGGTTTTAAAGGGGTTTTGCGGAGTGACTACACACCAAACCTCTTCCAAATCGGAATGTTCTGCAAAGTGGTTGGCAATGATAAGGTGCCCCACATGAATTGGGTTGAACGTACCAAAATAGAGACCTACTTTCATTTTCTAAGATTCGATAAATTTTAAAACCGTTGAATACGCTTCTTTTTTAGCGTTATCTAGAACTTCATTTTCAATGATGCAATCAAAAAGAGGAGCGGTAGCAAGCTCTGCAGAAGCTTTTGAAATCCGCATATTGATTTTGTCTTCAGATTCTGTTTGACGTTTTTTCAATCTTATTTTGAGCTCATCTATGCTTGGGGGTTTTACAAATACCGCAAGTGTTTTTTCTGGGAATTTCTTTTTGATGCGCAATCCGCCAGAAACATCAATATCAAAAATAACATGTTTGCCCATGGCCCAGATTCGCTCAACTTCTTTTTTTAGTGTGCCATAAAAATTGTCACGATAAACTTCTTCCCACTCCAAAAAGTCGCTTCTTTTGATGTGTTTTTTAAAGTTCTCAGTGGATAAAAAATAGTAGTCTTTCCCCTCAATTTCATCTCCTCTCTTTTCCCGCGAAGTTGCCGAAATAGAAAAGGCGAGGTTTAACGCTTCTTGTTTCAAGAGGTGTTTGACAATAGTAGTTTTTCCAGAGCCTGAAGGAGCTGAAAATACAATGAGTTTACCGTTGAACATATTTATAGTACGTTGAGCAATTGTTCTTTTATTTTTTCAAGTTCGTCTTTCATTTGTACGACGAGTTTTTGCATAGGAGCAAAGTTGGCTTTAGAGCCAATAGTATTGATTTCTCTACCAATTTCTTGACTGATAAACCCCAGCTTTTTCCCATTAGAATCATCAGATTTTAATGTTTTATTAAAATAATCTAAATGGTTTTTCAAACGGATTTTTTCTTCCGTTATGTCTAGCTTTTCTATATAATAAATAAGTTCTTGCTCAAATCGATTTTGATCAACCTTTTCTTTTAAGTCTGCGACTCCTTTGTTGAGGCGATCGCGCACATGTTCTATACGCTCAGGGTCGATATCAATGATGGTTTTTAAAAGAGCATCAATATTAGATATTCGTTTGAGAAAGTCGGTTTTAAGCACAGCCCCTTCATCTTTTCGGTATTCTTCAACACGGTCCAAAACGACACTTAATTCGCTAGATATAAGCTTCCATTCTTTCGGGTCAATATCTTCTCGCTCTGTGGTTAAAGCGTCGGGCATTTTAACGGCCATTTTTAATAACTCTAAAGGCGCTGCAGATGATATACCTTGAAGTTGACCCATATAACTTTTTATTACTTCAGCATTAATTTTTGCAGGAGCCTCTCCTTTATTAAATTCAACATAAAGGCTAAAATCAACTTTACCACGTCCCAATTGCAGCCCAATAAGTTTACGAAGTTCTAATTCTTTTGCGCGATACATGGAGGGCATGCGCATATTCAAATCCAATGATTTACTGTTGAGCGATTTCAATTCTAATCGAATGGTCTTTGTGGGCAGTTCTAGTACAGATTTACCATATCCAGTCATCGAGTGTATCATGCCTTGTTGTTAAATTTATGGCTCAAAGATACAGAAAAGCGCGCACTATTTAAATGGGCTGTGTTGTTTGAAGCTTTTGATTTGAATTCTTCTGAAAAAGGGCTGAATCAATCTATTAATGAATTTGTTTTTATGCTTTATGTAACAACTTAACTCCAAGGGCTCTGCACCAATAGTTGTTTTTATTTCAGACGCAGTTCGCCCCAAGTTGATGCTTTCTACGTTTTTCTCTAGTCCAAGGCGGATATAATCGTTAAGGATCCTCGGATAAATTGCGTAGGTTTTGTTTAAATCATATTCTAATCCGATAAAATGCGCATCAAGATCTTTTTTGTTTACTAAAGCGGATAGGAAACCAACGATTTTATCGTTCAAAAAATAGCCCTGAACAATAAAATCATCTTTGTAAGTGTTTTTTAGCTTTATATAAGTATTTAGGTCTAAAACTTGTGCGTTGAAGTTCGCGTTATCAATGGTATTTTGATACAAATTTTGAAGTTCATCTTTGTAAATTTCTATGTCATTTTGAGAAAAAACACGCAGTTCTAAGCGCTCGCTTTTTGCGTCTGCTTTATTGGCTTTTACTCTATATTTAGATTTTAGTGCCGCCTTGTATTCATCAAAAGTTGTCCAATCTTGCTTTAGTGTAATTATCATATTTGGCTCTACTTTTATATTGGTGAAGCCAAAATGTTCAAATGACGAGGTGTATTCCAAGGCTGAGGTTTGAAAATCTTTGATAAAAATAGCATGCAGCGGCCGAACTGATTTGGCAATTTCGTCTAAAGCTGTTCCAATTTCAGCAGCTATTAATTTTCGATCGCAACTTGGAGCAAAACTAATGCCGTGTTCACCACTTAAAAACACATTCCCGCAGAACATGATTTTTATATGGTCTTTGCAGAAAAATAGATTTAATATTTGTCTAAAGCGCTCAGAGACTTTAATGTTTTTCAGAATTACGTCAACGCTCAAATCAACGATTTGTACTAAGGCGAGTGCCTGAGGGTTATTGTTTTTTGAGATACAGACATAACGCACATCAACAGCTGTATTTGAAGTCTCAAATCCATAAAGCAAGTGGCGTGAAAAATATACACTAGCATTGGGATTGATTTTCTCTAAAAAGCTATCGTCTAGCTGGTCTATGGATGTAAAAAAGGAGGTCTTCAAAAAGATTATTTTTTGGTTACTAAATATACACCAATAAAAATTAATAGAGCGGCCAACCCTTTTACTGTATCTATTTGATCGCTACCCATAAACACAGCGAATAAGCCAGCAAATATAGGTTGGAGGTACAAGAATGTACTCACAGTTGTGGCTTTTAAATTCCGCAAGGCCATTGGATTTAACAAATAAGTACCAAAGGTTGCGAAGACAATTACAAATCCAATTGAAAACCAAATGTAGGCCGGAAAACTTCCCCACTCTACAACACTTAATTCGCTGTATCCGAAAGGAAAAACCATAATGGACCCAAATAAAAACAGCCATTTTATAAAGTCGTAAGGGTGGTATTTTGCAGTCAGTTTTTTTATTAAAATTAAATAATAGCTATATGAAGCAGCATTTATGAAAATTAAGAAATTCCCCAATAAAATATCTTCACCAAACTCAGATGACTGCCCATACAAGCTCAGCACCAAAGCTCCAGAGAGGCCCAACATAACCCCAAGTACCTTTAATCCTGTAATGCGCTCTTTTAATATGATAGCGGATAATATCAAAACAATAATAGGAACAGTAATCATGATTACAGACCCATTGATGGGCGTGGTGTACTGAAGGCCCTTGAAAAAAGCCAACATATTTAAAGCCACACCAAAAAAGGAAGCAGCAAGCAATTTTGGGAAATCACTACGCGCAATTTTTTTACTAGGAACCAAAAGGCTAAACAACCAAAATAAAATGGCGGCACAAGTGACTCTTAACAGGATAAACCCAAAAGGCATAATGTGCCCACCTACAATTACGTCGTTGGCAAAAGTAAATGTCACCCCATAAAACAATTGCACTAAAATAAGCGCAACAAGTGCATTACCTCGGCTATTCATGTGCAAGAGCTAATTTTGCGGCTGCAATAGTTTTTGGACTATTCCCTATAAAAATTTGCTGTTCTATCACCAAGATCGGGCGTTTTAAAAAAGTATAATGTTTCAGGATATAGTGCTTGTAATCACGTTCTGTAAGAGATTCATTTTTTAGGCCCATTTCTCCGTACAGTTTTGCCCGTCTACTGAATAGTGCTTCATAGCTGCCAGCAAGTGTTTTAAGATGTTCTAAATCTGATGATATAAGTGGGTTTTCTTTGATGTCTAGGAACTCAAACTTATCAGAAAGCGCCAATGATTTTAGGATGCGTAAACATGTATTGCAACTTTTGAGGTAATAGATTTTTTTCATGCGATTGTTTCATTACTTTTACAAAGAAAATCATTTCTAAATTAACTTCTGAAGTATTTAATTTTAATTATGAATAGGAGTTTTGATATTACCCTAAAAAACAGAGCAATTTTACATCGGTTTTTAGTCGATTTTAGTTTAAGTCAGCTTAATACAGTTCCTGATGGATACCGCAATTCAATATATTGGAATATTATTCATGTGGTGGTCACTCAGCAATTACTAGTCTACAAGCTTTCTGATGTACCTATGCTCATTGGTTCGGACTTAGTAGATGCCTTTCGAAAAGGAACCAAAACAGAACGCGGCGCTACCCAACATGAGGTAGAGCACCTAAAAAAGCTATTATTTTCAACCATTGAACAAACTCAAAAGGATTACGATGCAGGACGCTTTACGTCATACAACTCCTACACGGTATCAACCAAAAGCACTCTTACTAATGTAGAAGAAGCCATTGAATTTAATAATTTTCATGAAGGCATTCATTTGGGCTATATATTAGCAATGAAAAACAGTATTATACCATAAAATTTCAAATTAATAAACAATGAAATTCAACACAAAAACTATTCATGGAGGTCAAGCTCCAGATAAAGCATACGGTTCTGTAATGCCGCCGATTTACCAAACATCTACCTACGCGCAAACGACCCCAGGAGGACATAAAGGGTATGAATATTCTCGTACCCACAACCCTACCCGACATGCGCTAGAACAATCTTTTGCTAGTATAGAAAACGGGGATTATGGATTAGCTTTTGGTTCAGGATTAGCAGCTATTGACGCTATAATAAAGCTTTTAAGCCCAGGTGATGAGGTGATTTCTACTAATGATCTATATGGAGGAACTTACAGACTATTCACGAAAGTATTTGAAAAGTTTCAGATAAAATTTCATTTTGTTGGAATGGAAAACATTAGTGAAATTGAAAAAAATATTAACTCAAAAACAAAGTTGATTTGGGTAGAGACGCCTACCAACCCTATGCTTAATGTTATTGATATCAAGGCAGTTTCCTCCATAGCTAAAAAGTATAATATTCTATTGGCAGTAGACAATACTTTTGCCACACCCTATCTTCAACAGCCTTTAGATCTTGGCGCAGACATTGTCATGCACTCTGCAACAAAATACCTTGGCGGGCATAGTGATGTAGTCATGGGTGCTTTGGCTGTAAAAGATAAAAGTATAGCTGATCAATTGTATTTTATTCAAAATGCAAGTGGCGCCGTTTGTGGCCCTCAAGATAGTTTTTTAGTATTAAGAGGAATAAAAACATTGCATGTTCGTATGCAACGCCATTGTGAAAATGGACGTGCTGTAGCCATGTTTTTACAACAACATTCCAAGGTAGAAAATGTTTATTGGCCTGGTTTAGAAACCCACCCTAACCATCATATTGCAAAAGATCAAATGAATGATTTTGGCGGCATGTTATCATTCACCACTAAAGGGAATAATTATGAAGAAGCGATCAAGGTAGTGGAACGCCTTAAAGTCTTTACTCTAGCTGAGTCCTTGGGGGGTGTAGAGTCCTTGGCAGGACATCCTGCGAGCATGACACATGCTAGTATTCCGAAAGAAGAACGTGAAAAAACAGGCGTTGTCGATTCTTTAATTCGGCTGAGTGTTGGAATTGAAGATGAACAAGACCTTATCGAAGATCTCAGGCAAGCACTGCATGGAGTATAATTGATTTATTTAATTCTACTAAGTTCTAAATATTTGAATTATTCGTAATATTTGTACTCGTTTTGTAGTTAAAATTACGAATTCAAAAAAATATTAATTTATTTTTTAAGATATTATATATTTGTAGAACAATTAGTATACTTAAAACTAAATTAAATGAAACACAAAATTGAAGAATTTTTAGATTTAGTACGTCAAAGAAATGGTCTTGAGCCAGAATTTTTGCAAGCTGTTGAAGAGGTTGCAGAAACGGTGATTCCTTATATTGTACAGCACGATATTTATCATGGGAAGAATATTCTTTTGCGCATGGTAGAACCTGAGCGTGCAGTGATGTTTAGAGTAAACTGGGTTGATGACTCAGGGGAAATCCAAGTCAATAGAGGATACCGAATTCAGATGAACTCGGCTATTGGCCCATATAAGGGAGGCTTGCGCTTTCACCCTTCGGTCAATATGAGTATTCTAAAGTTTTTGGCCTTTGAACAAGTGTTTAAAAATAGTTTGACAACCCTTCCAATGGGTGGTGGAAAAGGAGGAAGCGATTTTGATCCCAAAGGTAAAAGTGATAATGAGATTATGCGTTTTTGCCATGCTTTTATGAGCGAATTATTCCGTCATATTGGGCCAAATACGGATATACCAGCAGGGGATATTGGTGTAGGTGGACGCGAGATTGGGTTTCTGTTTGGGATGTATAAAAAATTAAAAAATGAATTCACAGGCGTGCTCACGGGCAAAGGGGTAACTTGGGGCGGCTCTCTTATCCGGCC
>JABHDE010000001.1 GCA_018673215.1 Formosa sp. | reverse complement strand
CTCGAAGATTTCTTTCTTTTAGGGGACGTCATAACGGTGAGTTATACGGGGACTTCAATCCAATCCCAATCAAATAAAACTTTAAATACATTTACAGATTTAAACATCAATAACATCGCTCCATATCGTGTCGTAATTCCTGCTCTTATTCAAGTCGAAGATTATGATGTGATGGAAGGTATGGGCTTAGAAGATACAACAGATGAAGGTGGCGGTCAAAACTTAGGATATACAGATCCAGGGGATTATGCCGACTATTCTATTTTTGTTCCAGAAACAGGACTGTACGGAATTAAGTTCAGAGTAGCTGGGTTTAACCAAGGCCAAATCGGACTGTATACAGTAGGTGAAAATGATGTGGAAACTGAATTAATTGTTGTAAATACGGTTGTTACTAATGGATGGCAGATTTGGGAAACTGTTTCAGATAACGTATTTATTGAAAAAGGAGTACATAAATTAAGAATGAAAATCCTTTCAGGTGGATTTAATTTCAATTGGATGGAGTTTGATTATCCAGATAGTGATGGCGATGGCGTTCTTGATGGAAATGATGATTGCCCAAATACTCCTGAAGGTGCTATTGTAGATATTTCAGGTTGTGAAGTTTTCTTTTTACCTGCCGATAATTATGTAATATCCGCATTCAGTGAAACATGCAGATCTCAAAATAATGGGAGTATTTCATTATCAGCTGTAGCGAACTATACTTATACCGTTTCCATAAGTGGAGAAAATTACGCCGCAATGGAAATATTTACAGACGATATTAATTTCGAAAATTTATCTGCTGGATCGTATGAACTGTGTATTACATTAGAGGAGCAACCAGACTATGGACAATGTTTTACAGTCGTTGTAATCGAACCAGATGAGTTGAATGTTAATGCGAATAGAGTAGCGAATTCCTCAAGAATAAATATGACCATAAATGGAGGGGACTTGTATTATATATCCTTAAATGAAGAGACGTTTATTACTAGTGAAAGCGAAGTGGAATTAGTATTATCTAAAGGTTTAAATAAATTGAGCATAAGAACAAATAAAGAGTGCCAGGGCGTTTATGAAAAAACCTTTGTTGTAAATAGCGCACCTATTGTCTATCCTAACCCTGTTCAAAATAATACGTTATTTATCAATATTGATCTTATAGAAACATCAGCTGTTCCTGTAGAGATTTTTGATGTAACGGGTAAATTAATAGCCTCTAAAATATACTATCCAACATCCAATACTCTGGAAGTTGATGTGTCTAGCATCGCAAATGGATTTTTTGTACTAAAAATAACCACAGCAGAAAAAACGTATAATTATAAAATTATAAAGCAATGAGCAGATTAAAAAAAATACTTCCTATATACTTGTTTTTGTTAATCAGTGTTGCTTCTTGTAGTAGCGATGATAGCGGTGATGAAGGTATAAATCCTGTAGATCCGCCAACTGCAGCAACTCTTATATTCCCTGAAAACAATACAGAATGTAATGAAGGTGTCATCATTTCTGACTCCGAAACAGATGTACTCTTCCAATGGCAAGATGTGACAAATGCCAGTTCCTATATATTAAAAGTTACAAATTTAAATGATGGAACTTCTAGAACTATAAGTACACTTTCAAATGAATTTTTGCTACGGATTTTAAGAGGCACTCCCTATTCATGGTCTGTAATCTCATTAGCAAGTGATACTACAGAAACAACAGAAAGTGTCGTTTGGAAATTTTATAATTCGGGGCTTCCTCAAGAAAGTCATCCCCCATTTCCGGCAGAAGCAATCAGTCCTCAATCTGGTGCCAGTGTCAATGAGGGTGAAGTTAGTTTACAGTGGGAAGCAACTGATATTGATAATGATATTGTGTCCTACACTGTATATCTTGATTCTGCAAATCCGCCAGTTGTTGAAGTTGGTAGTACAAGTAATACAAGTATAAACACTACAGTAACTTCTGGGCAAGTGTACTATTGGAAAGTCGTATCAACAGATCAAATTGGGAACACATCTGATTCACAAATTTTTCAATTTGGAGTCAATTAAATCTAGACACATGAATCTAAAACAAGGTATTTATATTCTGATAGTAATAGTCTTGCTATCATGTAACAAAGAACATAAAGGAGATGTAATTCCTGTAGAAAACTTAAATGTTTGGGAAATAGATTTCCTGGATAATTTTGACACATTCAATACGGATAATTGGCAAGACCAACGCATTTGGGTAAATAACGAAACACATTGCTATGTCCCTAATAATGAATTTGGAACTCGAGAAGTTAGTGATGGCACTTTAAAATTAAAAGTAGTGAATATTGGTAAAAAACGGAGCTGCGATAATTTCGATAAATATGGAAAACAGCACCCTGAAACGCAATATGTTGCTGGGCGAATTGCTTCAAAAAATCGGAAAGAATTTATTAAAGGAAAATGGACAGCTCGACTTAAACTAGGGAGCAACGGAGAGCCAAGTATGTTTCCAGCATGGTGGATTTTAGGATCTCAAAATAATGAACCCCCGGTTCAAGAACCGAACGAAACTGTTTGTTGGCCAATGACTGGGTCTGGAGAGATTGATATTTTTGAGCATCATGGCGATCATCATAAAAATAGTTTCACAACAGGCGCTATAAAAAATCTAGGCAAATGCGATGAGGGCGATTGGTGGACTTTACGTAAAGGATTCAATGTTGATTTAAACGAATTTCATGAATACTCTGTTGAATGGGAAAAAAGTGATTTAGTGTATCGTGTTGATGATAAAGAAGTGTACCGTAATAAAGGTGAAGGAGATAACTATCCGGAAGCCATGTTTGCCATTTTAAATTATGCTAAAATTACTGATTTCCCAATGGAGGGCGAATGGGTAATGGAAGTCGATTGGGTCAAACACGAATACAAAAAATAACTTACAACAAACTATGGTTAGAATATATTACAAACTATTTATTCTTTTGCTTTTAATGACTTCTTGTAAAGACACAAAAATCGTTAAATTAGAACCACAATACACAATTTCAAGTGTAGGAGAAAGCTATTCTAACAAAACGCTTCAAGTATATACTACCGCTAAGGATACAGAGTTGCGATTAGCCAAAACAAATGAACTGACATTTAAAGAAAAGAGCCAGCCCTTAGAAACAGGAATTGCAGTTTTTGTAAATCCAAAAAAAACATTTCAAGAATATTTAGGGATTGGAGGAGCGATAACAGATGCTTCAGCAGAGGTATTTTCAGCCTTAAGCTCCAGCAAACAAGATGAACTCCTTCAATCGTATTTTGGAAAAGATGGATTAGGATATAACATTATAAGAACCAGTATTCATAGTAGTGATTTTGGTTTAGGAAGCCATACCTATATTGACGAAGGGGATGCAGAACTAAAAACATTTTCAATTGAAAAAGACAAAGTAAAAAGAATCCCTCTCATAAAAAGAGCAATTGAATTGATCAGTGACAATTTAGTCTTTTATGCCAGTCCTTGGAGCCCACCTGCTTTTATGAAAACCAATAAAAATATGCTTAGAGGCGGAAAACTCCTTCCTGAATTTCGTCAATCTTGGGCAAATTATTATGTAAAATTTATTGAGTCATATGAAGCTGAAGGTATTCCTGTTTGGGGATTGACCATACAAAATGAGCCAATGGCAACACAACGATGGGAATCGTGTATATACACCGCCGAAGAAGAACGCGATTTTTTAAAGGGTTATTTAGGACCAGCTCTAGAAAAAGCTGGTATGAGCGATAAAAATATTATCGTATGGGACCACAATAGAGATTTGATTACGAACAGGGCAAATACTATTTTTGAAGACCCCGAAGCTTCTAAATATGCTTGGGGAATTGGGTTTCATTGGTATGAGACTTGGACAGGAGGTTTACCAAAATATGATAATTTGAAAAGTATAAATGAATCATTTCCTTCAAAAAATATGATGTTTACTGAAGGCTGTCAGGAAGGTTTTAATCCAGAAAGACTCTTCCACTGGCCCAATGCAGAGCGCTATGGGAATTCAATGATAAACGACTTCAATAGTGGCGTTGTCGGATGGACAGACTGGAATATTCTCCTTGACGAAAGAGGAGGGCCAAATCATGTAAAAAATTTCTGTTTTGCCCCTATTCATGCAAATACAAATTCCGGCGATTTGATATACACGCCTACTTACTACTATATCGGTCACTTTTCAAAGTTCATCGAGCCTGGCGCTGTACGTGTGAGCACAACAACAAGCATAACCACTATTGAAAGTACCTCGTTTATGAACAAAGATGGAAAGATTATAACTGTTGTTATGAATCCAACAGACAATATGATCAATTACAAATTGATCGTTGATTCAAGTGAAACTGTACTAGATATTCCGCCGCGAGCGATGCAATCAATCGTGTACTAAAAGTTAAGCGCTTTAATCCAACATCATATGAACAAAAAACTGGTCTTCATTGCTTTTGTAGTCTCCCTCGGAGGATTCCTTTTTGGGTTTGACGCAGGTATCATTTCTGGTGTGATGTCTTTCGCAGGGCCAGAGTTTGAATTGAACGAAATTCAGTCTGGCTGGGTAGTCAGCTCACCATCGTTTGCTGCCATGTTTGCAATGCTATTTTCTGGAAGATTAAGTGATGTATTTGGACGAAAAAAACTACTTCTTTTTGTAGCATTTCTATATGCAATTTCTGCTGTGTTTTCTGCTGGCGCTACCTCTTATGAAATGCTGTATATCGCAAGAATGATTGGCGGATTGGCTTTTGGAGCTGCTTTGGTATTAGCACCAATGTATATTGCTGAGATAGCAAACGCAGAAAACAGAGGTAAATTAGTTACTATTCAACAATTAAATATTGTTTTTGGGTTTTTTGCAGCCTTTTTAAGTAATTACTTTTTCAATAAGTACAACACCCCAGAAAGTAGTTTTCTTACAGATGAAACTGTTTGGAGGTGGATGTTAGGTGTCGAACTGACCCCTGCTGTTTTATACTTCATATTCTTGTTTTTTGTTCCAAAAAGTCCACGTTGGTTATTTTTAAAAGATAGAATTTCTGAGGCAAAACACGTCTTAATAACACTTCATGGAAACGAAAGAGGCCACGCTGAGTTTGCTTCCATTGAAAAAAGCATACATGCTGATAAAGACAAATCTAATTTAAAACTTACGGATTTATTAAAGCGTTCGCTACGTTTCATATTAGTTATAGGTTTAATTATAGGCGTACTACAGCAAATTACGGGGATAAATGCTGTTTACTTCTATGCAACATCTATATTTAAACAAACAGGAATTGGTACTGATGCGGCCTTTTCATCAGGAGTGATGTTAAGTACCACATCGGTACTTTTCACTTTTGTGGCCATCTATTTAATAGATCGAATGGGAAGAAGACCCCTAATATTAATCGGCACAGCTGGTGTTGCAGTGAGTTTGCTGTTATGTGCTTATGGTTTTAATAACGCAACATACCAACTTTCCAAAGAAAAAATTGCTCAGTTTGAGTTTTCTGGTTCGGAACAGTTATTACCTTTTGCTGAAAAGGTTTATGATACTGATATCGATTTTAAGAACACAATTAAGTCTGCACTAGGCAATGCAACATATCTTAAAAATGATGGGGTCATTTTAGAAGCGTCAACTCGTATAAATGCCACTTTAGTACTCATTGGAATTTTAGGATTTATTGCCTGCTTTGCATTTTCACTAGGTCCTGTAATGTGGGTCTTACTGTCCGAGTTATACCCATTGAAATATAGAGGTCTAGCTATCGGAGTTATTGCCTTTGTAAACTCCCTTATTAGCTCTTTAGTGCAATTGATTTTTCCTTGGGAACTTTCAAACTTAGGAAACGCACTAACCTTTTTTATCTTTGGAGCAATTGCTTTGATAGGCTTCTTTGTACTCCTAAAACTATTACCAGAAACAAAAGGAAAGTCTTTAGAGGCTTTAGAAAAAGAGTTGGTAAAACAATAAAGTTATAAAAAACTCTTTAGTATTTTAAGCTTGCATTTAAAGATGAATGAATCATAACTTTCTGTAGCTTGATTATTGAGCCAGTCCCCTTAAATCTCCAAAATTCTATGGCAATACATTAAATAAATATACAATGCAGCGCGATCAAATCACTTCTAATTTGAATGCGCTCAATATTTCAGATTCGGAATATAAGGGTCTTATTGAAAATACATTTCTACATTTATAAAATTTTAAGCAAACCTATGCCAACAGTGCAATTGCGCATAAAAAAAGCTGATAAGTTCGATTTTAACTTCATTTTTAATTGTACATATTAAACCGCATCACTTTTATGCAAAGGTTTTGCGGTTCTTTTTAGACAACCAATTAAAAAAGCTCTTAAAACACTTCGTTTTAGCACAATAAAATAAACTCCTCCCAAGTCTTTTCATTTTAATTAGTTGATTTTTTAGCTTAAAATTAAGATTCAAAGCGATTTATTGCTCTTATATTTGGTCTACCAATTTAACACTCATGAAAATAAATCTGTGCCTTATTTGTCTAATTGGGTGTATTCTTTACATCACTACTTGTCGGTTCCAAGCGAACTCAACGCTCAAAAAAATAAATCCCGTCGTACTCAAAAAAAAAGGTAAAAAAACTGCGGAAGAAAGGCGATTATTTGTAGAAAAGCGAATGCAACATGAGTATAATCTCCAAAAAAACCCTCTCAGCGGAATTATCCCTATTCAAGAAAAGCGTATTGAACTTAACAATTCCATAGCTGCAAAGCAGAAATTAGCGCGCAGGCGCTCAATGAGCAGCAATACATATATTTCAAGAGGACCCTCAAATTATGGAGGAAGAACACGTTCTTTGGTTATAGACCTGAGTGACCCAAGTGGCAACACTATGATTGCAGG
>JABHDE010000041.1 GCA_018673215.1 Formosa sp. | reverse complement strand
TCCATCAAATAGTGATCAATACACTTACGAATGGACTTTAGGAGTTAATTCATTCACGGTTAGTTTACCATCAACAGATACTAACTTACAAGATCTTGGTCCTGGATTCTATCAGGTAACAGTAACGGATGCCGTTGGTTGTACTTATACAGAAACCTATGAAATCACTGAGCCAGACGATATAGTCATCATTGTTGATTCTGAAGTTGATATTTTGTGTAATGGCGATTTAACGGGGTCAATCAGTATTACCCCACAAGGTGGATCAGGAGATTATACTTACTATTGGACATACGATCCAGATGGCAATGGAGGTCAGCAATTCGATAATGTTGAGGATCTAGAAAATCTTGGACCAGGCGAATATGTTATACTTGTTGAAGATTCAAACGGTTGTTTTGAGTCAGAAGTTTTCCAAATTACTCAACCGGAACCCATAATAATCACAGTTGATTCCAAGATTGATATTTTATGCCATGGTGATTTTACAGGAAGTATAGATGTTTCTATCGCTGGAGGGGTTCCAAATTATAATATTAGCTGGATTGGGCCTACTGGTTTTGTTTCTGGTGACGAGGATATTTCGGCACTGGAGGCAGGAACTTACACCCTGACAATCATTGATCAGAACAACTGTCTGCAGTCGATTGAGGTTGAATTAACACAACCAGATGATTTGATTGTCAATTATACCGTAACTAACGAAACTTGTACCAATGCTAACGATGGGACAATTACACTGGATATTCAAGGGGGAGTTTTAGATTACGATATAGCTTGGAGTAATTTTGGAAATGGAACAACTCAAACCAACTTAGCTCCTAGTTTTTATACTGTAACTGTAACAGATGATAATAATTGTGTTGAAGAATTAACTATAGAAATTGTAGCCGCCCCATTGTTTGATATACAACCCGTTGTCAATTCAATATCATGTTTTGGAGAAAATGATGGAAACATTCAGCTAAATATTCAAGGGGGTACCGCGCCTTTGAATGTATTGTGGGATGATGATCTGACAGCTGGTCAAGATAGATTTAATTTAGGTCCTGGAATTTATTCAGTTACCATTTCTGATAACTCAAGCTTTAACTGTGTTATTGAAAGAGAATTTATAATTGTCGAACCTGCAGAGCTTACTACTTCTGGCGTAGTTACAAATGCCTTGGACTGTGACATTGTCAATAGCGGTTCAATTGACTTACAAGTTTTGGGCGGAACTGCACCATACACTTTTGAATGGAGTAATGGAACTGATACTGAAGACCTAATCAATATCCCACCCGGAAATTATGCCGTAACCATTACGGACTTTAACGGATGTAAGGCAATTGATGAATTTGTTGTAACACGACCCGATGAAATTTCATCCGAACTTACCATTTCATTTGATGCAGACTGTGACAATCATATTGCATTCCAAACAACTACCATTCAAGTTTCTGGTGGGGTTCCACCATATGATATCACTTGGTCCAATGGCGTAATATCTGGAACCAATGGAGAAACTATGACAACTTCTCAAGAAGGTACTGTAATTATTGATGTCGTGGACGCGCTAGGTTGCGAGTTTCAAACAACATTTGAAGTAGATTTGGCAGAGCTAGGTTATCCAGATTTTTCATATGATTCATTCACAAACAACACTTGTAATATTTTTAGTGTTGATGATCTCATACAATTTACAAACCTTGCATCCGGGGATTACATTAGTGTTGATTGGAGTTTTGGTGACGGATTTATTTCTAGCGAGGAAAATCCTACACATATATATACCATTCCTGGCACCTATTACATTACCCAAACCGTCAACTATCCTTACGGATGTTCTTATGAATTTATAAAAGAAATTATAATTACAAAAGGCTACGAGATTATCTTGCCTAATGCTTTTACCCCTAACGTAGATACGATAAATGATACCATAAGACCTGTGTTTAATTGTATGGAATTTGTTCAAATGAGTATCTACGATACATTCGGATCGCTGATTTATTCTGAAAGTAGTGATGGAGATATCTATGGTTGGGATGGAACAATTGAAGGTAAACCTGCAGAGAACGGGAATTATATTTTAGTGGTTAAAGCCGAATCATGGAATGGGAAAGTGATCGATATTAATGGACCAATAACTCTTATAAAATAACAGATGAAAAGAATAATAATATTAATCTTATTGGTAAGTCAAATCAAGGGAATGGCTCAAGACCCCATTCACACCCAATTTTTTATGGTTCCAGAAACCTTGAGTTCCAGTTTTACAGGAGCGAAACAATCTACACGAGCTGGTATAATTCATCGGGTTCAATGGCCAGGGCTTAATTTTAGTATTAATACGCAATTCGCTTTTGTTGATAACTGGTTTGAGGAAGTTAATAGTGGGATTGGGATTAGTGTTTTAAATCATAAAGAAACCACCACTCGATACAACTTTACTCAAGTAAACCTAAATTATGCGTATCAATTTCCAATCTCAGAGGAATGGAACGTACGGCCAAGCATCTCTGTTGGGTATGGCGCTAAAGATTTTGGTTTTCAAAACCTCGTTTTGGAAGATCAAATCAATATTTTTAGTGGAATTATTAATGTAAATAGTATTGATCCAATAAATTTAAATGACTCCGTACGATTTATAGACTTTAGTGCATCGGTATTGTTCAATTCTGAAAATTCATGGGTCGGTTTTACGGTTAAACACCTTAACAATCCTAATATTTCTATGGAAATGGAAGGTCAAGATAAACTAGATATGTTTATGTCAATTCATGGGTCGCTAAATATCCCTTTTGGAGATTATAAAAATGATAATAAACTTTTTGTACTGGCCAATGGAATGATGCAAGGGGCTTATAATCGTTTCGATTTAGGTGCAAAATATGAAATGGATCGTTTTTCATTCGGGCTTTTGGCTGCAACAAACCCTATCAAAACAGATCCAAATAGTCATTTCTTAACCTCAATTAATACATTTGTTGGTATGGATTGGGAGGGTTTTCGTTTTGGATATTCTTATGATTTCAATGTCACAGAAATTGGACGAACGGGTGGAGTATATGAGCTTTCAATAAGCTATGATTTCCTAAACAATTATAATTGTTTTGGTTGTCCTGACTATTAAGTAATTATTGATTTCACTATAAATATTAATCTTGTGATTTTATTTATTGATATATTTAGATATTAAATATTATTAAGTAATGCAATCACACCCATTAGTTTCCGTTGTCATTCCTGTATTTAATGAAGAAGACAATATTAAATTATTGATTTCTTCTATTGAAAATAATCTGTATAAATATAGTTATGAACTTATTTTTATAGACGATTTTTCATCAGATGCAAGCTGTGAAGTCATTAAGTCAGAGGCAAATCACTGTACGAGTCTTATAGCTTTTGAGCACCATAAAGGTCAAAGTTCAGCACTTGCTGCGGGGATACAAAGGGCTCGAGGACATTATATTGTCACCATGGATGGCGACCTTCAAAATGATCCATCGGATATTCCAAAAATGTTAGATCTCCTCCAAAATGAAGGTTGGGATATGGTCATTGGTTTTCGCCAAAACAGACAAGATCCTTCCCTTAAAACAATGCCCTCTAAAATTGCAAATTTTATTATTAGAATAACCACGCAACTCCAAATTAGAGATTCGGGCTGTGCATTAAAAGTAATGACCTCCAAAACTGCCAAAGAAATTCCACTGCATGGCGAGCTGCATCGATTTATGGCACTTAATGCACATATCAGTGGTGCAAGAATTAAAGAAGTTCCCATCATTCATCACCCTCGAATTTATGGAGCTTCCAAATACGGTCTTGAACGTACCTTCAGAGTGGTGAAGGATTTAAGTCAAATTATCTTTAATCATAAAACTCCCGACTCTAAAAGAGTTAGGACTTAGTTTCATTCCAACGCTTAGTTTCAAAAAATAATGGTAATTTTAGAGTCTGATTTAATTGGATGCTACCACAACTAAAAATAATAGAATGCCCACGAGATGCCATGCAAGGCATAAAGGCATTTATTCCAACAGCTCAAAAAGTTCAGTATCTTCAGTCATTGTTGCGTGTAGGTTTTGATACCATTGATTTTGGGAGTTTTGTGTCTCCTAAAGCCATTCCTCAAATGGCAGACACAGCAGAAGTTTTAGCCCAGTTAGATCTCAGTACCACTTCCAGTAAATTACTGGCTATTGTAGCGAACTCAAGAGGTGCATTGGCCGCTGCGTCCCATAAAGAAATTGATTATTTAGGCTATCCTTTTTCAATCTCTGAAAATTTCCAAATGCGAAATACGCATAAAACAATTGCACAATCCATCCAGACCTTACAAGAGATTTTAGAAATAGCACACATCAACAACAAACGTGTTGTTGTATATATATCTATGGCTTTTGGGAATCCCTATGGTGATCCTTGGAATGTTGATATCGTTGCCAAATGGACGGAACGCTTGCATAATATGGGCGTCGAAATTTTGTCGTTAAGTGATACAATTGGCAGTTCTACTCCAGAAAGTATTTCCTATTTATTTTCAAATTTAATCCCAGCGTATCCACATATCGAATTTGGAGCACATCTACACACCAATCCTTTACATTGGCATTTCAAAGTGGATGCTGCTTTCAAGGCGGGTTGTTTGAGGTTTGATGGTGCAATTCAAGGTTTTGGTGGCTGCCCAATGGCCAAAGACGACCTGACTGGTAACATGCCAACAGAAAAGTTACTCTCTTATTTTACAGCACAAAAGGCCTTCACTAATTTGAATGCCCTTAGTTTTGAAAGTGCCTATAACGAAGCCACAAAAATATTTTCGATCTATCATTAAAAAAAGTTATCTAAAAAGGTTTGTTTTGTCAATCTGAGCCAGCTTGTCGGTGGACAAGCTCGTTTCAGATTCTGAATAAATTCAGAATGACAGATTTATAACTTTTTAGACAGCTTTTTGAAGTTTTTAATTCTTTTCGTTTAGAACCTAAAATTTAGACCTCCATAGATTCCAAAAGGATGTCCAGGACGTAATCCAGCAGGTACTTTAGCAACGGCATAGGTTTCATCTAAAACATTGATAATTTTAGCTGATAAACTAAGTGTTTTCGAGACATGGTATTTTCCAACAAAATCAATGATAAAGTTGGACGTAATGCCGTTAGTGGCGTTTACTGAATCTGCACTCGCCTCAGTTTTAAAGGCGCCATTCAAACGACCACTCAAGTTAAGCTCAAACTTTGCATGCTCTAAAGATATAGAAGTATTAAATTGATGTTTGGCTATGTAAGGTAACTCGTCACCACTTTGAACTTCACCCCACAATCCATCATCACTTCCAAAGCTATTTAAAAATGTTGCATCTGTAAATGTATATCCAAAAGTAATAGGTAAGGCATAAGCCGTATTTTTTTGCATTAGGTCATAATTTAAGAGTAATTCAATTCCTTTTACGCTAACTTCTCCAGCATTAAATTGTTCTAATGATCCTGTGCCTCCAGAAGCTGCTAAGTCACTTCCCAATAAATTGCTATAATCATTATAAAATCCAACGACTTCTCCACGCAATCCTTTAACGTTGAACCTCGATCCTAACTCGTAATTGATACTTTCTTCAGATTCTTGGCCTACTGTATTTCCGGGAGGTGAAAAGCCTTTATGTACCCCACCAAATACCGAAGTCGAATTATTAAATTTATAGTTGAACCCTATTCCAGGAATAAAAACAGAGACTTTATTTTTTCTGCTAGAAAGGTCGGCTCCAGTTCGATTAGGGTCATCAGATCCGAAATTATCTCTTTCTAATACGATGTCTTCATAACGCATTCCAGGAGTTATAGTGATCTTATTAAATTTTAATTTATACAAAATGGATCCTGCAAAAGCAGTCGCTTTACTAATGCGATTAGCATCACTTCCTGGCGCTCCTGCTGAAGTTAGATTCATTTGGCCATTCGTCATACTATAGCCGTCTTTCCATTGAAAACGATCTTCTTCATCATAATGGTAACGCAATCCAACTTCAAGATCATGAAACACATCTGCATTGTTCCAATGGAAATCTAATTTTGTTTGAACTCCTTTAGATACATAACTTCTGTTGTTTGCTTTAAGGACAAATGCATTAGCATCAGAATTGGAAGTCCCATTAATAATATCCATGTAGTTAGGGTAGTCTTGAGGAGCCTCTAATATTTTAGAAATCTCCACTTTATCACCCCCAAATACCACATCATTTAGCTTGTACCAATTTCGTGAAAAATTGTTTTGATATACGTTGCTCGTAATTTGTAAGAACTTAGACACGTCAATTTTATGAGTCACCATAAACTGAAGGTGTTCATTTGTCATTTTATCTTTTTGGGATGCTGCATAGCGATCGAAAGGTTTGGTCTCAAAATCTTGAGTGGTTAAACCTAGATACGTTTCATTAGAAGTTTCGTCTGAATACTGAAATTTAAATTCAAGCGATTGATTGAATTTTGCATCCTCTTTATTTTGAACTCTAAATTTGGCTACCACATCATTTTTGTCAAAGCCTGTATTGTCTCCATTAGGTAAATTTTTGAAGCCATCAGAATTATTATTTAGATACTCCAACGAATATCCTAGATAGGTCTTTGAGTCTCCAATTTTTAAATGTGTTTGACTGGAGTTAAAACTACCATAACTTGATTTTATGCCCCCTCCAAAACTGTTTGGAATTTGAGTGCTTACCAAATTAAGAGCCCCTCCAGTTGTAAACGGACCATACTGTATTTGACTGCTTCCTTTTAAAATTTCAACAGCTTGCATTCTTGCAACAGAAGGAAAATAATAAGCTGCTGGTGCACTGTAGGGTGCCGGTGCAATTAAGACTCCATCTTCCATGATGGATATTTTTGCACTTCGCTCTGGAGAAGTTCCACGTAGACTGATGTTTGGACGCAATCCAAAACCATCCTCTTCATAAATATTCACACCTGGCACTGATTTTAGGACTCTGTTTATATCTGAGTAAGAGAATTTTTCTAATTCTTCTGGTGAAAGATAAAATGAGGATCCTGTTCTGTTTTTAGCTTCATATTTGCTTCCAAAGATCACTTGTGAGTTGATGAAAACAGGTTCCAGATTTTGAATAGAATCGATTGGTTTGGTAGATTCTTGGGCGTTTAATATGCCAATTCCTAGTAAGGTTATTTTTAGTAAATTATTCATTTTATTTAGACTGATTAAAAATAAGGTTTAATTTCAGCCGCAAAGTTACAAATGAATTTTAGTTCTACAAAGCTTATTTAGAATAAATAAAAATAAAAATATTAAATTATTGATATTCAAGTCTTTAGGCATCAAAAAAAAATTAATAAATCAAAAGCAACGATATATTTGAACTGTTTCATGTCAAATCCTATGAGAATTCAGGGTTTTTGATAAATAATAGAGTATTATGCCCTATTGAACTAAAAAAAATCTTAAATTTGCATGCAATTATAAGCTATTTGCTATGAATGCACATCTATCCAAAATTGTCGGCGAAGGTCTTACTTATGACGACGTACTTTTAATTCCAGCCTATTCTGAAATACTTCCACGCGATGTAAGTATTATATCTAAATTTTCCAGAAATATTTCGTTGAATGTTCCGATCAGTTCAGCTGCAATGGATACCGTAACTGAGAGTAAAATGGCCATTGCCATGGCTCGCGAAGGAGGTATTGGGGTGTTACACAAAAACATGACAATCGAGCAACAAGCCATCAAGGTTCGTAAAGTAAAACGTGCCGAAAGTGGAATGATTATCGATCCAGTCACTTTGCCATTAGATGCCACGGTTAAGGATGCTCAAATGAGCATGAAGGAACACAGTATTGGTGGAATTCCTATTATAGACAACGACGGCTACTTAAAAGGAATTGTAACCAACAGGGATTTAAGGTTCGAAAAAGAAAGTGCCCGTCCCATTACAGAAATTATGACTACTGATGGATTGGTTACCACTTCTGAAGGGACTTCTTTACAACAAGCCGAGGTTATTTTGCAAAAGAATAAAATTGAAAAACTACCTGTCGTAGATGCTGACTTTAAATTAGTTGGCCTCATTACTTTCCGAGATATAACAAAGTTAACCCAGAAGCCAATTTCTAATAAGGACAGCTTTGGTAGGTTGAGAGTTGCTGCAGCTATTGGTGTTACTCATGATGCTGTGGAACGTACCGCCGCCTTGGTTAAATCTGGCGTTGATGCGGTTATTATAGATACAGCTCACGGACATACCAAAGGCGTTGTAGATGTTTTAAAGTCGATTAAGTCAAAATTCCCAGATCTTGATGTTGTGGTTGGAAATATAGCCACAGCAGAAGCTGCTAAATATTTAGTAGAAGCAGGTGCAGATGCTGTTAAAGTTGGAATTGGTCCAGGATCTATATGCACGACACGTGTTGTTGCAGGTGTAGGGTTTCCACAATTTTCAGCTGTCCTAGAAGTTGCAGCTGCCCTCAAAGGATCGGGAGTGCCAGTCATTGCAGATGGAGGGATTCGATATACAGGAGATATCCCAAAAGCCATTGCTGCTGGTGCTGACTGTGTAATGTTAGGATCACTTTTAGCGGGTACTAAAGAATCTCCAGGTGAAACCATCATTTATGAAGGTCGAAAATTCAAATCATACAGAGGTATGGGGTCCGTTGAAGCAATGAAAGAAGGCAGTAAAGATCGTTATTTTCAAGATGTTGAGGATGACATCAAAAAATTAGTTCCCGAAGGAATTGTAGGTCGTGTGCCTTATAAAGGAGATTTGTATGAAAGTATTCATCAATTTATTGGAGGGGTCAGAGCAGGTATGGGCTATTGTGGCGCGAAAGACATTCAAACCCTTAAGGATACCGGTAAATTCGTGAAAATCACTTCCTCAGGAATCAGCGAAAGCCACCCTCATAACGTTATGATTACAAAAGAAGCTCCTAACTATTCGAGATAATAATTATAGGTTCTGAGTTTTTTTTTGCACAAAGAATACACGTTTGTATTCTCCCTTATAATTAGTATTTTTGATTTTCATAAAAATTAATAAAATGAATAAAACGTTCCTATTTCTTAGTACTGCCTGCTTTTCACTATTCTTATCAAATGCTCAAATAACAGATAAAGACGTTCTGCTCAAGATTTCAGAAGAACCTATTTCTGCAACTGAATTTTTAAGGGTTTACAATAAAAACTTGAACTTGGTTCAAGATAACTCTCAGAAAGAAGTTGACTCTTACTTAGAGTTATTTGTAAATTATAAATTAAAATTAGCCGAAGCAAAAGCACTGAAATACGATAAAGATCCTGCTTATTTAAATGAATTCAAATCCTATAAAAATCAATTAACTCAGTCGTATTTAACTGATAAAAATGTGACGGATGATTTAGTTCGTGAAGCTTATGCGCGAACAGAAAACGAAGTGAAAGCGCAACATGTGCTAGTCTTGTTGGACGAGGTTGAAACAGATACATTAGCTGCATTTTCTAAAATTGAAGATTACAGACAACGTTTTATCAATGAAGGTTTTGAGTCTGTAAAAAAGGATCTCCACAATGGCAAATCTGTTTTTGTAGAAGATTTAGGTTATTTTTCTGCTTTTAAAATGGTCTATAATTTTGAATCGGCGGCTTATGAAACTCAAGTAGGGACTGTCTCACAACCGTTTCGAACCAGATTTGGATTTCATGTGGTAAAAGTTTTGGAGAAACGAAAGTCAAGAGGTCAGGTGACTGTGGCTCACATTATGATAGCAAATACACAAAAAGACAGCAGTGTCGTTGCCAAAGATCGCATTCAAGAATTACACCGTCTGATTCTTCAAGGAGAAGATTTTGGAGAACTTGCAAAACAATTTTCAGACGACAAAAGCAGCTCAATGCGTGGTGGTGAACTCAAACCATTTAACTCAGGACAGATAAATTCTGAAATTTTTGAAACTACCGCTTTTGAACTCAGCTCTTCCAATTCTATTTCAAAACCAATCCAAACACAATTTGGATGGCACATATTAAAATATATTACTAAAAAACCAGTGCAACCTTTTGAAGATCTGCAACAAGAACTGAAAAATAAAGTTGGAAAAGATTCGCGTTCACAACTTGTAAAAGCAAAAATGTTGGAGCAATTAATGTCTGAATACCAAATTGAAAATCCAAACTATAAGCTTCCGAATTTCGAATCCAATCTCACCTACAACGAACCAAATGGAAGTTGGGAATTACCGAAAAATTTTGACAACAATCAACCACTTTTGTATGTTAAAAATAAAACATTCACATATCAAGACTTTTTACAGTTCCTCAATAAAAATCAAAGATTTGTTAAGAAAACGTGGTCAACATCTGTGGTTGTCAAAAAACAATATGCTTCCTTTTTGGAGCAATCCTTATTTCGTTATAAAGAAGAAAATTTAGAAAACGAAAATGAAGAGTTTGCGCACATTCTAAATGAATATAGAGAAGGTTTGTTGTTATTTGAGTTGATGCAAGACAAAATTTGGGAAGGTGCAAAAAACGATTCTATAGGCTTACAAGAATTTTATAATGTAAACAAACAGAACTATGTTTGGCCTGATAGAATTGTGGGCTCTGTAGCGCGTTCAAGCAAGGCAAAATACGTTAAAAAGGTTCGAAAGTATTGGGCTAAAAACAAGTCTAATAAAATGATAGATGACCTACTTAACAAAGAGCAGCAAAATGTTATTTTTTCAAGTGGTGAACTAGAATTAGGAAATCCAATACTCCCCAAAACCATTGATTTTGAAACTGGACTTTCAAAGCTGATTAATGAAAATGCAAACTATTATGTAGTCAATGTAAAAGCTTTGAAACCAAAGTCTCTAAAAACCTATGAGGAGGCAAAAGGACAACTGGTTGCAGATTATCAGACAGCGTTAGAATCTGAGTGGATAGAAGAATTACGCACCAAATTTAAGGTGGATATCAATCAAGACGTACTTGCAAAGGTCAAGGCATTAATTTCTAATTAATTTTGAATTACTTCAACAAACTATTAATATTATCTTTTGTGACATTGGCGGCCTGTAATTTAAGGTCTTCTTCCACAGAGAAAAAACCTTTGGCAAGAGTCAACGATGCTTTTTTGTATGAATCAGACATCGATTTTAGTTTTGTAAAAGATCAGTCAGAAGCAGATAGTATTATTTACGTTCAAAATATCATTAATAATTGGGCCACCACCCAACTCCTTATTGATGGTGCAAACCTAAATCTTACAAATGAAACACAAACGGAGTTTGAGCAGCTCGTTCAACAATACAAGAGTGATCTTTACACCTCTGCTTATGTAGAAGCTTTGGTAAATAAAAACTTAGATACTTCCATTTCAAACCAAGAATTAGAGGATGTATATTCAAGCAATAAGCAGCTTTTTGTTTTAAAAGAAGATCTCTTGAAAATGAGATATGTGAATGTTAATTTAAAGCTATCAAATTTAGAAGAAGTCAAAAAACGGTTCAAGCGTTTCAATGCTGAAGACCAAATACGTTTAGATTCTATAGCCATTCAATTCAACTCATTTTACCTAAAAGACTCAATTTGGATAAAATCCGAACAAGCTATTTCTAAAATTAAACCTTTACAATTAGGTTTTAATAAAGTACTGTTAAAAAAACCAAATTTTATACAGCTCAAAGATTCTTTAGGGTTATATTTGATGCAAATTAATGAAGTTTTAGAACGAGGAAACCAAGCACCAATGGAATATGTGATGCCAACCTTAAAGCAAATTATCATTAATAATCGAAAATTAAAACTCATCAAGCAACTAAAAAGTGACATAGTTAATGATGCAATTAAAAATAAAAAATTTGAAATTTATAACTAAGTATTACGTACTAGGGTTTTGTTTATTGATAAGCCTTTCATCTTTTTCGCAAGAAATCATTGAAGAAACTGTTGAGGTTGAAGCGCCAAAAGAGACCGTTAACGATACTGTTCAACGTGTTAAACTAGATGGTGTAGCAGCTGTGATCGGTGACTTTGTTATTTTAGATTCTGATATAGACAGGCAATTTACTCAACTTGAAGCAGGAGGGATTTCCACAGAAGATATTACTCGTTGCCAGCTTTTTGGGAAACTTTTGGAAGACAAACTCTATATCCATCATGCCATCCAAGACAGTCTTGAGGTCAATGATGCAGAGGTTAGGTCTTATGTTGATCAACAATTAGAAGGATTTGCAGAGCAAATCGGTTCTATGGAGAAATTGATTGCTTACTACAAAAAATCATCTGAAAAAGAACTTCGAGATGAAATGTTTGAGCTCAATAAGAACGGTAAAATGGCATCCATGATGCAACAAAGTATCGTTGAAGAAATTGAAGTAACTCCAGACGAAGTCCGTCAGTTTTTTAATAAAATTGCCGAAGATGAACGTCCACAGTTTGGTACTGAAATGCGAGTTGCTCAAATTGTTGTTGTTCCAGAAACAACTCAAGAAGAGATAGATAAGGTCATTAAACGTTTAAACGAGTTTAGAGCTGATGTCTTGGATAATGGAGCTAGTTTTACTACAAAAGCGGTATTGTACACTGAAGACCCTGGATCGAAACGTACCGGTGGAAAATTTACACTTAACAGGAAACGTCCGCTAATGGTGAAAGAATTTAGAGAAGTTGCATTTTCCTTACAGGAAGGTGAAGTGTCCAAGCCTTTTAAAACGGATTTTGGCTATCACATCATTCAACTGGAAAAAATTAGAGGTCAAGAATTTGATGTCAGACACATACTATTAATTCCAAAAGTAACTCAAGCAGCCATCAAAGAAGCAAAAGAGAAACTAGAAAAAGTAAGACAAAGCATAGTCGATGGTGAAATTACTTTTGCGGAAGCAGCAATAGAAGCAAGTGACGAAGAAGAAACTAAATTTGACGGGGGTCAACTTAGAAACCCTGAAACACAAGATTATAATTTTGAACTCACTAAAATGGACCCTGAATTATATTCTCAAATCCAAAACCTGAAAGACAACGAGGTAAGTCCAGTACTTAAGGATCAAGATCGTGTGCATCCAATAAAGTTTAAGATTTTGACAGTCACTGCACGTGTTGATGAGCACGAAGCTAACTTTGCTCAAGATTACTTAAAAATTAAAGCACTTGCACTGCAAGAAAAACAATTGAACGCGATAGAGAAGTGGCAAGAAGAAAAAATTATGGATACTTACATTAAAATTAATGGGGAATTACGTAGCTGTGACTTTAATAGTAACTGGTTTAAAATTAACTAAGCCATGTCAGATGTTGCATTACTAAAACAACACCTTAAGAAGTATGAGACTCTAAAGAAAGAAATCTCCAAAGTCATTGTAGGGCAAGATGCAGTTATAGAACAAATTTTAATCTCAATATTTTCTGGTGGCCATTCGTTACTAGTTGGAGTTCCTGGACTCGCAAAGACCTTAATGGTTAACACAATTTCCAAAGCTTTGGGATTGGATTTTAAACGTATTCAGTTTACTCCAGATCTTATGCCCAGTGATATTTTAGGGAGTGAAATTTTAGACAAAGATCGTCAGTTCAAATTTATCAAAGGTCCGATATTTTCAAATATCATATTAGCCGATGAAATCAACAGAACTCCACCAAAAACACAAGCAGCACTTTTAGAAGCCATGCAAGAACGGTCGGTTACTATAGCGGGACATCATCATAAATTGGAGGCACCATATTTTGTACTTGCTACTCAAAACCCAATAGAACAAGAAGGTACTTATCCTTTGCCAGAAGCGCAGTTGGATCGTTTTATGTTTTCAATTAACCTTACATATCCAAGTTTTGAAGAAGAAGTACAAGTCGTAAAGTTAACAACAGTAAGTCCACAATCTGAAGTTGAGGTTATTTATTCTGCTTCCGAAATTTTAGAGTTTCAAGCGCTTATCCGTAAAATACCTGTTGCGGATAACGTTATTGAATATGCGGTTAGTATGGTGGGTAAAACCCGACCAAACGCCTCGGAAGCAATTTCGATAATTAAGCAATATGTGGATTGGGGAGCAGGTCCTAGAGCCTCCCAAAATCTAATTTTAGCCGCCAAATCTTATGCAGTGATCAACGGAAAATTATCGCCAGACATTGAGGATGTTCAGGCCGTTGCAATCAGTATTCTTCGTCACAGAATAATCAAGAATTATAAGGCTGAAGCTGATGGTATTTCAATAGAGTCCATTATTGAAAGTTTATTTTAATATTATATTTTTTAAATTTTTAATTGATTTAACCCATTAATATTAATAATAATTTATTTTTTAAAAGAGAAGTTTACGTTTAATTAAATTCTAGATATAAACACGTCTTATTCACTTTTTAATTGAATATAATTTTATTTAATTCGTACTTTTACGAGCGATTATTACGCAATAAAATTATACAGATTATGGCTTTCGATATAAATGTTATCAAAGAAGTGTACCGACAAATGCCGGGACGTATTGAAAAAGCACGTCAACTTGTTGGACGTCCACTTACACTCTCAGAAAAAATTCTTTACAGTCACCTTTGGGACGACAATGCTGCAAAAGCATATGAGCGAGGTAAAGATTACGTAGACTTTGCTCCAGATAGAATTGCTTTACAAGATGCAACAGCTCAAATGGCGTTGTTGCAATTTATGCAAGCAGGAAAAAGTAAAGTCGCGGTGCCTACTACTACACATTGTGATCACTTGATACAAGCCAAAAACGGAGCTGGAACTGATTTACAAAGTGCTTTAAATACTAGCAACGAAGTTTTTAACTTTTTGGAATCAGTATCCAATAAGTATGGATTAGGATTTTGGAAGCCAGGTGCTGGAATAATTCACCAAGTTGTCTTAGAAAATTATGCTTTCCCTGGTGGAATGATGATTGGAACCGATTCACATACTGTAAATGCGGGTGGATTGGGAATGATTGCCATCGGAGTTGGTGGTGCTGATGCTGTAGATGTGATGGCTGGAATGGCATGGGAATTGAAATTCCCAAAATTAATCGGTGTCAAATTGACCGGAAAACTTTCTGGTTGGACCGCGCCCAAAGATGTCATTTTAAAAGTAGCAGGAATTGTTTCTGCAAAAGGAGGGACTGGAGCTGTAGTAGAATATTTTGGTGAAGGTGCTATCGGAATGTCGTGTACAGGAAAAGGAACCATTTGTAATATGGGTGCCGAAATAGGAGCAACCACTTCTACTTTTGGGTACGATGAATCAATGGAGCGTTATTTGCGCGCTACTGATAGAGCAGATGTTGCCGATGCGGCAAATTTAGTCAAAGAACATTTAACTGGAGATGCGGAAGTGTATGCAAATCCAGAGCATTATTTTGATCAAGTCATTGAAATTAATTTATCAGAGTTAAGTCCTTTACTAAACGGTCCTTTTACACCAGATTTATCTACAAAAGCAGGATCAGATATGAAGGAGATTGCAACTAAAAACGAATGGCCTTTAAAAGTTGAATGGGGATTGATTGGATCTTGTACAAACTCTTCATACGAAGATTTATCAAGAGCAGCTTCTATAGCACAACAAGCCTTAGACAAAGGTTTAGGTATCAAAGCTGAATTTGGAATCAATCCAGGTTCTGAAAAAGTACGTTATACAGCAGATAGAGACGGTATCTTAAGTGTTTTCGAACAATTAGATGCAAAGATTTTTACCAATGCTTGTGGCCCTTGTATTGGGCAATGGGCACGGTATGAAGATCCAAAAAATGCTCCTAAAAATTCTATTATTCATTCTTTCAATAGAAACTTTGCAAAACGTGCAGATGGAAATCCAAATACACATGCGTTTGTTGCGTCACCAGAAATGGTCGCTGCAATTACTATTGCTGGTCGTTTAGATTTTAATCCCATGAAAGATAGTCTAATTAATAATCAAGGCGAAGAAGTGATGTTAGATGAGCCAACAGGTTGGGAGTTACCTCCAAAAGGCTTTGAAGTAAAGGACGATGGATATCTTGCTCCCGAAGAAGATGGAAGTGGAGTTGTGATCAAAGTGAGTCCAGAATCTGAAAGATTACAATTGTTAGACCCCTTTGAGCCAATTGGCAATACAATTGACGCAGCAAAATTGTTAATTAAAGCACATGGGAAATGTACGACCGATCATATTTCAATGGCGGGACCTTGGTTGCGTTTTAGAGGGCACTTAGATAATATTTCAAACAACTGTTTAATTGGGGCTGTAAATGCATACAATATGAAAACTAATTTTGTAAAAAATCAGTTAAATGGTGAGTATGATGCAGTACCTTCAACGGCTAGAGCCTATAAAGCAGCGAATGTAAAATCAATTGTGGTAGGAGATCATAATTATGGTGAAGGTTCTTCAAGAGAGCATGCGGCGATGGAGCCTCGTCACCTTGGAGTGGCTGCAGTGCTTGTAAAGTCATTTGCACGTATCCACGAAACCAACCTTAAAAAGCAAGGAATGTTAGGGTTAACGTTTGATACTGAATCGGATTACGATTTGATTCAAGAAGATGACACCTTTGATTTTGTAGATTTAAATGCATTTGCACCAGGAAAACCTCTAACCATTCACGCTAATCATGCAGATGGTTCTAAGGATGTTATCATTGCAAACCACACCTATAACGATTCTCAAATTGAGTGGTATAACGAAGGTTCTGCATTGAATCTGATTAAAAAACAAAATGCCTAAGAATTGACATAATTCGTCTTAGTATTCCGAAAGTTATTTAGCAACTTTCGATAAAAATTAAAACGAAACCTTTTTTAATATATGAAAGGTTTCGTTTTTTTATGCAATCTGTTGATCTGAAAATAAAAATAGATAGCAGAGAATAGAAAAGAGTCTAAAGAGTGTTAAGTTTAAAGAAATTAAGGTAAGTCAATTTAAGTATATTATCTTTCATAAAAACACATCAAAAAATCTTTATGCTTATTAATCAGCGTACTGAATAGACACCCAAATTTGCCCTTTGACTTTATCAAACAACACATAAGAATTTGATTTTTTGCCGTTTCTTGATTTATAGTAAAGCCTGTCAAGTTTTAAGGAATCTCTATTAAAATTTAAAAAATCAACGCCTATGTGTTTAGAGTCGAGTGTCTTCAGTTTATTCACCTCAATATAATGATCAGCGTCAAAATCATTTAAGTTAAATTCAAAGTACGCCTTCTTTGTGTTGATTGATTCTAAATACACACAATCAGAATCAATGATAGAAGGGATGTCTATTTTTGCATTTAATTCGATATTGTCAATATTTGCCCATTCGCAGGTCCGTTGATTGGCTATGGAAACAACAAGAGCTCTAAGTCCAAATATCAGCACTAAGGTCATCATTAGAACTCCAGCAATACCTAAGAGAACGTATTTATAATTAGATTTCACTTGTTTTGTAATATTTATTCACAAAAAGTTCTGTCAAAAATAAATTACATAAAATCATGGAATAGGCATAAATACTGTCTTCAACAGGTATAGTCGCCATGCGAATACCTAAGTTTTCGGCATTATTATACCAAACCACTTGGTCTTCGATAAAGCTCCCAGTTAAGATACCGTTCACAATAAAAAATGGAATCAGCATCACCAAAAAAGTCAAGAAAAACTGTTGTAGTAAAAGGGTGTTATATTTATACACAAGTAAGGTTAACGGAATCGCCAATCCGAAATTTATGACTGTGTACCATTTGTCATAATTGACAACAGCAAGGATGAACAACAAAAGTATAAGAACGATACTGATTTTTTTTGCGGTAGTCTTATTGACTTTTAAATTGGGAAAATAGAGGAGGAGTGCATAATGCGTAAACACACAAGCAAAGGGGATACAAATAAAAAACAACCATTCTTCGATAGGAAGGCTTAAGAATTTACATCCTAAAAAGTAAGTATCATTAAACCCCCAGATTCCACTCATTGTAAAAATTACATCCCATGGAATGAAAATGAACATCGTTAAAAGGATAGAAATAAAAATCCATAAAAACCGTTTATGGAGTTTTAGTCTCGGATGAAAACTGTACAAAAATGGCACTGAAACAGACCCTAAGTTTAATAAAAGATAGAGAGTGTTCATCAATTAGCGTTTGAAGTATTTGAACGGTACAAACAACATTCCAAAACATTCGCCATCGCCTTTTCCTAGATGTTTGTGATGAATTTTGTGCGCACGTCTCAACCCTTTTGCGTACCAATTATTAGCATTTCTAAAATACTTAAACCTTTGATGAATAAAAATATCATGCACAATAAAATAAGTCGCGCCATATGCCATAATTCCCAGGCCTATGGGAAGTCCCGCCCAAAAGCCCTCGTAACTCCAAAAGTAAAAGCAGGTCATACTCACAACGGCATAGAAAATAAAAAAGGCGTCATTGCGTTCAAACCAGCTTTTGTGGTCTTTGTGATGGTGGTCTTTGTGCAGGCTCCATAAAAAACCATGCATAATGTATTTATGCGTAAACCAAGCCATAAATTCCATAGCCGAAAAAGTGCCTAAAAAAACGAGGATCCATAAAAATGTATTCATAATAGTGGTTATAATAGATTGAGTTGATATTTAACATAGCTTCGGGTGAGCAGTTCTACTTTTTTATAATCGGGGACTCGAATCCGGGTACTTTTGATTTCGAGCGCTGGAGTTGTTTTTAGTTTTATAAGCAGCTGATTGTAATATCGGTAAGCCATAAAAACTCCAAATTTAGCTTCTAAAGGGAGTTGTTTAATTCCTTTTAGGCCTTCAGAAAAATCTTTTTCTATATCGTCAATAATCGCTTGTTTAGAGATTTCGTCTAAATTATTCAAATCTGTATTTGGGAAATAAGTTCGATTTAATTCGTCGTGATCTGCTTTTAAATCTCTTAAGAAATTTACTTTTTGAAATGCAGAACCCAAAGCCATAGCTGTTTGCTTTAGAGCTTCATAGCGTTCATGATCTCCTTTTACAAAGACTTTTAAACACATCAGTCCAACCACATCCGCAGAACCATAAATATAGTTTTTATATTCTTCTTCAGAGTGATAGACAGTTTTGTGTAAATCTTGACGCATGGAGTTCATAAAAGCATCCACCATGTCTTTGTCAATAGCATAGGTGTGATAGGTTTGTTGGAAGGCATTTAAAATAGGATTGAGGCTAATTTTGTTAACCAGTGCCGATTCTAAATCTGCTTCAAACTGAACAAACAAGGCTTCCTTATCGTAGTCATGAAACGAATCTACAATTTCATCAGCCAGTCTAACAAAGCCATAAATATTATAAATATCTTGTCTAATGGAGTTCGACAGCATTTTTGTGGCCATCGAAAAGGAGGTACTATAGGTCTGTGTTATAATCCGACTACAGTCTTGTGATACAATATCAAATATGGACTTCATAGACTTAAATTTTAAATAGTTCAACTAATACTCTTAACATTTACTCAGTGTTTTTATGAATAAGCTCTGAGGTTATTTTTCCTGAGATTAGAGAAGGGGGCACTCCTGGTCCAGGGACGGTTAATTGTCCTGTAAAATATAAATTTTTAACCTTATTACTCTTTAATTTTGGTCTTAGAAAAGCCGTTTGTAATAAGGTCATCGCCATTCCATAAGCATTTCCTTTGTATGAATTATATTCTGATTTAAAATCTTCAACACAAAAGGAATTATTAAATATAATATTATTTTGAATTGATTGCTTAGTTTTTTCTTCAAATCTTTCAATTATCTTTTCAAGATAGTGGCTTCTGAGTTCTGGAGTATCCTCAATATTTGGAGCGATTGGCATCAAAATAAATAAGGCTTCACAACTTTCTGGTGCCATTGAAGGGTCTGTTTTGGAAGGGACATTGGCATAAAATAATGGATGACTTGGCCATTTTGGATCGTCATAAATCTCTTCGGCATGTTTTTCAAAGTCAGCATCAAAAAACAAATTATGATGTTCTACATTTTTGAGTTTTTTATCCAATCCAATATAAAACAACAAAGAGGATGGAGCAAATACTTTTTTGTCCCAATAGGCCTCGGAATGCTGTCGGTGAACTGGGTCTAACAAGGTTTCAGAGTGGTGATAATCAGCGCCACTTAATACGATATCAGATTCGATAAAAACATTTTTGGTGACAATTCCACTCACAGTATTCTTTTCAACAACTATCTTGTCTACAGGGTGATTGGTGTATATTTTTACACCCAATTCCAAAGCTAAGGCTTCCATTGCCTTGATGATTTCATACATACCACCTCTTGGATGCCATGTGCCTAAACCAAAATCGGCATAATTCATAAAACTAAAAAATGACGGGGTTTTACTTGGTTTAGCCCCTAAAAAAAGGGAAGGGAATTCTAGTGTTGAAATTAACTTTGGATTACTAAAGTTTTTTCGAACCTCCTGACTGATGGTTTTAAAAAACTGATCCAATCTCTTAATGGTGTCTTTTGTAACCAGTTCTAAAGGCGAAATTCCAGGGGCATTATAAAGAATTTTATTAACAGCAATTCCATAATTACGTTGTGCTTTGTCAATAAATTTTTTCAATTTTTTACCACTTCCTTTTTCGATACGTTCAAATTCCTCACAGATTTTACCCATAGAGTCTCCGATGGTTATGATTTCATCATCGAAAAATATTTTGTAAGCGGGATTTAGCTTATCTATTTGGTAGAAGTCTGAAGTTTTTTTACCAAAATCTGCAAAAAACTGATCAAATACATCAGGCATCCAATACCATGAAGGTCCAATGTCAAAAGTGAATCCGTCTTTCTTTAATTGTCGTGCCCTTCCACCTGTGGTTCTATTTTTTTCATAGATAGATACTGCGTGTCCGGATTTTGCTAAATAGCAGGCCGCAGACAAGGATGAAAACCCAGAACCTATAATTTGTATTGTTTTTTTCATTTCGCGTATAAAAATACGCAAAAGCCAATACATCTGAGTCAGTGTCTAAGTATTTTTTATAAATCTTTAACTATTTTTTTTATGGATTTATAGAGTGTCATTTTCTTTGGAAGTTGTGCTTCATCATAACCCTTAAAACGTTGTCCAATTAATCGCATTGTATTTGCAGTATTTTTAATCACTTTGTCGTAAAGACGTTCCAAGTATTTGGGAACCTCTTCATGGTCTGGTTTGACAGTGAAATAAGAAATATATGTGATGTCTTCATAAAGATCATTAAGGATGTAGAGATCTTCAATTGGGACGCTTTCTCCGAGCAAAATAGTGTGATATCCCCGACTCAAAAGTTCATAATTTATGAATAATAGTCCCAAGTCATGCATTTCGTTGACGGGTAAAAAAAGCACAAAGGTTTTCCCTTCAGGTCTGGGATTGTTGCTTTGGATTCGCTCAATATGAATCAATATTTTTTGACGAAAATGGACACAAATAAAGTGTTCATGAGAAGTTTTGATAGTCAATGTCTGCCATAACAAACCGATGTTTTCAGTAATGGGAATA
>JABHDE010000002.1 GCA_018673215.1 Formosa sp. | reverse complement strand
CTCGATTTATAAAAAAGGAATTCAATACAAAAAAGCTGGGGCAATTCTTACGGGGATTGTGCCAACAGATAACCACCAATTGCAGTTGTTTGAGTCGGAAAACCCAAAGCATCTTCCGCTGATGCGTACCATCGATTTTATTAATAAAAAGTACGATGCTCCAAAATTAAAATTAGCGAATCAAGATTTAAAACGTACGTGGAAAATGCGTCAAGAACATTTGTCACCAAAATACACCACCAATTTTAAAGAAATAATTACAGTTCAATGTCCATAAAACAAAACACAGCTCTTACGTTTTTTACTCCTGAAAATTTTAACAGTTTAGGGGCGGTCTATTTTGACACAGGGATCTCGGCAGGATTTCCATCGCCAGCTGAAGACTTTAAACAAGAACGTTTATCGCTAGATAATGAGCTTATCAAAAACAAAGAGGCCACTTTTTTTGCTCGAGTCAGTGGACAATCCATGGTTGATGCTGGGCTGAGTGACAACGATCTTTTGGTCATCGACCGCAGTCTTCCACCAGAAAACAATAAAATTGCAGTTTGTTTTTTAGATGGAGAATTTACGGTAAAACGCCTTAAGGTTGAAAAGGATGAGGTTTGGTTACAGCCAGAGAACAAAAACTATCAACCAATCAAAATCACAGAAGAAAATGATTTTGTAATTTGGGGGATCGTCACCAATGTGATTAAGAAGGTGTAAGCTAAAGTTGTTTGCGAAGTCGTGCCACAGGAAGGTCTAATTGTTCTCGGTATTTAGCCACGGTTCTTCGGGCAATTAGGTAGCCTTTTTCTTTTAAAATAACGGTTAATTTCTCGTCAGTCAGGGGTTTTTTCTTGTCTTCTTCTGCGATCACAGTTTCCAAGATGCTTTTAATTTCTCGGGTGGAGACTTCTTCTCCTTGATCATTGGTCATGGACTCGCTAAAAAATTCTTTAATCAACTTTGTGCCGTAAGGAGTGTCAACATATTTACTATTTGCGACACGAGATACGGTCGAAATGTCCATTTCTATTTTATCTGCAATATCTTTTAGAATCATAGGTTTTAATTGCTGTTCATCTCCTGACAAAAAGTAATTTTTTTGATAATGCATGATGGTACTCATGGTGATAAATAAGGTGTGTTGACGTTGTTTTATAGCGTCAATAAACCATTTAGCAGCATCTAGTTTTTGCTTGATAAACTGTACTGCATCTTTCTGCGACTTTGTTTTTTCTTTGGAAGCTTTGTACCCTTTTAGCATTTCATTATAAGGTTTCGAAACGTGCAATTCAGGGGCATTTCGACCATTCAGACTGAGCTCTAACTCACCTTCTGTAATTTTGATAGTAAAATCTGGCACAACGTGTTCAACGGATCGAGCGTTATTGGAATAAGAACTTCCAGGTTTTGGGTTTAAACGTTCAATTTCAGAAACGGCATCTTTAAGTTGTAATTCGGAAATACTAAATTTTTGTAGAAGTTTTTGGTAATGCTTTTTTGTAAATTGCTCAAATCCCTGTTCAATAATTTTTTTGGCGAGTGCCGTATTGGGCGTTTGTGTTTTTCGCTGCAATTGAAGCACCAAACATTCCTGAAGGTTTCGGGCACCCACACCTGCAGGATCTAAGAGATGTACTACTTTGAGGACCGATTCAATAGTTTTTTCGTCCGTATATGTATTTTGAGTAAAGGCCAAATCATCCATAATATCAAGTAATGAACGGCGGATATAGCCGCTATCGTCGATACTCCCAATTAGAAATTCCGCAATTTGATAGTGTGTTTCCTCTAAAGGAAAAGTATTGAGTTGATCTATTAGATGTTGTGTAAAAGATGTTCCAGAAGCAAAAGGAATTGTTTTTTGCTCATCATCGGCACTGTAATTATTGGCTTGAAGTCTGTATTCTGGAATTTCATCATCACTCAGGTAATCATCTACATTGATATCGTCCGCGTTGATTTGCTCATTGTCCATATCATTGTCATTGGAATCAAACACCTCTTCATATGTTTCTTCTTGATCTTTACCACTTTCGAGTGCTGGGTTTTCTTCGAGCTCTTGTTTGATGCGTTGCTCAAAAGCTTGGGTAGGCAACTGTATCAGCTTCATCAACTGAATTTGCTGAGGCGATAGTTTTTGTGATAATTTATATTGTAGGTATTGCTTGAGCATTAATTATTTCTTGAATTTTCTTTCAGAATATTGTCCTAATTGATATGCAATTAAAATTGGAATTAATGAAAATGCCATATACTTTTCCAAAAGCCCATACTCTGATAATGTTATCAATATCAACGTTGAAAAAATAATAAAAATTAAGTCAAAGGTTCTTTTTTTCATTTTCATTTAATTTTGAGTGAGTTCTGCAATTGCAGGATTTTTATAAAAATAAGAAAAAAACGTTAGATAGATACTAAGCGACATTGTTTTCAAAAAACATGAACACGTTTAACTTTAAAACTCAGCATTTAAAGGTGTTCTAGGGTAAGGGATCACATCACGAATGTTACCCATTCCAGTAGCAAACATCACCAAGCGTTCGAAACCAAGTCCAAACCCAGAGTGAGTGGCTGTTCCGTATTTTCTTAAGTCTAAATACCACCAAAGATCTTCTTCGGGGATGTCAAGTTCTGCCATTTTTGCTTTTAAGACGTCTAATCGTTCTTCTCGTTGCGAACCACCGACGATTTCACCAATTCCAGGGAATAAAATATCCATCGCTCTCACTGTTTTTCCATCTTCATTTAAGCGCATATAAAAGGCTTTAATTTTGGCAGGATAATCAAATAAAATCACAGGACATTTAAAATGTTGTTCTACTAAAAAGCGTTCATGTTCACTTTGTAAATCGGCACCCCATTCGTCAATAATATATTTAAATTTCTTCTTTTTGTTAGGTTTACAGTTTCTTAAAATGTCAATTGCTTCTGTGTAGCTGACACGCTTAAAATTGTTATCAATAATAAAACGAAGTTTCTCAGTGAGTGGCATAGGCGCACGCTCGTTTTGAGGTTTCGATTTATCTTCTTGTTCTAAACGTTGTTCTAAAAAGGCAAGATCTTCTTTGTTGTGTTCTAAAACATAACTGATGACATACTTCATAAAATCTTCAGCAAGGTCCATGTTCCCGGCCAAGTCCATAAAAGCGACTTCGGGTTCAATCATCCAAAACTCTGCTAAATGTCGTGAAGTGTTCGAGTTTTCAGCTCTAAATGTAGGGCCAAAAGTATACACTTTCCCAAGCGCCATCGCATATGTTTCTGCTTCCAATTGCCCGGATACGGTCAGATTTGTTTCTTTTCCAAAAAAGTCTTTTGAGTAATCCACTTCACCTTCATCGGTCAGTGGTGGGTTTTTTGGGTCTAAAGTAGTAACTCTAAACATTTCGCCTGCACCTTCGGCATCACTTCCAGTGACAATCGGAGCGTGCATATAGTAAAATCCGTTTTTATTAAAATAGGAGTGAACCGCAAAAGAGAGTGAAGATCGGAGTCGCATCACCGCACTAAAGGTGTTGGTTCGGGTACGCAAATGTGCTTGTTCTCTTAAAAATTCTAAAGAATGCCGTTTGGGTTGTAAAATAGTTTTTGAAACTTCTTCTGGATCTGCATCCCCTAAAATCTCAATAGAACTCACTTGAACTTCTACAGACTGTCCTTTTCCCTGACTTTCAACCAAACCGCCTTTTATGTGTACAGCGGCTCCTGTTGTAATACGTTTTAACAACGTTTCATCCATGCTTTCAAAATCAACCACACATTGAATGCTTTGAAGGCAAGATCCGTCATTAAGAGCTATAAATCGATTGGCTCTAAATGTTCGAACCCATCCTTTGACTTCGATATCTGTATGTTTGAGTTCTTGAGTGAGTAAATGTGCAACAGTGCTGCTAGTCATAAGTACAATTTTTATTACTGCAAATATAAAGTTTTAAGCTAAATTAACAGTGTATGATTTAGTCTTCTTCAAATGCTTCTTCTTCAGGAATAATATTAAGAGCAGGTTTTTTTAATACTTTCTTGTTTGCAATGCTGCGCTCTAATGACAACAACAAACATGGCAACAAGAGTAAGTTTGCCAACATAGCCAATAATAAGGTCGCTGAAATCAAGGCGCCTAAGGCTACTGTACCTCCAAAACTAGAGGTAATAAACACCGAAAACCCAAAGAACAAGACGATAGAGGTATAGAACATGCTCACTCCTGTTTCTCGAAGTGCTGCAAATACCGACTTTTTAATTTTCCAGTGATTCGCTAATAATTCTTGTCGGTATTTGGCTAAAAAGTGAATCGTATCATCTACCGAAATTCCAAATGCAATGCTAAACACCAATATGGTGGAAGGTTTTATAGGCACGCCTAAAAAGCCCATCATTCCTGCGGTCACCAATAATGGTAATAAATTTGGGATTAATGAAATGATAATCATTCGGAACGAGCGAAACATATAAGCCATAAACAACGAGATCAAAAAGATAGCCAAGGCTAAAGACAACACTAAGTTTCGGACCAAATACTTGGTTCCTTTTTGAAACAAGTAGGCTTTTCCTGTAACAGAAATCTCGTACTGATTTTTAGGAAACAGCTTGTCAATTTTTGTTAAAAGATCTTCTTCAATACGTTCCATTTTGTCGATCCCTGCATCTTTCATAAAAGTGGTGATTCGAGCATAGCGACCTGTACTGTCCACAAAGTTTTTTAGCAAATCGACATCCGTAGAGGCGTTTTTTGCATAGGATAAAATGAAACTATTTTCTTGTGCAGATGGCAACTGATAATACTTTGGGTTTCCGTTGTAATAGGCTTGTTTGGAATACTTTACCAAGCTTACTATTGAGATGGGTTTAGAGAGTTCTGGGATTTCAACAATCAAATCTTCCAATGCGCTCATGCGTTTTAAAGTGGAGAGTTTCATAACTCCTTTTTTGCGTTTAGTGTCCACTAAAATCTCAAGCGGCATGACGCCGTTAAATTCACTTTCGTAAAACTCTATGTCTTTATAAAACTCTGCTTTTTTTGGCATGTCTTCAATCAAACTCCCAGTAGTTTCAATTTGAAAAATTCCAATGATACTGATGATGAGTAAGAGAATCGCTGTGATATATATAGTGATATTTTTATGCTTCACCGTATGTTCGATCCAGTCGCCAAGACGGTTGATCCATCGTTTGTTTAAATGCTCTAAATGCTTCTCTTTTGGGATTGGCATAAAGCTATAAATAACGGGTATGATTGACAGGCATAGAAGAAAAATAGCAATGATACTTAAAGAGGCGACGATGCCAAATTCGGTAAGTAATTTACTTTGTGTAATGATAAAAGTTGCAAAGCCAGAAGCCGTGGTTACATTGGTCATCAAAGTGGCATTTCCAACCTTCGAGATAACCCGTTGAAGCGACTTGGCTTTGTTGCCGTGTTTGTTAACTTCGTGCTGGTATTTATTGATCAGAAAAATACAATTTGGAATTCCAATCACAATAATAAGAGGTGGAATTAAGGCTGTAAGCACGGTGATTTCGTACTGTAACAATCCTAAAATTCCAAAGGTCCACATCACTCCAACCACTACCACAAACATGGATATAAAAGTGGCTCTAAACGATCTAAAAAAGAAAAAGAAAATAAGCGAGGTAACTAAAATGGCTGCTAAAATAAACATGCTTATTTCATCAACAATATTTTGCGCATTTAGGGTTCTTACATAGGGCATCCCTGAAACGCGGACATCTAAATTATGAGCTTCTTCAAAGGATTTTACTTTAGGAGATAAAACAGTTTCAATAAATGCTTTCCGCTCTGGGGTATTGACAATCGATTTATCTAAATAAATAGCTGTACGGATGGCTTCAGTTTCTTTATTAAAAAGAATATTATCGTAAAAAGGGTAGTCCTCGAAAAGTGCTTTTTTTAACACATTTACTTCGGACTGTGTTTGTACAGAATCTTTTATAAAAGGAATGAAGTCAAATTGTTTTTTGCGTTCATTTTTAACAAGTTTCTGCAAATCTTTTATCGCAATGACGGCATCTACATCAGGATGTCCATCAAAACTTTTAGAAAACGCATTCCATGCATTCAGTTTCTCAACGGTGAGTAAAGTGCTGTCTTTGACCCCAATCACAATCAAATTACCTTCTTCTCCAAAAATATCTAGAAAGTGATTGTATTCTAAATTGATAGGATGGTCATCGGGCAGTAGATTAGCCTCAGTGTAAGTGAAGCGCATGTTATTCCATTGCATGGAAAAGAACCCAGTTGTTAGTAGGACTACAACGAGAATAATAATTCTATTTCTTAGAATGAGTCGTGCAACGGTTTTCCAAAACCCGCTAGGCTTGTACTTGGATTTCATCCAACGAATGACAAATACTATTAAACTAATTATTCCGAGCGAGATAAACGTTGCTAATCCCTGTATAAATGCTTTTTCCATAAAAAGGGTTTAAACAAAGTCTTTTTTGATGGCGACAAAGGTAAATAAAAGGAATCAAAAGGAGAGTTATAGAAAGGATAACTTTTTATAACAGCTCTTGAAATTTATAAAGATTAAATTTTAAGAATTTCTTGCTCTTTGACAGCATACAAGTTATCGGCTTTCTTAACGTGCGTATCGGTGAGTTCTTGAACATCCATTTCAGCATTTTTTTTAATATCTTCAGAAGCATCTTCAACATTTTTGATCTCTGAATTTGCGTCTTTTCTGGCGGCACGAATTGATATTTTTGCATCTTCAACTTCAGATTTTGCTTGCTTGGCTAATTCTCGACGGCGTTCTTCTGTTAATGGCGGCACATTGATAATAATGGTTTCTCCATTATTCATCGGGTTAAACCCTAAATTGGCAATCATGATGGAACGTTCTATTTCTTGAAGCATCGATTTTTCCCATGGCTGAACGGTAATTGTTCGCCCATCTGGAGTATTCACGTTAGCGACTTGTGCTAACGGAGTTTGAGATCCGTAATAATCCACCATTACACTCCCCAACATAGAAGGACTTGCTTTTCCTGCACGAATGTTCACAAATTGTTTTTCTAAATGCTTCAATGCATTTACCATCAATTCTTTTGCGCTATCCAGTATAAAATCTATCTCTTCATTCATGTTTTGAATCTTTTATAAGTGTGGTGAATATATTGTTAACTCACCGTTGTTCCGATGGCCTGTCCTGAAACAATCTTGAGAAGGTTTCCGTGTTTATTCATATCAAAAACAATAATTGGCAAGTCGTTTTCTTGACTTAATGTAAAAGCTGTTGTATCCATGACTTTCAGCCCTTTTTTGAGCACATCCTCAAAGCTGATGGCATCAAATTTAATGGCTGTCTTATCTTTTTCTGGATCGACATTATAAATACCATCCACCCGAGTTCCTTTTAAAATTACATCGGCTTCAATTTCGATGGCGCGAAGTACTGCTGCGGAATCGGTTGTGAAATAAGGGTTTCCTGTACCACCTCCAAAAATAACAACACGCCCTTTTTCTAAGTGGCGCATGGCACGCCGGCGAATAAAAGGCTCTGCAACTTCGTTAATTTTTATAGCCGACTGTAAACGGGTTGGGACTCCTGCGTTTTCTAGAGCACTTTGCAATGCTAAGCCATTAATCACAGTGGCTAACATGCCCATATGGTCGCCTTGAACACGATCCATACCATTACTCGCCCCTGCAACTCCTCTAAAAATATTTCCACCACCAATGACAATTGCAACTTCAATGCCTTGCTCGGTAATTTGTTTGATTTGGTTCGCGTAGTCGGACAACCGATCGGGATCGATTCCATAATTGCGATTTCCCATGAGGGCCTCTCCAGAAAGTTTGAGTAATATTCGTTTGTATGTCATAATTGTGTCGCTCGTTGCACAAATATACGTAATATCTTAAATCCTAAAAGTGGATTTTAGGAATTCTAATCAATTTTGAATGGAATCTGTTTGGTGTAATAAAAAAATCGGTTTTCATGGAGCTTTTAAGGAGCTTATTTTCTCGGGAGGGATTATAGGGTTGCTGGACAGATTCGCCAAGAACAAAATAACACAACAAAGAAGCTAAATTATAGTTTTTAATTAATAATTACTTTTCTAATTGCTTTTTCGTTTTCTGAATAAACTTCCAAAAAATACATCCCCGAATTCAGACCGCTTACATCTATATTTTTAGTGTCGTTTTCTTTCTCAAGAATTAGTTTGCCAAACATATCATAAAGCGCTAAGCTTTGAATAGCTGTTTTAGATGTGACATGAATTTTGTCATTTCCTGGATTAGGAAATATTTTAAGCCTACTGTCTAAGCTTAAATTTCCTCCATCGCTTAATGGTGCAGATTGATACACTCTCACATAGTCCACAATCATAGAGGCTTGTGTAAAGTTGGAATCAATTGTTCCAGAATACCCTCCCATTGCGAGGTTAAGCAGTATAAATTGATCTTCGTAGAAGGGCCATGTATTGTCGTTTTTATTAGATGGGTTGTAAGTGTAAAACCCAACACCATCAACCAAAAAGGTAATTTGATCTGGCGACCAGTTCATGGAATAAACGTGATAATTGGCGTTTACGTCCGAAACCTCAATTCCTAATGTGTTTACGGTCGCTCCACTACTTGAATTAGTGTGCAACGATCCAGACACATGATTTAATGCTCCTAAACCGTGCTCCATAATGTCTATTTCTCCACAACTAGGCCAAGGCGAGTCTCCATAGCTAGAATGCCAATATGTACCTGGCTCATAAATATTTTTACCGAGCGTCCATATGGCAGGCCAAGTACCATTGTTGTTAGGGAGTTTAGCACGAACGTCCACCCTTCCATAAGTAAATGCAAACTTTGAATTAAGTCGTGCTGAGGTATATTGTTTTGTCAACCCTTGATCCGTCAAAGGTTCCTTTATTGCGACGATGTTTAGATTTCCAGAAGTATCTACAAAAGAATTGTCTGTACTATTGGTATAATGCTGTTCTTCGTTATTAGCCCAGCCAACTCCAGGGATAATAATTTGTGTTTGATGATGCCAATTCGTTGGATTCACTGCTCCTGGTGTGTCGAAGTTTTCTTCCCATACCAACGTGTCATAAATTACATCCAATTGGTTTGGGTCTGTGTCTTCAGAGCCATCGTCAATATCATCTAATAAATACGTTCCTGGGGTTCCAACACCTGGATCTATAAAAATTGTCAAGCGATTATAGGACCCGCTGGCATTTATTGGGCTACCAACTCCTGAAAGTACAGCATTTGCAAAATCGAATGTAATATTTGTGGTCCATCCACCTCCAGAGGGCACATTTTGAATCACCTCAACATCTGCATTTGCACCATCCTCTAATTTGAGAAGTATGGTGTGTGCATTAGGGTCAAAACCAAAAAACGACAGTGAAATGGTTTTTTGAAAGTCCAAATCAATAGCTCTTTGCAAACCAATTGAAAACCCTTGCCAAGCATCACTCCCATCATTATAAAATTGTCCTACAGTATTTCCAGCATTGTCAGGGTCAGTTCTTGTACTAAACCCACTACCTGCAAAAGCCCAAAAGTCATCTGAAGAATCCGAAAAATCAATGGGCATTTGTTGTGCAAAAGACAATTGTGTCACAGCAAGAAGCAGTAGATATAAAAGGGTAGAGTTAAATTTCATGTTGGTTTGTATTTAAAAAATAAAAGTATAGTATTTTTCGATAAAAAAAATATTTTTTACAATACAAAAACCATACAAGCTGATAGATTTAATAAATCTATAAAAAAACCTGTTTGACTAGTTGCCAAACAGGTTTTAATAAATAAAAGGGTAGGATTATTACCCTAGGGATACACGTTTAAAGCCAGTGATGGAAACATCACCAAAGCTTTCGACATATTTTGCAACGCTTACTTTATCGTCTTTGATAAAGTTTTGATCTAATAAACATTGTTCTTGATCTAAGGTTGTGTTGTCAGAAATGAAACGCTCCATTTTACCAGGTAAAATTTTACCCCAAATTTGTTCTGGCTTACCTTCAGCTTTTAATTCTGCTTTAGCAGCCTCTTCGGCTTGCGCTAATGCATCTGCTGTTAGTTGTGCCATTGAAATGTATTGAGGAATATTTTTAAGAGTTTTCCCTAGACGCCCTAATTCGATATTGTCTTTTTCAATAACGGCAATTCTAGCTTCTGTTTCAGAAGCAATGAAAGAAGGGTCAAAATCTTTGTAAGAAAGTGTTGTAGCACCCATTGAAGCAACTTGCATTGCTACATCTTTTACCAAAACATCAGCGTTATCTACTTTTGCAGACAAACCAACGACCGCAGCAATCTTATTAATGTGTACGTATGACCCCACATATGCAGCTTCAATTTTATCAAATGCAGTAATGTCTAGTTTTTCACCTATTACTCCTGTTTGTTCAATCAATTTTTCTGCAACCGTCATGCCTTCAAAATCAGCCGCTAAAAAGGCTTCTTTCGTGTCATGGTTTAGAGCAATATCTCCAAACTGACTTGCTAAGGCTAAAAAGTTTTCGTTTTTCCCAACGAAATCAGTTTCACATCCTAAAACAATGGCAACACCAACTGTGTTATCAGCATTAATTTTTGCAACAGCAGCCCCTTCAGAAGAGTCGCGATCGGCTCTGTTAGCGGCTACTTTTTGTCCTTTTTTACGAAGGTTATCAATTGCTTTGTCAAAATCGCCTTCAGCTTCAACTAAGGCTTTTTTACAGTCCATCATCCCTGCACCCGTCGCTTGTCTTAATTTATTTACTTCAGCAGCTGTTACTTTTATCATGATTTAATTGTTTAAAAAAAGTCGTTCAAATTTTCCATGGGAAGAACTGAGCGACTTTGTTGTTACTTTATTACTTAAATTAGTTTGTTATTTTTGTTCCTTAGCAATTTCTTCTGCTGCTGGAGCTTCAGCGGCTTCAGGAGCTGCTTCTTTTTTAGCTTTTGCGACCTTTTTTGGCGCCGCTTTTTTAGCTTTAGGAGCTTCGGTTGTTTCTGCCTTAGCTTCAGTAGTTTCTACTTTAGCTTCAGTAGTTTCTGCTTTTTTAGGAGCTTCTGTCGCTGCTTTTTCAGCGTCTTTACTCTCTTTTTCAGCTTTTCTTGTTGCTAAACCTTCAGCAATTGCTTCCGTTACATTCGTAAGGATTTTCTCGATTGATTTAGATGCATCATCATTTGCAGGAATCACATAATCTACTTGTCTTGGATCGGAGTTTGTGTCTACCATAGCAAAGATTGGAATGTTTAATTTCTGTGCTTCTTTGATTGCAATGTGTTCACGTTTGATATCAATTACGAAAAGAGCGCCTGGAAGACGTGTCATTTCAGAGATCGATCCTAAGTTTTTTTCTAGTTTTGCTTTTAAACGATCTACTTGCAAGCGTTCTTTTTTAGAAAGTGTCAAAAAAGTACCGTCTTTTTTCATACGATCGATTGTTGCCATTTTCTTAACAGCTTTACGGATCGTCACAAAGTTTGTCAGCATTCCACCTGGCCATCTTTCAGTAATGTAAGGCATGTTGACGCTTCCCGCTTTTTCAGAGACGATATCTTTTGCTTGTTTTTTAGTTGCTACAAATAGGATTTTACGACCTGAGATTGCAATTTTTGCTAAAGCTTCAGAAGCTTCTTCAAGTTTTGCAGCTGTTTTATAGAGGTTAATGATATGGATACCATTTCGCTCCATATAAATGTAAGGAGCCATATTTGGATCCCATTTTCTTGTCAGGTGACCGAAGTGGACACCACTGTCTAATAATTCTTTTACTTCTACTAATGCCATTTTGTGATAGTTTACGTTCTGTTAAATTAGCAATGCCTGAGTGGCTTATTTTTTTAAGGCCTTAAACATTTAGATGCTAAACTAAGTCTTGGTGGTTGGCCCACCATAGACAACAATAACTGGTTTAAATTATAAATATTAACGTTTAGAGAATTGGAATTTCTTACGCGCTTTTTTCTGTCCGAATTTTTTACGCTCAACCATTCTTGGGTCTCTTGTCAATAAGCCTTCTGGTTTCAGAATCCCTCTATTTTCTTCATTTAATTCGCACATTGCACGAGATAAAGCTAATCGAATTGCTTCTGCTTGACCTGTTATACCACCTCCAAAAACATTTACTTTAACGTCAAAGTTTCCTTCGTTGTCAGTCAATGCAAATGGCTGGTTAACTTTGTATTGTAAAGTTGCAGACGGAAAATAATCGTTTACATCTTTTTTGTTCACGGTAATTGATCCTTTTCCAGGAACAAGATAAATACGTGCTACGGCCGTTTTTCTACGACCAATTTTGTGAATAACCTCCATTAGTTAATTTCGTTTAAATTGATTGCTTTTGGTTTTTGTGCTTCGTGAGAATGCGCAGTTCCAGCCACAACGTTTAGATTACGGAATAATGCAGCTCCTAATTTGTTTTTAGGGAGCATTCCCTTAACTGATTTTTCAACTAACCTTGTTGGATCTTTAGCGAACATCTCAGTTGCAGTTAGTGATCTTTGACCTCCTGGATAGCCTGTATGACGAATGTAAGTCTTTTCAGTCCATTTGTTTCCAGATAGAATTATTTTTTCTGAATTGATAACAATGACGTTATCTCCACAGTCAACGTGTGGAGTAAAGTTAGTTTTGTGCTTACCTCTTAAAAGTATTGCAACTTTAGAAGCCAAACGCCCTAACGTTTCTCCTTCAGCATCTATCAAAACCCACTGCTTGTCCACAGTAGCTTTGTTGGCTGATATTGTTTTGTAGCTTAATGTATCCACACTAATTATTTTTTCTTATTAAACATTCCTCCCTAAAAAAGAGTTTGCAAATCTACAATTATAAATTGTTATTAACAAAATCTATTTTGAGTTTATTTTGAGATTGATTTTCAAGACATTGGTATTAAGGTTTCGGTGATAAGTTGTCCCGTTTTTCCGATTGATATAAAGTTTAACAAATTATTTTAATAAGTTGTAAATTTCATTTATAATATTTGTACTACTATTTTAGTGAAATTTGCCCATGAAATTTTCTACCCTATTAAGTTGGCTGATATTTGTTTCTCCTTTTGTACTCTTAGCTCAAGCCGCATCAAACACATCTGTAAAGGCCTATACTACTAATGAAATTGGCACGCTCGATGCCCCTAATATTGATGGTATACTTAACGAAATTATATGGAATTCTGTTGAATGGGGAGGCGACTTCATAGAAGTTAATCCCGATGAAAATACTGCACCATCAGTCCAAACTAAGTTCAAAATTCTTTACGATCAAAAATATCTTTATATCGCTCTAAAAGCATTAGATCCGGAACCCGAAACAATTACCAATCGGCTTTCGCGTCGAGACGGCTTTGTTGGCGATCGTATCAATGTACTTATAGACAGTTACCACGACTTGAGAACTGGGTTTTTGTTTACAGTCACCGCTGCTGGCGTCAGAGGCGACGAGTTTATAACTGATAATGGCGACAGTATTGATGAGAGTTGGAATCCTATTTGGAGTACCAAAGCGCTTATTGACGATGAGGGCTGGTCGGCAGAAATGAAAATTCCATTAAGTCAATTGCGTTTTAGCAACGATGACAATCAAGTTTGGGGGCTAAACGTCGCCAGACATTATTTTAAAAACAATGAACTTTCTGCATGGAATCGAATCCCTGTCGGAGCAGCAGGATGGGTTAGTGAAGCGGGTAAATTAGTAGGCTTAAAAAACATCAAGCCCCAAAAACAAATCGAAATACAACCTTTTGTAGTGACCAAGCTAGATAGTTATGAACCAGAAGTAGGCAATCCTTATGCCGATGGAAATGATTTTAATTTAAATGCAGGCCTCGATGCTAAGATTGGAATTACTAACGATTTGACTCTTGATGTCACTATTAACCCTGATTTCGGTCAAGTAGAAGCAGACCCTGCCGCTATTAATTTGGATGGCTTTGAAATCTTCAATAGAGATCAACGCCCTTTTTTTGTTGAAAACAACAACATCTTTGATTATCGTTTTGCAGGCAATCGAAATAATTTATTTTTTTCGCGTCGGATTGGGAGAAGTCCACAAGTGTACCCAGACACACCCTCTGGGGCTTTTACAAACCAACCTAAAAATACGACTATCTTAGGAGCTGCAAAATTTAGTGGAAAGACCAAAAAAGGATGGTCTATTGGAGTGTTAGAAAGTATGACTTCAAAAGAATTTACAGAAATAAGCACTAATGGGACTACCTCAGAGTCTCTTGCGGAACCTTTTACAAACTATTTTGTTGCACGCGTTCAAAAAGATTTTAACGAAAAAAACACCTTTCTTGGCGGGATGTTTACTGCCACCAACCGCTCCTTGACTCCTGAAGTTTCCGATTTGAGAAAATCAGCCTATTCTGGAGGCCTTGATCTTAAACATCAATGGAAAAACAGAGTTTATTTTTTAGAAGCTAACGTAGTAATGAGCCATGTACAAGGCAGCAAAGAAGCCATCAGACTGACTCAAGAAAATTTAACCCACTTATTTAATAGGGTGGATGCCACTCACCTTGAAGTTGATCCCAATCGCACCTCACTCACAGGTACGGGAGGTCAATTTGTGATTGGAAAAGTAGGGGGTCAGCATTGGAGCTACAACGCTGGATTTAAGTGGGTGTCTCCAGAGCTTGAACTAAATGATATTGGGTTTTTGAGAAGCGCAGATGAGATGTTTCAGTATGCGAACTTAAGGTACAGAAGCATCAAACCTACTGGCATTTTCAGGGATTTTAATTTTCGGTTCAGTCAATTTTCAGCTTTTGATTTTGAGGGGAATTATAACAGAATTCAATATGAGTTAAAAGCCTCTGGTAGTTTTACTAATAATTGGGGAGTCGATTTTGGGGCTGCTCACAAACCTCGCATTTTTTCAAACAGTGTTTTGAGAGGTGGACCACGCTGGCGATTTTCTCAAGAAAATTATCAATTCTTTTTTATAGGTTCAGATCAACGAAAAAAGTTAAATGGTGTAGTTGGCTTGATTCACTCCCAAGCAAAAGAAAATAATTTTTCTCTATTAAAATTTGAGTCAAGATTAAATTACCAACCCACCAATGCATTAAACATCTCATTGGCTCCTGAATATAGCATCTCTAAAAGCAAAACACAATATGTGACCCAAACAGACTATGGTATCGCCAGTCGATATATTTTGGGAACAATTGACAATCATACATTAACAGCTTCTTTAAGATTAGACTATACAATCAACCCTAATTTATCCATTCAATATTACGGCCAACCATTTATTTCGCGTGGTCGTTATTCGGAGTTTAAGTATGTGACAAACCCAGTAGCGGAAAGACTGACAGATCGATATCAGAACTATGATAGCAATCAAATTAGCTTAAATGGAAGTGATTTTCAAGTTGACGACAACCGAGACGGAATGCTGGATTATAGTTTTAAAAACCCTGATTTTTCTTTTGTCCAGTTCAACTCAAACTTGGTTTTAAGATGGGAATATATTCCAGGCTCTGAGCTGTTTTTGGTTTGGTCACAAGGAGTTACTAGCAGCATTGCATCTTCCAATGGTTTATTTGAAGGTTTTGAATCGGGTATTTTAGATCAACGCCCTCAAAATATTTTCTTACTCAAAGCCACCTATCGCTTTGTTTTGTAAGAAATTAATAGCACCAAATGAGTGTATTTATTTCAAATATTTACATGGTTAAAATAGATTTTAGAAGTATCTTTGCAGCTGAAATGTAAAGAAATTTCACCTTTATGTCAAACCACTCATACACAACATCTGTAGCAACAACGTTCCTAGCCGACTTTAAGTCAGTGACTAAAATGGGTTTGTCTATTAGTGTCGTTTTTTCTTCTTTAGCAGGGTATTTATTAGCAGCAGAAGTTGTGCATTTCCAAACCTTAATTCTCTTAGGTATCGGGGGTTATTTTATGGTAGGGGCTTCTAATGTGTTTAATCAAATAATAGAGCGCGATTTAGATGCACTCATGGACCGTACCAAAAACAGACCTATTCCTTCTGGAAGAATGTCTGTAACATTCGCTTTTATTCTGGCTATTATTTTAACCATAGCTGGGCTTTCCATTTTATATAGTATCAATGAGCGCACCGCAATGTTTGGCGCCATTTCAATTTGTTTATATACAAGTGCATACACTCCTTTAAAAACAAAAACACCCCTTTCTGTATTTGTAGGAGCGATTCCTGGGGCGATTCCTTTTATGCTTGGATGGGTAGCAGCCACTGGAAAATTCGGTATAGAGGCTGGTATTTTGTTCATGCTTCAGTTTTTTTGGCAATTCCCACACTTTTGGGCTATAGGATGGTTTTTGCATGAAGACTATCAAAAAGCAGGGTTTAATATGTTGCCAACAGGTAAAAGAGATAAAGGCACTGCCCTTCAGGCTATTATTTACACCGTTTGGACAGTGATTATTTCAATCGTACCCGTGATTGGTTTCACAGGCAGGCTTCAGCTTTCCCTTTTTGCCATGATTCTGACACTTGTAGCGGGTTTATGGTTTTTATATTACGGATTTAGACTGTTTAAAAACCAAACGGATAAAGCTGCACGACAATTGATGTTGTCGAGTGTTGTTTACATTACATTAATTCAAATTATTTACGTTTTAGATAAATTTATTAGACTATGGATTTAACACAAGGATCTGCTCAAGACAAACAAAGCCGTGCAAAAAAAATGATGTTGTGGTTTGGAATTATTTCCTTAATCATGTCTTTTGCTGGACTTACAAGTGCCTTTATTGTGAGCAGTACTCGGGAAGATTGGCTGTCCGATTTTGTATTGCCAAATTCTTTTATTTACAGTACGATGATTATTTTTCTCAGCAGTATATTTTTATACGCTGCCAAGCAAGCTTTAAAAAAGAATCAGGCAATAACGACAACCTCACTTCTTATTGGAGTATTAGTTCTTGGAATTGCCTTTATATATTCTCAAATTTTAGGGTTCAATCAAATCATTGCTTCAGGATATAATTTTACGGGCCCTACAAGTAATATTACCATGTCTTATGTATATATCATCGCAGTGGTCCATATTGTACACGTTTTAGCGGGAATTGTATGCCTCATTGTGGTTACTATAAATCAATTAAATAAAAAATATTCATCAGAAAACACCCTTGGATTTGACCTTGCTTCTACATTTTGGCATTTTGTAGATATTTTATGGGTATATCTCTTTTTCTTTTTATATTTCTTTAACTAAATAAAATTCTTATTTTTGCACAACTCAAAATAAATTGCAGTTATGAACTCTACAGTAGTTAGCAACGGAACAGAAGGAAAAACCTGGGGCGGAGGGAATCAGCCTCTAAAGTCAAGTTATGGTAAAATGATGATGTGGTTTTTCATTGTTTCTGATGCATTAACCTTTTCAGGCTTTTTAGCAGCCTATGGATTTTCAAGATTTAAGTTTATTGATTATTGGCCAATTGCCGATGAGGTTTTTACACACGTTCCTTTTTTACATGGTCAAGAACTTCCAATGATTTACGTTGCATTCATGACTTTTGTTTTGATTATGTCTTCTGTAACTATGGTATTGGCTGTAGATGCCGGGCATCAAATGAAAAAAAATAAAGTCATCTGGTATATGTTTTTTACCATTATTGGAGGGGCTATTTTTGTAGGGTCACAAGCATGGGAATGGGCAACATTTATTCAAGGAGATTATGGAGCCGTTCAAACCAAAGGGGGCAATATCCTACAGTTTGGAACATATAAAACAATTGAAGGCGAAGAAGTTTTTAAACGCATTGCTGTAGAAGATTTCACAACAGCATCTCATACAGATCGTACTCAACACGAAAATAAAAACGGGCTTTGGTTTGTCGATGAAGGCGCTTTACCGGCCTTTTCTATAGACGATGTTTTTCACGGTTTAGAGTCACATCCAAATGTTTTGGTAAGAACTCAAACCATTAACGAGGATGGTGAAAAGACAGTGCTATCAAGAGCAGCATCTTTAGAACAAGTTAAAAACAATGGAAAACGCTATGTAAAAGGGGCAAATTTGGAGGTCAATGAATATGGAACTCCTTTGTTTGCAGATTTCTTTTTCTTTATCACAGGATTCCATGGTTTTCACGTATTATCAGGAGTGGTTTTAAATATCATCATCTTTTTTAATGTAATTATTGGGACCTACGAACGTCGCAAAAATTATGAAATGGTAGAAAAGGTAGGTCTTTATTGGCATTTTGTAGATTTAGTTTGGGTATTCGTATTTACATTCTTCTACCTAGTTTAACCGCACATATTTTTTTATAATGGGAGCACACGCACACAAGTTAGAAATTTTTAGAGGCTTAATTAAGTTTAAGTCCAATACACAAAAAATATGGGGAGTTCTTCTACTGCTTTCCATCATCACAGCAGTAGAGGTAGTATTAGGTATTTACAAGCCAGCTTATTTAATGACGCCATCAATGACACCTTTTGAGGGCGGATTTGGAGCACTGTTAGGAAATATTGTATTTTCAAGTTTCATTTACATGAAAAGCCTCAACTTGATATTTATAGTACTTACCATTGTCAAGGCCTATTATATTACTTGGGATTTTATGCACATGCGTGATGAAACAAAATCTCTCAGAAGATTAGTCGCTTGGACGGTTATTTTTCTTATATGTTACCTTGTATTTATTTTATTACAAGAGGGTGGATATATAGAATCTGTATACACCAATGGATACGTGAAACGCGATTTTTAAAAAAATAGTTTAATATTAACATTTGAAAGGCGGCTTATTTAAGCCGTCTTTTTTATTTTTGCCTTATGAAAATGTCCAATTTAAAAAACCCATTTGTACTTATAGTACTGTTTTTTTTACCTGTTTTATTTTTGTTGTTTTTATATCCTTCAAAACACAATTATAAGACCTTGGATATTATTAAGAAAGACATTCCTGAACTCTCTAATTTTGTAAACAAAAATGGAGAGTCCGTTCAGCTAGAAAACAAGTTGACAGTGCTAGGTTTTTTAGGAAAAACTCCTGTAGAAGATGCGATCCTAGCATTGAACTTAAAGGAATTGGTCTATGATAAGTTTCGGGGTTTTAAACGCTTTCAAATTGTTATATTGGTTCCTGAAGCTGTAAAATCGCAAGTTGAATTGTTAGAAAAAGAACTCAATCAATATGAGTTTTTGGAGTACTGGACATTTGCATTTGGATCAGATGACGCTATTTTAAAAGCTCATCAATCTCTCAAAATTTCAACAGTTTTAGATACAAATTTAAGAACATCAGAGGTTTTTATTATTGATAAAGAACGCCAACAAAGAGGGCGATTAGACGATCGAGATAAAGACCAAATAAAAAACAAAGTAGCTTTATATGGCTTGAGTTCTTACGATTGTCTAGAAGTTTCCATTCTTAAAAATAAAATGAGTGAAGACATGCGCGTTTTGTTTACTGAATACCGTCAAAAACGCAAAGGTAATTTTAATTCTACAAGCCGTAGAGCAGACGATTTAAAAGGAAATGAAAAAAACTAGTTATTCATATGTAGGAGTTTCGTTTATCATTCTAATTTTTGGAATCATTGTCGTTCCCAAAATTATCGATCGGATACAAAACGACGATATCACACGTTCTGAAAGTCGAAGTAAAGACCTTCAAATGACGGTTTCTGATAAGACTCCCTTATCCTATCTTATGATTAATGGAGAAGCCAAAAAAGTAATGCCTTTTAGTTTTATAAATCAAAATGGAGATCTGATTTCTAATCAAGATTACCATGGTAAAGTATATCTTGTTGAATTCTTTTTTTCAACCTGTCCTACCATTTGTCCAAAAATGAATAGAAATCTGGTAGACATTCAAAATACTTTTCCTGACCAACCTGATTTTGGAATTGCCTCCTTTACAATTAATCCTGAATATGACACTCAAGAAGTTTTGAAATCCTATGCCGATAATTATGGGGTAACCAATCCAAATTGGCATTTTATGACGGGGGATACAGATGCAATTTATAATTTAGCAAAAACAGGGTTTAATCTGTATGCTGCAGAGGTTGAAGGAGCCGATGGCGGCTTTGAACATTCTGGCAATTTTGCGCTAATCGATAAAGAAGGATACATTCGTTCTCGAACAGATGCATTTGGGAATCCAAAAATCTATTACAAAGGAATCATTAGCCAGGAAGAACAATTTGATGAAGATGGCGAAATGGAAGATATTAGTGCCCTTAAGGAAGATATTTTAAAATTATTAGAAAATGAATAACCAATTACAATCAACCGAAAAAAAATACCAACTGTGGATTAATATCGTTTCTGTAGCGATTCCTGTTGTCGTCGCGCTTCTCTTTATGGTGCGCTTACCAAATGTAGAACCTCTATCATTTCTACCACCTATTTACGCTTCTATTAATGGAATTACTGCTATTTTATTGGTAATGGCACTAGTGGCTATTAAAAATAAAAAAATAGTATTGCATGAGAATTTAATGAAAACGGCTATAGCTTGTTCGTTATTGTTTTTAGTAATGTATATAGCGTATCATATGACTAGTGATTCTACAAAATTTGGAGATATAAATTCTGATGGTATTAGGTCTGAAATTGAAGCGGCTAAGCTGGGAGCGTCCCTTTATGTGTATCAATTTATATTGTTATCACATATTCTACTTTCTATTATCGTAATTCCACTGGTTCTAATAAGCTACGTTAGAGCTAAACTCGAAAAGTACGAGTTACATAAAAAAATAGTTAAGTTCGCTTTCCCAATCTGGCTATATGTTGCTGTAACGGGTGTAGTTGTATATCTTATGATATCACCTTACTATGTTTAAAAGATGAAGAGAAGAGCGGTCTTTATATTGGTTTTCGTTTTACAATATGCAAGTGTGAATGCACAATGCGCAATGTGTAGAGCCGTATTAGAAAGCGAGGTTGGTCAAGAAACTGCTAAAGGAGTCAACAACGGGATTATTTATCTAATGATATTCCCTTACATTTTAATTGGAGGGGTGGCCATCTTTTTGTACCGTTATTTACGAAGTTCCAAGTAAATTTACTTCTTTAACTTAAAACTCATCAGTTCAGACATAGAAACATTAAGAACTTTAGAGATTTTAAACAATGTTAGGATAGTAATGTTACGCTTCCCATTTTCTATATTAGAGTAACTTCCGCTATCCATGTCACATAGTTTAGCAATAGTTTTTTGACGTAATTGCTTTTCTTGACGAATTATTCTTAAATGATAGCCCAATGATTTCAAGATTACATCATTTTTTTCTTTGAAATTTCCCACAGAATTTGATAGTTAGTTAGAATTAAACGGTTATATAAAAATTAAAATTTAGTACAATTCATGATGTCGAATCATACTAAAACAGGGCTCAATCCAATCAATATTACAAATTATATGATTAATTTACATATTTTTATTAAAAAAATTTACCTCTTAAATGTGCTTTTTTCATGTTTATTGGACTATACTTCAAATTAGTGAAATCTAAGTATAAGTTTTTACTCAAAACACATATTTTTAGATGAATAAAATAATTTTAAACTTAATTTTTATTGCAATAAAACTCAATTAATTTTTAACACTTTTTTTAAACACATAAGTGTAACAAAATGTAACTTTGGCCGTCTTATTAGTGGTTAGTATTTTTTAATCAACGAACCTTATCAAGTTATGTTAGAAATTAAGCAGCTTCATAAATCCTATGCCATAGGTGATTCCAGTTTGCACGTTCTAAAAGGGATTGACCTTTCTGTAGCCCAAGGAGAAATGGTAGCTATTATGGGATCTTCTGGGTCTGGAAAATCAACGCTTCTGAATATCATTGGGATGTTGGACGAAGCAGATGAAGGCGCCTATATATTAGATCAAGTTCCTATCAAAAATTTGACCGAAAAGAAAGCCGCTATTTATCGCAATAAATTTTTAGGCTTTATTTTTCAATCGTTTAACCTTATCAATTACAAAAATGCTCTAGAAAATGTAGCCTTACCTTTGTATTACCAAGGTCTCAAACGCAAAGAACGTCAAGAAAAAGCTCGCTTCCATCTCGAGAAAGTAGGACTTTTAGATTGGGAAACACATTTGCCAAGTGAACTGTCAGGAGGACAAAAACAACGAGTCGCTATAGCACGCGCTTTAGCATCCGACCCAAAACTAATTTTAGCGGATGAACCTACAGGTGCATTAGATACAACTACCTCTTATGATATCATGGCATTCTTACAACAACTAAATAACGAAGGTAAAACGATTTTAATCGTTACTCACGAAGAAGACATTGCTGCGATGTGCAAACGAATTGTCCGCTTGCGAGACGGAATCATAATGGAAGACAAAAAAGTAACTCAAGTTAGAGCAAAATCAAATGTTTGATATAGATCTTTGGCGCGAAATATTTCAAAGCATCAATAAAAACCGAACAAGAAGTTTACTGTCCGGATTTACGGTGACCTTTGCTATTTTGTTGTTTACAATATTATTTGGACTTGCTAATGGACTAAACAATACGTTTGCAGAAGCTTTTGTGGACGATGCTGCTAATGCCATGTTTATCCGCTCAGGAACAACCACTAAAGCTCATAAAGGGATGCAAGCTGGACGGCGCATACAGTTTAAAAATGAGGATTATGATTACATCAAAACCGATTTTGATGACAATGTAGAATTCATTACTTCTAGGATTTATAAAAATGTGAACGCTTCATTCAGAAATGAAAAAAACAATTATTCTCTAAGAGCAGTACATCCTGATCATCAATATTTAGAGAAAACAAAAGTTTTTCAAGGCCGATATATCAATCAACGCGATATAGATATCAAAACCAAAGTGGTGGTTATTGGCCAATTGGTTAAAGAAGATTTATTTTTAAAAGTAGACCCTCTAGGCAAGCATATCAATTTAAGTGGGATTCCTTACAAGGTGGTAGGAGTTTTTGCAGATGATGGTGACGATGACGAAGAGCGTTTGCTTTATATGCCACTCTCTACGGCACAGCAAGTTTATGGCAATAATGATTATGTCGATCAAATCAATCTTACTTATAAGCCTGACTTAAATTATGATCAGGCCATAGACTTTGGACTGGATTTAGAGAAAAAATTAAAAGAAAGATTTTTAGTAGCATCTAACGATCAACGTGCGGTCCGTGTTTTTAATATGGCCATGCAAAATAAAGGCATTACACAAATGACTTCTGTTCTTGGGATTCTTATCTTAATTATTGGAATGGGGACTCTGATAGCAGGAATTGTAGGAATTAGTAACATCATGATCTTTATAGTTAAGGAGCGGACCAAAGAAATCGGAATTCGAAAAGCCTTAGGCGCTTCTCCCAAGTCTATAGTAGCCATTATTTTGATTGAATCAATTTTTATAACAACGATTGCTGGCTATTTTGGACTTTTGTTTGGTGTTGGGATTTTAGAATTGGTGGGTCCAAGTTTGAAAACGTACTTTATTACAAACCCTTCAGTCAGTACGACCCTTGTAGTGTCTGCGACCCTGATACTGATAGGCGCTGGAAGTTTAGCCGGGTACGTACCTGCCAAAAAAGCATCAAAAATTAAACCTATTATAGCACTTAGAGACGACTAGATTATGAAATTTTTATTTGATAGAGATACATGGCAAGAAGTCTATGATAGCATGAGCAAAAATAAATTGCGCACAGGCATTACTATGGTGGGTGTTTGGTGGGGGATTTTATTACTCATTACCCTTTTGGGAGCAGCAAGAGGAATGGAAAATTCGTTTAATCGATTGTTTGGAGATTTTGCGACCAACAGTGTTTTTGTGTGGGGTCAAAGTACAAGTAAGCCGTTCAAAGGATTTCAAGAAGGAAAAAGAGTTAAACTCAAATTATCCCATGCAAAAAAAATAGAAGAGAATGTTGAAGGCATCGAATTTGTAGTTCCCCGAAATAGAAACCAAGCACTCGTAGTTCGTAATTTTTTATCAGGATCTTTTAGTATAAATGGAGACTACCCGCTACTTGATAAGGTCCAAAAGAAGCGATTATTAAAAGGGCGTTTTATAAATCAAAACGATATTGATGGTAAAAAAAAGGTGGCTGTTATTTCTGAAGATATCTACAAACAATTATTTGAAAAAGATGAAGAAGCTATCGGACAATACATTCAGATGAATAGCATCAATTTTACTGTAATTGGGGTGTCACAAAATGGCAATGCTAATATGGGGCCAAGCAGCGATATTCACATTCCATTTACAACCTTTCAGCAAATTTATAACCAAGGCGATACGATAGGCTGGTTAATGATAACCGGAAAACCGGAATATAATATTAAGCAAATTGAAGAAGATGCTAAATTATTGCTGAGAAATTTGAATAAAGTTCACCCTAAAGACAAGCGTGCTTTTGGGAGTTTCAATTTAGGAAAAGAATTTGCTAAAATTACAGGGTTTTTAAAAGGCATGCAGTTTTTAACATGGTTTGTTGGAATCGCAACTCTTATTGCTGGAGTATTTGCCATTGGTAATATTTTATTAATTACGGTAAAAGAACGCACCAAAGAAATAGGAGTAAGACGTGCCCTAGGAGCAACCCCTTTTGAAATCAAACGCCAAATTGTAGTTGAAGCCGTATTTTTAACTCTCGTAGCTGGATTCTTAGGAATTATTTCGGGGGGATGGATGTTGATAGCGGCCGACAGCGCATGGGGACAAGGAGACGACGCTACCCTTGTAAACGCCTCAGTATCCATAGCAGTTATATTTGTAGCTTTGCTGCTACTCGTAACTTTAGGGACCCTTATAGGGCTTATCCCAGCATCTAAAGCCACAAGTATCAAACCAATAGAAGCATTAAGAGAAGAATAAAAAACCAAAACAATGAACAAAACAGTAAAAATTATTTTAGGAATTGTCGTACTCATATTACTAGTATATGTATTAAAATACTTTAAAGATTCGAACGCTAAAGAAGTTGTGGACTATAAAACAGAATTGCCATTTTATAGTACACTCGACACCAAAACAGTTGCAACAGGGAAGCTTAATCCAGAAGAAGAAATTGAATTAAAACCACAAATCTCTGGAATTGTAGATCAAATCTTTGTAGAAGAAGGAGATCTTGTCAGAAAAGGCGATTTAATTGCAAAAATTAGAGTGGTTCCAAACGAACAAGCGTTAGGGAGTGCTAAAAGCCGAATTAATACTGCCCGTCTTTCATTTGAAAACGCACAGACTTTGTTCAACCGAAATAAAACTCTTTTTCAAAAAGGGGTCATTTCTAAACAAGATTTTGAAAATAGTGAGTTGAGCTTGAACCAAGCTAAGGAAAGTTACAACCAATCTAAAGACGATTATCAAATTATAAAGCAAGGGTCTCTTTCTGGAGGTAGCTCAGCCAATACAACTATTGTTGCTCAAATTCCAGGAACTATTCTTGAAATTCCGGTTCGCGAAGGAGACCAAGTCATCCAAAGTAATAATTTTAATGCAGGAACCACAATAGCCACGATTGCGGACATGAGTAAAATGATCTTTGAAGGCAAAGTTGATGAATCTGAAGTAGGAAAATTAGAAGAAGGCAAAGATATAAAAGTCATTTTAGGGGCAATCAATGAAAAAGAATTCCCAGCGGTGCTTACGTTTGTAGCGCCTAAAGGAGTAGAGGAAAACGGTGCCGTTCAATTTACCATCAAAGCAGATGTGTCCATTGAAGCAAGTACAAAAATTCGCGCAGGTTACAGTGCAAATGCAGAAATTGAAATAGAAAGTAAAGACAGCATACTTGTGATTAAAGAAGCTCTTTTGCAGTTCAACCGTATTACCGAAAAACCTTTTGTAGAACTCTTAGAAGAAAATGGAACCTTCAAGAAAAAAAATATTGAAATTGGTTTATCTGATGGGATTAATGTAGAAATCATAGACGGGGTTGAAGAAGGTGATAAAATCAAGGTTTGGAACAAAGCATCCGAAGAAAACAACGAAGATGAAGACGACGATGAATAATAAAACCCTCAAAACTATGAAACATATATGTACAGTTCTTTTTCTTATAGGAACACTAAGCGGTTTTGCTCAAAAGAAATGGACTTTAAAAGAATGTGTCGATCATGCTTTGGAGCATAATATCACAATAAAGCAAAGCCAAAACAATCTTCTTATAAACGCTGAAGATGTCATAGCTGCAAAAGGTCAATTTTTACCGTCAGTTAGCGGAAGTTTAGGAGAACGACTCAATATTGGATCTGGATTTGATCGGGTCACAAATCAAAGAATTTTCAACCAAACTACACATTCTTTCAATTATAATATAAACATTAACCAAAACGTGTTTAACGGGTTTAGAACCCTTAACTTGTATAAGCAATCACTTTTAAATCAAGAAATAAATAATTTAGAATTAGCCCGTATAAAAGATAATATTTCATTAAATGTGGTCAATGCTTATTTGAATGTATTATTTAATATTGAAAACCTTGAAGTTGCAATAAATCAATTTGATTTTAGTCAACAGCAACTCATTCAGGTTCGAAATTTAGTCAATGCAGGGATTCAACCAAAAGCCAATTTGTTTACCTCAGAAGCGAACCTAAGTAGAGACGAGCAGCAAGTAACAATTGCTGAAAACAATTATAATTTATCATTACTTTCTCTTTCTCAATTACTGCAAATTCCTTTTAACGGATTTGAAGTTGAAATCATAGACCTTGAGTCTCCTTCAGATTCGATTTTGTACAATGACATTCAGCCAATTATAAGCTATGCGTTTGGTCATAGAAATGAAATTATTATTGCTGAAAGAAACATTGAAAACGCTGAACTAAATACAGAAATATCTAGATCGGGATATTATCCTTCTGTTAATTTTAATTACGGATTTGGATCGACATGGAGTGAATCTAAAAACGATTTTTTTAAACAAGAATTTTTCACAGAATTGGACGTAAATAAAGGACATAATTTTAATTTAAGTGTGAATATTCCTATCTTCTCTAGATTCCAAAACAAAACAGCTGTTGCGAAATCTCGAATACAAGAAAACAACAGTCAGCTTAATTTTGAACAAGCCAAATTAGATTTGGAGTCCAACATTCAGCGGGCATTTACAGATGCTCAAGCAGCTTTTAAGGCTTATAATGCTGCCCAAAAATCTTTGGCATCACAAGAGTTTGCTTTTACGAGCTCTAATGAACGTTACACTCTTGGCAATATTACTGCTTTTGATTTGGAGCAAGCTAGGGTCCAATTTATAAATGCACAATCGTCATTAATAAACGCTAAATTTGATTTTATTTTCAAAACAAAAGTCTTAGACTTTTATATGGGCAAACCATTGACACCTTAATAGATGGCTTACATTCTTAATATCGAAACCTCCACCACCAACTGCTCTGTATCACTCTTTAAAAGCGGAGTCGTTGTAGGGGTTAAGGAAGATAACAGCTCGGAGTATTCCCATGCGGAGCGTTTGCATGTTTACATCGATGAGGTTTTAAAAACAGCAAAGTTAACTATAGATCAGTTAGAGGCCATTGCGATAAGCAAAGGACCAGGGAGTTATACAGGCTTGCGAATTGGTGTCTCAGCCGCTAAAGGCTTGTGTTATGCATTGAGCATCCCCTTAATTTCTGTACCCACTTTAGAAGCCCTAGCTCATCAAGTTGAGGCGCCCAAAGGCCCCATCATTGCTATGCTTGATGCAAGACGGATGGAAGTATATTCAGCTGTATATGACACACAGCATGATGAAATCCGTTCCACAGAAGCTGAGGTATTAAGTTCAGAATCTTACCAAGAGTTATTAGAATTATCTCCCGTTTATTTTATTGGAAACGGGGTTACAAAAACCAGAGACATCATCACCCACAAAAACGCTCTATTTATTGAAAATAAACTGCCTTCAGCAAAACATATGGGAGCCCTTTCTTTTGAAAAATTTAGGAATCGAAATTTTGAAGATGTCGCTTATTTTGAACCTTTTTATTTAAAAGACTTTATAGCTATTCCGTCCAAAAAATAAATGAGCACTTATTTCTTACGGACTTCGACCACATGTGGATAAGGAATTTCGATCCCTTCAGCATCTAAGGCTTCTTTGCAGTTTTCTATAACATCGTAATAAACAGTCCAATAATCTTCTACAGTACTCCAAGGCCGTACAGCAAAATTTACGGAACTATCTGCTAGTTCTAAAACATTTACTGTTGGAATAGGATCTGATAACACTTTAGGGTGTGAGGTGAGTACTTTCATCAACACTGCTTTAGTTTTTTTGATGTCTTCATCGTAGCCTACTCCAATCGTTAAGTCCACTCTTAAAGTTCCTTCGGCCGAAAGGTTCACAATATTATTATTTGCTAAAGCGCCATTAGGGATTATAACACGTTTATTGTTTGCAGTTAAAATTTGAGTAGTAAAAAGTTGAATTTCTTTGACGACACCTATTTCACCTTGTGCATTTATAAGATCGTCTACTTTAAAAGGCTTAAACAAAATAATCAAAATTCCTCCTGCAAAATTTGCCAAGGACCCTTGCAAAGCGAGTCCTAGTCCTAGACCTGCAGCAGCTATAACAGCAGCTAAAGCGGTAGTGTCTATCCCTAATTCAGATATTACAGCGATCAGTAACAATGCTTTTAATCCCCACCCCAACAAATTTCCAAGAAAGGTTTGTAAGGTTTTGTCAACGTGACGCGAGTTAAGAATTTTATTAATTATGCGAACAAAAAGTTTAATTGCATACAAGCCAATTATAAGAATTAAGAATGCATAAAGCACTTTTGGCGAATATTCAATGAGCAAGTTTTTTACAGGAATTAGGTATTTTTCCATGCTATAATAAATTTAATATTTGGATTAAATTAGTGTTTATAAAGTATTTAAATAATTAATAAATGTAATTAAATCAGCCTCGTTTGACAGCTTTATCTTATTGGAATTTATAAAGTCTAATATAATTTTTGGGTTTTTTGGGAAAAGCTCTTTGACAAGTTTCTTTTTCTTAGTAGGCAAAAGTACCGCTTCTTTATTGGCGAGTTTTATATAAATTCGATCTTTCATATTTTTATACATCGCTGGTTTTGGCGTATCATAACCAGTTTTAGAAGCTTGCTCTTCATAAAACACAACCCTATGTTTCTTTAAAATTAGGTTTTCGCCATCGTTATTTAGTTTTATGAAATACCCTTTTTTTTTACGACCATTATCATCTATATAACTAAAAATACTGTAAGATTCATTAGTTGCTGTAAAAGTAATTTTAATTGAGTCATCGTCTTTATTTAGGCTATATACGGTGTTGTCAATCCCTTGAAATTCCATTTGATCATCGTAAACATTGTATCGAACCCCAAATATTTGATCTGGCATTGAGGAGATTTTAGTACTAATAAAATCCTCGTTCAAATACTTAGATCCTTTAATAGTAGAACTCTGATTAGAATTGACATTCACAAATACATTGCTCATGTTTTGAGAAGATCCATCAGCGTATTTAAGAGTTTGAGAAAAAGATAATTGTATTAGAAATACACTTAAAAGAGTAACATTTAATATTTTCATGTGTTAGTTTTAGTAATTTTTTTAACGTTCAAAAGTAACATTGTTCTGTAGTGAAATCATGCTATAACTGTCCGCGATTAAAGTAATTAAAATTCCATCAAAGATAATATAAAATGATAATAAATCACAATTCCTTTGTGATGCTAAAAGGAAGATTTTACATCAGACAGTGAAGTTGTATAAAATCGTTGTAACTTTGAATTATGAAGCTATACATTGTACCAACTCCCATAGGAAATTTAGAAGACATTACGTTGCGTGCCATCAGTGTACTAAAATCGGTTGATTTGATTTTAGCAGAAGACACTAGAACTTCTGGAAAACTTTTAAAACATTTTGAAATAGGGACTCAAATGCATTCTCACCACATGCACAATGAGCATAAAACAGTACAAGGCATTATTCAGAAATTAAAGACCGGAACCACCATTGCGTTGATTAGCGATGCTGGAACTCCAGCAATTTCGGACCCCGGATTTTTACTCACAAGAGCTTGTGTCGAAAATAACATTCCAGTGGACTGCTTGCCGGGAGCGACAGCATTTGTTCCTGCCTTAGTAAACTCTGGATTGCCCAATGATAAATTTGTATTTGAAGGATTTTTGCCTGTCAAAAAAGGAAGACAAACTCGCTTTCTTTTGTTGGCAGAAGAACCTCGAACGATAATTTTTTATGAAAGTCCTCATAAACTCATAAAGACACTTTCTCATATTTGTGAATATTTTGGAGAAGACCGTCAGGTCTCGGTGTCTAGGGAACTCACAAAACTTTATGAAGAAACTCAAAGAGGCACAGCAAAATCAATTTTAGAACATTATACCAACCGCCCTCCAAAAGGAGAAATTGTTATTATAGTGGCAGGGAAGTCAAAAACTTCTTAGAACTTCTTTTCAATATTGTGACTAGTTCCTCATAGTGCAACTATTGACATTATTTAGTATTTTTGAAGTAATAAAATTAAAAATATTTTTGAATGTCCCACAAAACAACAACCCACTGGAAAGGGGGAATGCAATTCGAATCCGATAACCCAAGCGGAAATACTGTGTTAATGGATACAGTTGTAAAAGGTCAAGACAAGCAATTTGGCCTCTCTCCAAAAGCAATGATGTTATCCGCCTTAGCGGGATGCTCTGGCATAGATATCGTAGAGATTTTAGAAAAAATGAAAGTCGTTGATTATAAATTAAAAATGGAAGTCGAAGGTTTTCTTACAGATGAACATCCTAAATTTTATCATAAAGTCCATGTAGATTATCATTTTTATGGGACTGATTTAAATTTAAAAAAAATTAATAAATCCGTAAAACTTTCTGTTGATAAATATTGTGGTGTTATGGAAATGTTTCGGCAATTTTCAACGGTGACTACCGCCATTCACCTTCATAACTCTTAACAATGCGTTGGACGCTCAAACCGAAGCCTGACTCTAAAAAAACAGCCAATTTAGCCACTGAATTGGGAGTAGATAAGGCAATTGCGGAGTTGTTACTCCAAAGAGGTATTGAGAGTTTTGAAGCTGCTAAAACTTTTTTTCGACCGAGTTGGTCCGACTTGCACGATCCCTTTTTAATGAAAGACATGGACAAAGCAGTCGCTAGAATTGAACAGGCTTTGAAAAGCAACGAACAGATATTGGTATTTGGCGATTATGATGTCGATGGCACTTCATCTGTTGCTTTGATGGCTTCTTATCTAGAAACAAAAAGCACACAGATTTCCACTTATATCCCCGACCGATATGATGAAGGTTATGGTGTATCCTATAAAGGAATTGACTTTGCTTCAGACAATAATTTTACATTAATAATTGCTTTAGATTGCGGGGTCAAAGCAATTGAAAAAGTTGCTTATGCCAAGGAAAAAGGCATTGATTTTATCATCTGTGACCACCACCGCCCAGGTAAAGAATTACCCGATGCAGTTGCTGTTCTAGACCCAAAACGTTCTGATTGCGAATACCCTTTTAAAGAACTTTGCGGATGCGGTGTAGGGTTTAAATTGATTCAAGCTCTGACCTCAAAAGAAGGAATTCTTGTCGAGTCACTGGCAGGATATTTAGATTTAGTAGCCACTGCTATTGGTGCAGATATAGTCCCTATTATTGGTGAAAATAGAACCCTTGCTTATTTTGGTTTACAAACCATCAACTCCAATCCACGTCCGGGCTTTAAAGCCTTGATCAAACAAATGAAAAAGGAAGTACTTACCATTACAGATGTGGTATTTAATATAGCTCCGCGGATCAACGCTGCTGGACGGATGAAGCACGGCAACTATGCAGTGGCACTGATGAAAGAATTGGATTTTGAAACTGCCGAAACAGCAGCCAGTGAAATAGAACTTTTTAATTCCAACCGTCGCGAAACGGATAAACGCATCACCCAAGAAGCGTTGTTGCAAATAGAAGAATCAAACGAAACTGAAGATGCCACTTCTGTTGTGTTTCAAGAAGATTGGCATAAAGGCGTGATTGGGATTGTTGCTTCCCGACTCATAGAAACCTATTATCGCCCTACCTTGGTGTTTACTAAAAGCGGCCATTTTTTAGCAGCTTCTGCTCGCTCTGTAAAAGGATTTGATGTCTATAACGCCTTAGAAAACTGCAGCCATTTAATAGAACAATTTGGCGGACATATGTATGCCGCTGGACTTACTATTAAAGAAGAAAATTATCAGTTATTTAAAGCCGCATTTGAAGCTGAAGTTTCAGCTACTTTGCCCTCTCACCTTCAAACGCCTGAAATTAAAATTGATGCCGAAATCGACTTTGATTCCATCACTCCAAAATTTTATAGAATCCTAAAACAGTTTGCCCCTTTTGGACCTCAAAACATGTCCCCTGTTTTTATGACTTCTGGAGTACACGATACAGGCTATGGAAAATGTGTGGGCGAAGATCAAACCCATTTACGGGTTACCCTCGCTCAAAAAGGCAGTGCAAAAATTGTTGGAATTGGCTTTGGTTTAGGGAGCGAATTACCAATTATTAAATCTAAAACCCCATTTAAAGTTGCCTATTCCATTGATGAAAATGAATGGAATGGACGAGTAAGTTTACAATTAAAACTTAAAGGTGTTAAATCTTAATATGGCAAAAAGAGATCCCTATGCAGCCCTCCGATTTAAGGAATTTAATATCTTTTTATTATTAAGGTTTATCCTTGTCTTTGGTTGGTCCATGCAATTTATCATTATTGAGTGGCAAGTCTATACACTCACTAAAGACCCATTATCTCTAGGGATTATTGGGCTCATGGAAATTATACCGGCTTTTAGCATGGCTTTATTTGCCGGTCATATCGTGGATCAAAGTGAAAAACGAAATTTACTCCTCAAATGTATAGGTCTATTTTCGTTCATTAGTTTTGGACTTTTCTTTTTGACGAGTCCAGCAGTAGAATCCGATTGGAAGACATCAACGATTCTCTATATCATTTATGCGTTTGTATTTATGGGTGGCTTGCTTCGTGCTTTTTTTGGTCCCACTATTTTCTCTCTTGTAGCCTTGATTGTTCCCAAAAAAGTTTATCCTAATGCGGCAACTTGGAACAGTTCAACTTGGCAAATGGCTTCAGTATTAGGGCCTGCTTTTGCGGGGTTAACGATCAATTGGATTGGCGTTCACTGGTCGCTTTGTATTGTGTTTGGCTTGGTTGTTTTGTCTTTTATTTTGTTATTTGGAATTTCACGCAAACCGATTTTAAATCCCAAAATTGGGGAGCCCATTGTACAAAGTTTAAAAGAAGGAGTTCGGTTTGTGTTTAAAACAAAAGCCATTTTAGGAGCTTTAAGCTTAGATATGATTGCTGTTCTTTTTGGAGGAGCTGTGGCGCTACTTCCCATATTTGCACAAGACATTTTAAAAGTAGGATCTGAAGGTTTTGGGTTGTTAAGGGCCGCTCCAGCAGTAGGAGCATTTATGACCATGCTGATTACTGCTTATATTCCTATTAGTAAAAATGCAGGACTCAAGTTATTAGGGGCAATTTTTAGTTTTGGCGTCTGCATTATTGTTTTTGGACTGTCTTCAGTTTTTTGGGTTTCAGTAGTAGCACTGTTTTTTAGTGGGGTTACCGATGGCGTTTCCATGGTGATCAGGCAAACTATTTTACAACTGAAAACACCCGATCATATGAGAGGTCGCGTATCTTCTGTTAACTCCATGTTTGTGGGGTCCTCGAATGAATTAGGTGCTTTTGAAAGTGGGCTGACAGCAAAACTCATGGGAACGGTTACGGCAGTAGTTTTTGGCGGAACTATGACCTTGATTACGGTGGTTACCACTGGGATCATTTCACCTAGCTTTCGAAAATTAGACCTAGAAAAAGATCTAAATGAACACGAAACTCAGGACTAATAATGTTCCACTATGTTTTTCTAAAATCTAAACTGTAGACATATTTAAACCCTAAAATTGATTTTGAAAGGGTAACCTCACCAGTTTCTAGTTTAACATTTAAGTCATCTTGAATCCTGTAGAAAAGGGATATTTTCCCAAAGTTTTTAAACTTTCGTGAAGCCGAAAGGGTAAATCGTTGTCGATTAATTTTATTGCCAACTGTTTTATTGACAAAGGTATTAAAAAACTCAGCTTTTATTTTAAAGATGACATTAATAGGCAGTAATTTATAATCGACTCCAAACATCAATCGGAGTTGTTCTTTTGCAATATCACCTTCGTCTTCAGAAAAACCAAGTTCATTTTTATTTTGATACCTCAGACGGTAAGACATGCCTATTTTATTGATGTCATGCTTGAAACTCGCATCTAATTGATATCTAAAGTGCGATTCAATTCCTTGTTTATTGCCAACATCATCATTTTTTTTAATAAATCGAACGCCACCCCCTAACTCAAAATCCTTTAGAACTTCGAAGTGTGATTCAAGTTGAGTGAAATAAGTACTCATTGACGTAATATCATTTCGATACCTCAGATGTTGCGAAACTGAAAACGTGATTTTCTTACTTGCTCTCATATCAAGTTGTACAGAGCTCCACCCTTCTAAATCATTGGAGTTTTGAGCCACTATGATGTTCGAGCTTATTAATAAAAACACAAGGACGGGGAATAAAAGGCTGTTTTGTTTAGATAAATTCATAGTCTAAATTATTGTTTGTAATATACAGTTACCTTGGCAACATCTTTTAAGAAATTTATTTTTCCAATCTCAAAACTTAGGATTTCAACCCCAAGTCTTTTTTCTAAATCGGCTTTGAGTAGTTCGTGATTCTCAGGACGTATGTTTTCAATAATCTCATAAATAACTTCTTTAGAGAGTATTTCTGTTCGTGCCCAATAGCGCTCAAGACAGTGCAAAGCCAGTAGTATAATTGAATTGGCAGCGATGATTTCTGCATAACTCATTTTTTTGTTTGAAAGGGCATTCATTACTGCTACCCCAATTACCACAAAGAGATAGGTCATTTCTTTGACCTCTAAAGGAAGTGTTCTGTAACGGATAATTCCAAAAATAGCAAACAACCCTAAAGCCATTCCCAAATCCAATTCATACTTTTTTAATGTAAAGCACAAAAAGTAAACGACAATACCAATTAGGTAGAAGGTGAAAAGATATTCTTTTTTTTGACTGTGTTTGTAATAGATGAATTTAACAATCCCGGTGAGGAAAAATAAATTCAATAAAAACCGAATCATCATTTTATAAAAATCGTCGTCGAATACAGGAATGCCTAGTAGTTCCATTTTAGTTATTTAGTTGGTTAATTTTTAAGTTGAGTTCTTTAAACTTGTTTGATTTTACACCCTCAAATATATTAGCAATGCCCATACAGTATTTGCTAAAACTTACAGTTCTAATTCTGTTAGATTTTAACGTACTATAAATAGGTGTTCTTGTGTTTTGTTTTTCCTGCTTTACTTCAATAACGACCACATTTTTAAATGTTTTTGCGGTGGAGTTTGTTTTATATTCTATCCCCGTATCTATGGTAACACGCTCGGATCTCTGGGTATTAACCAAAGTAAAGCGTTTAAAATAATTGTGTAAAGCTGGCTCTAATTCCCACTCCTTTTTAGTGGCTTTCTCAATGAATTTTTTTGATTTTGGCGATAAGTTTGATTCAAAATCATCGATTGAACAACGTACTTTGTTAGTCATTCCAGAGTTTTGTTTTTCTTTAACTTCCAAAAAACAAATATCCGATTCTACATACCTTCGAATTCTAATTTTATGACGTTTAGCTTTTCCGTTGTGGTGCTCCATATAGCAACGAAAATCTTTTGTGTCAAAGTAAAGGGTGGAATAATTCATTAACCGATTTCCGTCAATTTCTAAGATCCGATAATCAGAGTAAAGGAGCGGTAAAAGTTTAGACAATTCGGATCCTGATGTTAGGAATTTAGTATCAACGCGTTTCAGTAATGAAACACCATTCATTTCCTCCAATGAAATAGAGGCAAAGCCTGACAATTTAGAAGCGTCCATTGTTTAATTTTGATAAATCTACGATTTTTTTTCAAATCAAATCAAAAAAATTTATCTAATAAATACTTCGGGAGGACGCCGTAAATAAAAAGGATTTTAAAACTCTTTCAGTGTCAGAGTGTCGTTTTCAAAAACAGCATAGGTATAATATCCAATCCAGTCACCAAGATTGATATATTTTGATCTTTCGTTTAGGGCAATATCTAATGGTAAATGTCGGTGTCCAAACACAAAATAATCACTGTGTTTTTCTTCTAGTTTTTTTTGGCAGTATTGCACCAACCATTCCTTGTCGTTTCCAAGAAATTTGACATCTTCATCGCCTGAAATAACTTTATTTTTAACAGAAAGATATTGTGCAAATCGAACGCCAATATCGGGGTGAATCCAACGGTAGAGCCATTTGAAAAACGAATTTGTAAATACTTTTTTAAGGCGTTTAAAACCTTTGTCATCGGGGCCAAGTCCATCGCCATGACCAATAAAAAAAGAGGTGGAATTAAACCTAAACTCTTGAGGTTGATGATGCACAGTAATCCCTAATTCTTCCTCAAAATAACCATTCATCCACAAGTCGTGATTCCCTACAAAAAAGTGAATTTTGATTCCTTGATCGCTGAGTTCTGCCAATTTTCCTAGCACCCTTGTAAACCCTTTTGGAACAACATATTTATATTCGAACCAGAAATCAAACAAATCCCCTAATAAAAAAATAGCTTCTGCATCGTGTTTGACAGAGTCTAGCCATTGCACGAATTTTTTTTCGCGAGGCATAGATTCTTTTGCTGTCGGCGCACCCAGATGGTTGTCAGAAGCAAAGTATATTTTTTTTCCTTGTGGGATTTTTAAATCCGTCATATCAAACTGTTAGTTATCACTTGCATACCATTCTGCAAAACTTGTGGCAGTTTCTTGCAGTTTAAGGGCGTGTAATTTTATAGCATCGGGCAATCGTTTTTTTATTTTTTCTGCAAAATCAATCACCATCATTTCACTTGTGGGTTGGTAATCGACTAATAGTACATTGTGTCCACGGTCCGAAAGTTCTTTTGCCAATTCTACGTGGGGTGTGTTTTTATTAAATACGGTGGCATGGTCAAAGACATTAACAATCTCTTCTTTGATGATTTTTTTTAAGTCAGAAAAATCAATCACCATTCCAAATTTTACATGAGTATTATCTGAAATAGGTTGCCCAATGACGGTCACATACAAACGGTAGCTGTGTCCATGAACATTTTTACATTTACCATCATATCCATAAAGTGCATGTCCTGTTTCAAATGAAAATTGTTTTGTAATTCGAATGTTGCTCATTGGTGTTTTTTGGTGTCTAATGGATTTATAGTTCTATACAAAGTTAATGGTTTTGAACCTGTGGTAAAAATTGTTTCCTAAATTTTATTATGAGTGGGATTCCTCTCGCAATCATCCATAAGGTGTAGGCCGTAAAAACGCCATGAAGTTTCCATCCATAATAATTGAAAATAAAAATACTTGGTAAAAAAACCAATAGAGTAGCTAGTAACAAAACATCTCTAAGGTCTTTCATTTTTCCGAGTCCTTTAAAAATGCCATCAAATACAAATGCCAATGCACAGATAGGCTGCATTAACAATACAATCCAAAAGATGTCATAAAACTGAGTCAACACTTCAGGGTCGTTTGTAAATGTATAGCCAATAGGTCTGTATAACAGTGCGCCGATACCCCCCATAATGAAGCCTACAATGAGGGCATATTTTATCAGTTGATTGCTAAGTTGTACGAGTAGATGGTAGTTTTTAGCTCCAAACAGTTTTCCGGATAGGATGTTTCCTGCACTCGAATAGCCATCGACAGCAAAGGCGGCAAAAAACCATAGATTAATAGCGATTGTATAGGCTGCTATATAGGTGTTCCCATATCCTGTTGCAAATCGTGCGGCAAAATACAACGCAGTATTGAGAGCCAAAGTCCGAACGATGAGGTGTTTAATCATGTTGAGAAATTTTGGAAACTCTTTATTTATTGGTCCGTAAAGTTTTAAAGGGATTTCTGTTTTTTTCACAAGAAAGTAGGTGGCTAGGGCTGCCATTAAAAATTGAGCCAACACGCTTGCAATGGCAGCGCCTTTGAGGTAGAGCGGTGGAAATAGATCTGCAATTCCATACACCAACATTACATCGAGAATGATATTCACTACTGCGCCGGTGATAGCGATTAGCATAGGGTGGTAAGTGTTTTGAAGGCCTCTAAAAATGCCGAAAACAGCGAAAGTATATAGTGTAAACGGCAACCCAAATATGCGAATATTATAGTAGGAAACACTGTAGTCTAATAGAAGCCCCGAGGCATTATAAAGCTTAAAAATAGCATTGCTAAAGGGGTAAGTCCCTAAGTAAATTAGAAAACTGAGAATCAATATAAAAGCGATGGCTTGGGCAGGTAAATTTTTGACTTCGTCTAATCTATTAGCACCTAAATATTGAGAAATAATGGACGAAATAGCGCTTCGCGATTGTCCCAGGACCCATATAAGCATAGATAAAAAAGTGGTTACAATTCCAACGGCTGCCAAGGATTCTGTGGCATTAACAGGGATATGTCCCACAATAGCAGCGTCCGTAAGCGAAAGAATCGGTTCGGAAATACCGGCGATAATGGCGGGGACCGCAAGTTTATTGATGTGTTTGAGACTAATTCGTGTTTTCAATAGTTCTATTTTCCACGACCTGTTTTTCGTACGGCAGTAGTTTTACTGGTGTTTTTGTTTTTAAGGTTAGATTTCCCTCCTTTTTTTGTTTCTACTTGTTTTACGGTTTTATTGCCAAAAAATTTACTGCTCATAATGGATTGATTTTAGAGTCAAAAGTACGGAAAAAGACTTTAGTGAAAATTCTAATTTGTTAGCAAACCCCACTAGTTTAAAATTGAACCTATAAATTAAAAGCCTTTACACACGAGTAAAGGCCTAAGTAAAGAACTATTTTTTTTATGGGTTACGCTTTTGGATTGGCTCCATATTTGTTGTCTCCAGCTTGGCTGTCTCTTGTAAGTAATACGAGGATCCAAATAAAGCCTATTATTGGGATGAAAACAACAAGGTACATCCATCCACTCTTACCAACGTCATGCAGTCTTCTTACAACGACCGCTAGAGAAGGTAAAAAATGTACAAGTGCTGTTAACACATATAACCAGCCGTAGCCTGAGCTTAGGGTTTGTCCCATAAATTCAGTTTCAAAACACAAGCCCGCTACATTGTCAAGGATCATTGCAACGATCAAAAACAAAGAATAAAACAACACATACATCCAGTATTCTTTTCTTCTAGCGCGACCGCTAAATGTCGCATACTGATTCATTACTTTTAAATACCATTCCATATTTTAAATTATTAAATTAATATCACTTTCAAAATTAACTTTTATTTTGTAATAAATAAAATAAACACAAAAAATACGCTAAGCAAACGACTAAAGGTCAGTAGATTTGATCCTATTGATAACAATACTCATCTCCTTCATCGTACGCATTGTACACGTCTTCGCTAACCTCTAAGTTAATATCGCCGTACCCGTTAAGTGTACCATCAGTAGTGGTGTTGGAAGTGTCAAAATCTCCTACAAAGACAAATTCATTTTCAGAAATTATTTTATCGATGATCGTAAAACAATTTTGATCGTCACTACTACAAGAGAAGATGGATAAAGCTAAAAATAAGTAACAAAAATTCTTCATAAGTTAAATTGGTTTATACTTCAAATATAAGAAATAATTAACTCAGTAGCTTTGGAACAAAGCGTGTTGAGAAACAACT
>JABHDE010000003.1 GCA_018673215.1 Formosa sp. | reverse complement strand
CATTTGGGTTATTGGTTCTTGCGGCATTACTAATGTACACATTTCCTCCGAAAATATTGTTTTTCCCAAATACAGATGCCAAACAAGTCTTTGTTTTTATAGAATACCCCATTGGAACGGACATTGAAGAAACGAATCTTATTTCTATGGAAATCGAAAAAGATATAGAAGATTATTTGAAAAAATATGAGGTTAATGGCAAAAACTTTCTGGTGACTTCTGTTATTGGACAAGTTGGAGAAGGCACGTCTGACCCCTCTAGAGGACAAGAAGGCGGTAAATCGCCAAATAAAGCACGGATCACTATCGATTTTGTGAAATACCAAGACCGTCAAGGCATCAGTACCGAAGAGGTTCTCTCAGAAATTCGCAATGTAATTCAGGGGTATCCAGGAGTCAGTATAGTAGTCGACAAGCCTGCAGATGGCCCACCTACCGGCGCACCAATAAATATCGAGTTGAAAGGCGATGATTACAGCTTGATTTTAGAAACTGCCAATCAATTAAAATCATTTATCAATAATTCAAATATTGGAGGTATTGAAGAATTAAAATTAGATATCGACCAAAGTAAACCAGAATTATTAATTTCTGTAGACCGCCAAAAAGCAAGACGATTAGGGGTTTCTACAGGTCAAATTGGAGCTAACTTACGTACCGCTTTATACGGTAAGGAAATTTCTACTTTTAAAAATGAAGAGGATGATTATCCGATCAATCTCCGCCTCAAAGACGAGATGCGTTACAACAAATCAAATTTGTTAGATCAAAAAATTACGTTTAGAAACCAAAGTGATGGACAAATAAAACAAGTCCCTATTTCGGCTGTGGCAACAACTGAAAACCAATCGTCCTTTAGTGCGATTAAACGAATTAACTTAGATAGAGTTGTTACTGTATATTCAAATGTACTAAATGATTATAATCCCACAGAAGTCAACGATAAAATTAGAGCTGTTGCTGAAAAATTTGAAGTACCAAAAGATATTACGATTAACTTTACAGGAGAACAAGAAAAGCAAGCCCAAGAAATGGCTTTTCTAAGTCGCGCACTTTTAATTGCCGTCCTATTAATTTTCTTAATCTTAGTAGCGCAATTCAATTCTGCCACAACTCCTATAATTATTTCGATTTCTGTATTTCTAAGTTTGATTGGTGTCCTCTTTGGACTTCTTATTTTTAGGATGGATTTTGTAGTGCTTATGACCATGATTGGAATCATTTCTCTAGCAGGAATTGTAGTGAATAACGCCATTGTTTTAATCGATTACATCAATCTCACCATGATTCGGAAACGTCGCGAATTAGGGTTAGAAGAAACAGATAAACTCACAGCTGCACTTCTTGTTGAATGTGTGATTGAGGCTGGGCGAACCCGTTTAAGACCTGTGTTACTAACCGCCATCACAACTATTTTAGGTTTACTACCATTAGCATTGGGGATCAATATTAATTTTAGAACTCTAATTACACAACTGAATCCAAATTTTTATATTGGTGGAGAGAACGTTGCGTTCTGGGGTCCAATGGGCTGGGCAATTATCTTTGGGTTGTCATTTGCAACGTTTCTAACCTTGGTTGTTGTTCCTATATTGTATTATTTAATTAATAAATTGAAAACAAAAAAGGTTAAAGTCATTTCCTAAGCCTCTCAGTTTTAAATTTTAAATGTTAAATTTGCGCAACTAATTTAGTATTATGTACAGAAGTCATCATTGTGGTCAATTAAGAATTTCGAATATCAACGAAGAAGTGACCCTTTCGGGTTGGGTACAAAAATCACGCGACAAGGGATTTGTAATCTGGGTAGATTTAAGAGATCGCTATGGAATTACACAACTTATTTTTGATGCGGATCGCACTCCCGAAGCGATGGTGTCCATGGCTAAAAGTTTAGGACGTGAATTTGTCATTCAAGTGACAGGAACGGTCATTGAACGCAGCTCAAAAAATCCAAATTTAGAAACGGGAGATATTGAAATTTTGGTTTCAAAATTAACTGTTTTAAATGAGGCCATTGTACCACCTTTTACGATTGAGGATCAAACAGATGGTGGTGAGGAACTTCGTATGAAATACCGCTATTTGGACATTCGAAGAAATCCTGTAAAAAATAATTTAATTTTTAGACATAAGGTCACACAAGAAGTGCGGTCATTTTTGTCTTCACAAGATTTTATAGAAGTTGAAACGCCTTACTTAATCAAATCAACTCCAGAAGGTGCTCGTGATTTTGTAGTGCCAAGCCGAATGAATGAAGGTCAGTTTTATGCCCTTCCTCAATCGCCACAAACATTCAAACAGCTGTTGATGGTTGGTGGGATGGACAAATACTTTCAGATTGTAAAGTGTTTTAGAGATGAAGATTTAAGAGCCGACAGACAGCCTGAATTTACACAGATTGATTGTGAAATGGCCTTTGTAGAACAAGAAGATATATTGAATATTTTTGAGGGTTTGACGCGTCATCTTATTAAATCCATTCATGGCAAAGACCTGAATTCTTTTCCAAGAATGACTTATGATGATGCCCTAAAAACTTACGGGAATGACAAGCCAGATATTCGTTTTGAAATGAAATTTGGAGAACTTAATGCCGTCACTCAACATAAAGATTTTGGCGTTTTTAACTCCGCAGAATTAGTCGTTGGAATTGCCGTTCCTGGTGGAAATAATTTTACTCGAAAAGAAATTGATGGTATTATCAACTGGTTAAAACGTCCACAAATCGGTGCGTTAGGAATGATCTATTCGCGATGTAATGAGGATGGATCTTATAAATCCTCTGTCGATAAATTTTACGATCAAGACGATTTAGCTAAGTGGGCAGAAATTACAGGAGCATCACCTGGAGATTTAGTTTGTGTCCTCTCTGGCAATACCGATACCGTAAGAACGCAGTTAAGTGCCCTAAGAATGGAACTTGCTGAACGTTTAGGACTTCGAAATCCAAAGGAATTTGCACCCCTTTGGGTGACTGATTTCCCATTGTTAGAATGGGACGAGGACAGCAAACGCTACCATGCGATGCACCACCCATTTACTGCACCAAAACCAGATCAAATTAAGTTATTAGACAGCGATCCCGGAGCTGTAAAAGCAAATGCTTATGACTTGGTTCTGAATGGAAATGAAATTGGAGGAGGCTCAATCCGTATCCACGACAAAGCGACACAGGCATTAATGTTTGATCATCTTGGTTTTACGCCTGATGAGGCTAAAGAACAATTTGGCTTTTTGATGAATGCGTTTGAATATGGCGCTCCACCTCATGGTGGATTGGCTTTTGGATTGGACCGTTTGGTTGCTATTTTAGGCGGACAGGAAACCATCCGTGATTTTATCGCTTTTCCAAAAAACAACTCTGGCCGTGATGTCATGATTGATGCACCCTCTGCGATTGATGAAACACAATTAAAAGAATTACACTTAAAAGTCACCCTTGAATAATACAAGATTATTAAAATGAAATACTTGATTTGGATTTTATTTATTGCAACAATGATCAGTATGTTCACAGGACTGATTGTGGATCTCCCCTATTCAAAAAAATTGGTGGGGTTTGGTGTGATTGGATTATGTGCCGTGGTATTTCCTTTGTTCTCCTATTACCGCTGGAAAGATAAAAAAGTTGCCGATTATATGCTCACTCAAGAGAATCTTGACAAAATGAGGGAATTTAATGATTCTAAAGAGTCTTAAGTTTTAATTCAAGTTTCGTTTTTCCACAAAAAATCGTTTCATCAAGTCTGAAGCTTCCTTAGCTAAAACACCTCCCCTTAAGATAGTTCTTGGGTGAAGTTTTGTCCCCATCACACCGCATCCTCTATGTTCATCTTTTGCTCCATAGACGATCGTTGAAATTTGACTCCAATACAAAGCACCAGCACACATCTGACAAGGTTCTAAAGTCACATAAAGAGTACAGTTGGTTAGGTATTTACCCCCTAAGAAATTAGCAGCCGCTGTAATAGCTTGCATCTCTGCATGTGCTGTGACATCATTCAAAAGCTCGGTAAGATTATGGGCGCGTGCAATAATTCTGTTATCAACCACAATCACCGCTCCAACAGGAATTTCTCCTTTGTAAAAAGCGGCTTCAGCTTCCTGAAGCGCTTTTAGCATAAAATAATCATCATCAAAAATTGCTTCCATAAGTCAAAAATACGATTTCAATCTTGTACTTTTACAAGGTGTTAAAAAATTTATTAGAACATATCGACTTTCCACAGGATTTACGTCAGCTTTCGACTAATGATTTACCTGAACTTGCTGCTGAATTAAGGCAATTTATAATAGAAGTTGTCGCGACTAAAGAAGGGCATTTAGGGGCTAGTCTTGGAGTAGTAGAACTGACCATTGCGTTGCACTATGTGTTTAATACTCCTGATGATTTATTAATTTGGGATGTGGGGCATCAGGCTTATGGCCATAAAATCTTGACCGGTCGTAAGGTGGAGTTTCATACCAATCGTCAATATAAAGGAATTAGTGGATTTCCAAAACGTGATGAAAGTATATACGATACATTTGGTACTGGACATTCATCGACCTCAATTTCTGCGGCTTTGGGAATGGCGATTGCCTCCCAGTTAAAAGGAGAAAACAGACAACATATTGCTGTGATTGGGGATGCCTCTATCGCCAGTGGAATGGCGTTTGAAGGACTGAATCATGCGGGGGTAACGACTGCCAATTTACTGGTCATTTTAAATGATAATGCGATTGGGATCGACCCAAGTGTGGGTGCACTGAAACAATATTTGACCAATGTAAAAAAAGGCACTCAAAAACAAGACAACATTTTTGAAGCCCTTAATTTTGAGTATTCAGGTCCAATTGATGGACACGATATGGAAGCGCTTATTAGAGAATTAGAACGTCTTAAATCCGTACAAGGGCCCAAGTTTTTACACGTCATTACCACCAAAGGAAAAGGGTTAAAACAAGCTGAAACCGATCAGGTAAAGTACCATGCGCCAGGGAAATTTGATGCAACGACTGGAGATTTGATTTCTAAAAACAGTGAACACCTTCCTCCAAAATACCAAGATGTGTTTGGATTGACACTTGTTGAATTGGCAAGAAAAAATAAGGCGATTGTAGGCATAACTCCTGCGATGCCTACAGGTAGTTCGCTGAAATATATGATGGACACCCTTCCAGAACGTGCATTTGATGTTGGGATTGCTGAGCAACACGCCGTGACCATGGCTGCTGGAATGGCTACCCAAGGATTGATTCCTTTTTGTAATATTTATTCTACGTTTTTACAACGGGCTTATGATCAAATCATTCATGATGTTGCACTGCAAAATCTACCCGTTATTTTTTGTATTGACCGTGCTGGATTGGTTGGCGAAGATGGTGCGACACATCATGGGGTGTTTGATTTGGCATACTTACGCTGTATTCCCAACCTCATCATTTTCGCTCCTCGAAATGAGATGGAATTACGAAATATCATGTACACCGCTCAAAAAGGATTGAAGCATCCGATTGCGATTCGATACCCTAGAGGGAGAGGAAAGACTTTGGATTGGAAATCAGAGTTTGAACCTATTGACATTGGAACTGGGGTTCAATTAAAACAGGGAGACGATCTTGCTGTTTTAAGTTTAGGATCGATTTCTCATACGGTTTCAAAGGCTATCGTTGGGCTCAATTGTGCACATTATGATATGCGCTTTGTAAAGCCATTGGATGAACCTTTATTGCATACTATTTTTAAAACGTATTCTACACTCATAACTTTAGAAGACGGCGTCATAAACGGCGGTTTTGGAAGTGCAGTTTTAGAGTTTGCAGCTGCTCATCACTACAAAAATGATGTGATTTTAAAAGGGATTCCAGATGAATTTATTGAGCATGGACCAATAAATACTCTCTTTGAAACACTGGAACTTGATACTGAAAGTCTGAAGCGTTTCATCAACTCTAAATTTTAAAAAAGGGAGTTTTTAAAACCCCATTCCTTTAATTTTTTTGTAAGTCAAAACCGCTTTTGTATCCGAAAACAAAGACACAAAATAGCAAACATTTAGCATCCTCGTGTAAAGACTGTCATTATGAACATCTATTTCGTCTGGAATAAGTTTCAACAATAATTTGTCATAGGCTGTAGGCACATTTTCATAGGTATTATTTACCGCCAAAATAAAACGATCTAGTAATTGATTTAGAATTTCAAATCCAGATATTTCTTTGTCAATAACATCTTCAGAATTGTATATTTTTTCAATACTAAGTTTTATGATATCATTAATTTGAGCTTGGTATTTACTTTTGTCAAGTATGGAGACATGAAATTCTCCGGCAAGTATTTCTTTTTCGTGTGCCATAAATATACTAACCGCATCTTCGATCAGGGTGCTAATTGCCAAGGCTCTTAAATAACTCACCCGTTCTTTTGTAGAAGAAAGGGCGCTGTATTTTTTGGTATTAATAGTCCCTCTCACCAAATTAATCAAATATTCAAGTGCATAGTCTTCATCAATCAATCCAAGGTTGATGCCATCTTCAAAATCGATAATTGTATAACAAATGTCGTCGGCTGCTTCGACCAAAAAGGCCAATGGGTGTCTTGAGAATTGAGTGTTTTGGCTGCTGAGTTTGTGAAGTCCTAGCTCATTTGCTACGTCTATAAAACTTGTTTTTTCGGTTTGAAAAAAACCGTACTTCTTAGAAGAAATATGTGTGTCTGGTTTTACAGGTAATGATTCTTTAGGGTACTTTGTAAACGTTCCTAAGGTGGCATAGCTCAATCGAAGCCCCCCTTTAGAGCCTTGTTTGTCTTGGGTAAGAACTTTAAATCCATTTGCATTCCCCTCAAAATCGCATAAATCTTGATACTCCTTAGGCTCAAGTTGTGCTTTATATTGTTGACCTGGTCCATTTTTAAAATAGTGTCCAATAGCTTTTTCGCCGGAATGACCAAAAGGAGGGTTCCCTATATCATGAGCCAATGCTGCGGCGGCAACAATGGCGCCAAAATCATTGGGTTTATAACCATGAATTTCCGTTAGGTAAGGGTGTTTTTCTAAAACTTTAACTCCCGCTTTTCGTCCCAAGGACCGAGCTACCACACTAACCTCAAGACTATGTGTGAGCCGTGTATGTACAAAATCTGTGGAAGATAATGGGACCACTTGGGTTTTATCTTGAAGACTTCTAAATTCAGGTGAAAAAATAATGCGATCATAATCGACATCAAACCCTAATCGTGTTTCGTCTTGTTCATTTCTAAGTCGTTTGTTGGTGTCTCCTTGACGTTTTAAAGAAAGTAATTGTTCCCAATTCATGTTATCTGATATGAACCTGCAAGATAACAATTTCAATGTTAATTAAATGTTTCTAAAATTCAGAATAAGGAATCACACCCTAACATTTTGTTAATGGTTTTGTAAACGTGATATAACTTCGATAGGTGCTTTAAGCTGTTAATTTGCAGTAACAATAATTAACTAAAAGAAAATGAAAAAAACAATTTTTACTTTATCAGCAATTGTAACACTTGCGTTTACTGGATGTATGCAAGATGAAGCACCTCCAATTCTTGAAGATCCAGGAAACTCTGGCACAGTAGGAAACAATACTGTCTCTGTTTCTGGGATGATTTCTGAAAGTACGACTTGGACAAATGACAATATTTATGTGCTTAATCAAAAGGTAGTGGTGCCAAGCGGAGTTGTGCTCACAATACAAGCTGGCACTATAATTAAGGGAACTGAAGGAACTGGATCCTTAGCGTCTGCACTTATTGTTGCTCAAGGCGGAAAATTAAATGCTGTAGGAACAGCAACAGAACCTATTATTTTCACGTCCATAAACGATAATATCGAGGTTGGACAAACAGCTGGAACAAATTTGAACGAAACTAATTCTGGACTTTGGGGAGGGTTAATCGTTTTAGGTTATGCTCCATCTTCGTTTTCTGGCGATGTAGATGTAGTTCAAATTGAAGGGATTCCTGCAGATGATACTTTTGGTCTTTATGGTGGTGAAGATGCTACTGATAACTCAGGAGTATATCAGTATATATCAATCCGTCATGGAGGTGCTCTAATTGGAGAAGGAAATGAAATCAATGGCTTAACACTTGGTGGTGTTGGATCTGGTACTGTAATCGAAAATATCGAAGTGGTAGCAAACGTTGATGATGGTATTGAGTTTTTCGGAGGTACGGTAAATGCTACCAACCTGTTGGTTTGGGCTCAAGGAGATGATGCCATAGATATTGACCAAGGTTATTCTGGAATTATTGATAATGCCATTGTTATTTTGGGTGCTAACTCCGATCATGCATTTGAAATTGATGGTCCTGAAGGAACCGCAACAGGTTCATTTACATTAAGAAACTCAACTATCATTGGAAACTCTGTCACTGAAAATGGCGAATATGCAGATTACAGATCTAAAGCTATGGGAAGAACAGAAAACATATATGCTTACGGATTCAAAAGTTCTTCAGATGTGGAATTGGACAACGATGGAGTTGCCACAAACTATAATGATGGATTGTTAACTTTTGGAGCGTGGGAAATTGTATTACCTACTGGGGTTTCTGAGGTAACGGACATCTTTGTAAATAAAGCTGCAACGGTTGATGTTAGTGGTTTTGGTTCTACAGCTACTGCGGTTTCTGCAGCTGCAAGTACCGTAGGTGCTACAACATCTCTTCTAAGCTGGACTTATGCAAATACTAAAGCAGAATTAGGATTCTAAAAAATAAAAATTAGTCAATTTATCAATTGCTTGTGTTCATTCACGGGCAATTGTTTGTTGTTTAAACACATACTATGAAATTACACAAATTAACATCATTTTTACTGACAACTTTTCTTGCGATTCAACTCACAGCTCAATCTGGAAAAATAATAGGAACGATTACGGACGGGGAATATAATGAACCCATGGCATTTGCCAATGTGCTTATCAAAAATACGACAACTGGAACCACTTCAGATTTTGATGGCAAGTATCAACTCGAGGTTTCTGAGGGGAATTATACTATTGTGTTTTCTTACATCGGGTATCAATCTGTTGAAATATCGGATGTAAACGTTGAGGCAAACTCAGAAATCCTTGTAGATGTAACACTTAATACAAACTCATTAGAAACTGTCATCATTACAACTACGGTAAGAAAAAATACAGAATCTGCAGTATTAGATTTACAAAAAAAATCAATTACTTTATTGGACGGGCTTTCAGCTCAAGGCATTAAAAGTAGTGGTGCGGGTAATATCGCCAGTGCTGTTAAAAGTGTTCCTGGGGTATCTATTCAGGGTGGCAAATATGTGTATGTTAGAGGGTTGGGAGATCGTTATACTAAATCCATATTAAATGGTGTGGACATCCCTGGCTTAGACCCCGACAGAAACACAATTCAAATGGATGTCTTCCCTACTAATATTTTGGAAAATGTTATTGTAATAAAATCTGCAGCATCCGAATATCCAGCAGATTTTACAGGGGGCGTTATTGATATTGTTACCAAAGATTATCCAAGTAAAGAATCCTACACTTTTTCAATAGGGACATCCTATAATCCTAATATGCATTTGAACTCAAATTACTTGAGCTACAGTGGCAGTAAAACCGATTGGCTTGGTTTTGATGATGGTATGAGAAAAAGACCGATAAACAGGTATCAACCCATTCCTGGTACATTTACAAATTCGTCTGTTTTAACAGCGCTTACGGGAGCATTCAATAAAGAATTAACAGCGAAAAGATCAGAAAGTGGAATTAATTATGACTTTGGATTTACAGCGGGAAATCAATATGAAGTTGGAGAAAACAAACTAGGGTATCAATTGTCTTTTTCTTACAAAAATAAAACAGAATTCTACGACAATAGAGTGGACGGAACCTATATGAGGGATCAAAATAATGCGTCTAACAATGACCTATTGGCAACGCGAACGACTTTGGGAGAAGTTGGGGTGAATTCCGTATTGTTAAATGTGCTTACTGGACTCGTATACAAACGTGAAAATTCAAAATACAAATTAAACTTCCTTCATATTCAAAATGGGGAAAGCACTGCTGGAAAATACGAACAGCAACTTGCACAAGCAGGGGGTGGAAGTGGTTTTGAACCGATTTCAAAAGATGCACTCCTTTATACCGAAAGATCAATTTCAAATATTTTATTAGCAGGAACACATTTCTTTAGAGAAAGTGGATGGCAAATGGAGTGGAAACTATCACCATCTCTTTCTAGAGTGTACGATAAAGATCACCGAATTACACCCTTACAGCTGACTCAGGAAGGAAACGCTTTTATCAGTCCAAGTGCCTCTAGCTATCCTATAAGAATCTGGAGAACTCTTGAAGAAATTAACCTTGTTGGAAAACTAGATGTCAATAAAAAGTATATGCTATTTGACAACCCTGCAAAAGTTAAATTTGGTGGAGGGTATACCTATAAATTCAGAAATTTTAAAATTGATGATTATACGTTTACGATTACTAATCCAGTAACAGGACTTTCCGTAGAAAATGGAGATGCAGATACCATATTGGCTGAAAATAATATATGGACTCCAGAAACAGGATCAGGAACACACTTAGTTACAGGCGATCTTTTTGAAAAAGCCAATGCCTACGAAGGGGAGCAACGAATCACGGCAATGTATGCGTCAAATGAATTTAGTTTAACAGAAAAACTAAAAACAGTATTAGGCATACGTACAGAATTATTTCAAACCTTTTATACAGGGCAAAACCAAGCAGCTACAGAAGTATACAAAAATTCTAAAATAATAGATAAGTTTGATGTATTCCCGTCTGCTAATATCATCTATAGCCTTACAGATGAACAAAACTTAAGGGCATCTTATTCAAGAACAACGGCACGTCCTTCATTTAAGGAAGCTTCAAAAAGTCAAATTTTTGATGCCATTACAAACCGTCTTTTTATTGGAAATATTGATTTGACGCCGTCCTATATTAATAATTTTGATGTCCGTTTTGAAAAATTTGGTGAGGGCAGTGAAATGTTTGCTTTTAGTGGGTTTTATAAAGACTTCACTGATCCCATAGAATTAACTTTTTATGAGTCAGCACCAGATCAAATAACGCCTAAAAACTTAGGTTCTGCAAAGGTTTATGGAATTGAGTTTGAATTTAGAAAATCATTAGGGTTTATTTTGGAAAGCTTAGATAAACTTAAGTTTAACATCAACGCCTCCTATATTAATTCAGAACTAACAATGAATATAGACGAGTACAACAGACGTGTGTTAGCGGCAAGAGATGGAGAATCCATAGAAGACACAAGAGATTTACAAGGTCAATCGCCATTCCTTATCAATACAGGGCTAAACTACAATAACTCGGACACAGGACTTCAAACGGGATTGTTTTTTAATGTACAAGGTAAAACTTTGGAAGTGGTAGGAACTGGAATTGTTCCAGATGTCTATACAAAACCGTTTAGCAGCCTCAATTTTACACTTAACAAAAGTTTTGGCCAAGACAAAAAATCAACTATTGATGTAAAGGTCTCTAATATTCTTAACAGTAAAAGAGAGAGTGTTTATGAATCCTACAAGACTGCATCAAAAACGTTTTCTAGCTTTCAACCTGGTACAGAAGTATCTATAGGGTATTCTTATAAATTTTAATTGAAATAGTCACTTGATTATAACACAAAAAAGCACCCTTACGGGTGCTTTTTGTATTCTATGTATTAGGATCGTTAGTTCATGCTTATTGCAAGTTGCGACTTACGGTCCCATTCACTAACATTCATAATTTTTGAATTTACAAAATCGACCTCTTTTAAAGAATTTTCGGTCCAGAAAAACCATTTCCCTGTTTTAATTCCATTACTATAATTTCCTTGAGATAATTTATTCCCTTCAAAATCATAACTTGTCCAAAGCCCTTCTAAGGTTCCATTTTTATTGAAAGCTCCTTCTTGTTGAACAGAACCATTATCATAATAATAAGTCGCAACAGTAAGTGGACCTTTTGTTTCTAATTTTGGTTGGTTTATGTTTTGAGCTGCTACGGTTGTTCCAATAAAAACAAGCGCAATTAGTATGTATTTTTTCATATCAATAATATTTATAGTATAAAGTTACAAAAAATTTACACAAAATCAACAATTAGTTTACATTAAATTAACATTGAGGATTCGTTTTAAAATAGTAAAATGAGGTCAAGGTACAATTTGGAGGAGTGTATTAGGTTTAATGATTACTTAACATTCTGCTTACGCTATAGACATGTTTAATTATAATCTTTGTAATGTCTTAGACACTTAATTAGTATCATTATTACATATTAGTTTTTGTCGACTACAAAAATGATGATTTCTGATGAGCTGCCCTTGGCCAGGCAGCTTTTTTTTTTATTTTAATCTTAATGTTTAGGAAACATTAAGATAACATTAGTTTATGTTATTTGTACCCGACAAAAACTAATATAATTTAAAGTGATAATCAGAAATTTACTAATTGCGTTTGCAATTTTTTCAATCTCCCATGTTCAATCTCAAGAAATCAGTGACACAACCTTTGGAAAAGGGTTGATTAACTTTGTAGCAAAAGATAGCACATTCAGTGTTAAATTTGCACCACGCTTTCAAGTTCGCTCCATGTCTTCTTGGGACCATAATGGAACTCAGTATGGAAGCCCAGAACACAACTTCATCGTTCGTCGTTCACGTTTAAAATTTGATGGATTTGCTTACAGTCCAAAATTAAAATACAAGCTTGAACTTGGATTATCTAATAGAGATATTTCGGGAGCCAATGATTTTAATAGAAACACTCCTCGATATATTTTGGATGCGGTAATTATGTGGAGCTTTTCAAAAAACTGGGAGCTATGGGCTGGGCAGACAAAATTGCCTGGAAACGTGGAACGTGTCGTATCTTCTGCAAATTTACAATTAATAGACCGATCGTTATTAAACAGTCGTTTTAATATTGACCGGGACTTAGGGATCCAAATTAGACACAAGTCTAACTTAGGAGGTGATTTTTTAATGCGCCAAAAATTTGCCTTATCACAAGGAGAAGGTCGTAACGTGACTGAAGGAAATGAAGGAGGATTACAATATACGGCCCGAATAGAGTTCTTACCCTTTGGAGCGTTTAAATCCAAAGGTGATTACAGTCAGTCTGATCTTAAAAGAGAGAAGTCTTCAAAGCTAATGGTTGGATTCACTTACAACTTTAACGAAAATGCAGTTCGTGAGCGCGGCTTTGCAGGCGATTATATGATACGAACAGATGGAACAATTTTCGAAACCAACCAAACCACCATTTTTGCAGATGCAATGTTCAAACACAATGGTTTTTCATTTATGGGTGAATATGCAAAACGAACAGCAGACCATGTAATAGCTACAGAAACTGATGGGGTAACTCCAACAGGTGATATTGTATTAACAGGAAATGCTTTAAACCTACAGGCTGGATATTTATTTAAAAACAACTACGAGATCGCTGCACGTTTTACAACAGTAGATTATGAAGCAGTGACAGAAACACTTCCTTCAGAACAGTACACATTAGGATTTAATAGATTTCTTGTAGGTCATAAACTAAAAGTTCAAAGTGATATAAGCTATACTACCTTGGACGGTCAAAAAGACAATATCACTTTTAGGCTCGGATTCGACATTCACTTTTAAAACATAACATTAACTTAACTTTATAAATAGTAAGTCTTACGAGATTTGCTTAATAAATCAAACTAAATTATGGAAAATATTTATTTGTATATGATTATTGCCATTACCATATTAGCGGTGGCAGATATTATTGTAGGAGTGAGTAATGATGCGATTAACTTTTTAAATTCGGCGATTGGCTCCAAAGCAATCTCGCTTAAAACCATAATGATTGTGGCCAGTTTAGGAATTTTTGTTGGTGCAGTATTCTCTAGTGGAATGATGGAAGTCGCAAGAAAGGGAATTTTTGTGCCTGGTGAGTTTTACTTTGATGAGATTATGTACATTTTTATGGCGGTCATGATTACCGACATCTTGTTACTTGATTTCTTTAACACTTTAGGTTTACCAACTTCAACGACGGTTTCAATTGTGTTTAATTTACTTGGTGCAGCAGTTGTAATGGCCTTAATAAAAATCAGTGTTTCTGATACTGAAACAATTTCAGACTTAAGTAGATATATAAATACTGAAAAAGCAATTACCATCATAAGCGGTATCTTACTATCTGTATTTATTGCCTTCAGTGTTGGAGCTTTCGTTCAATGGATCTCCAGACTAATTTTTACGTTTCAAATCGAAAATAAAATAAAAAACTTTGGAGTATTTTTTGGTGCTATTGCACTAACTGCAATTACTTATTTTATATTCCTGAAAGGCTTAAAAGGAACCCCCTACTACAAAGAGCTGAAACAAACCTTAGAAGGTAATGAAACTTACATCATTTTGGCAAGTTTTATTTTTTGGTTATTTATTTCATTTGTATTTGAAAAGATCACAAAGAAAACCATTCTATTAGTCGTTATTGCAGTTGGAACCTTTGGTTTAGCTCTGGCATTTTCTGGAAATGACTTGGTCAATTTTATTGGTGTTCCGATGGCGGCTTACCACTCCTATGAAGCATGGTCTGTCTCTGGTATTGATGCTAGTCTATTTTCTATGGAGGTCTTAGACAAAAAAGTACCTGCAGAACCATTGTTATTATTTATCTCAGGAGGCATTATGGTTGTAACACTTTGGTTTTCAAAGAAAGCTAAAACCGTAGCCGAAACTGAGATTAGCTTATCACGTCAAGGAGATACACACGAAAAATTTGAACCAAATGCCATCTCAAGAGGGGTTGTAAAAGGCGCCTCAAAATTGTCTGATTATTTGAGTGTTATTTTACCTAAATCTATTCAAGGAAAAATTAATAAAAGTTTTGAAAAACCTAATAGTGTATCAAAAACAGAAAGTATAAATGCCCCCGCTTTTGATATGATTCGTGCTTCTGTTAATTTAATGATTGCTGGAGTATTAATTGCTATTGCAACCTCTCTAAAGCTACCCTTATCCACCACCTATGTCACATTTATGGTGGCTATGGGAACTTCATTTGCCGATCGTGCTTGGGGATCAGAAAGTGCTGTTTACCGTGTTGCTGGTGTGTTAAATGTTATAGCGGGATGGTTTGGAACTGCTATTGGTGCGTTTTTAGCTTCTGGAACGGTGGTGTTTTTAGTGAATTGGAACCCAGCAGTAATGATTCCTATTTTCTTATTGATTACAGCCTTTTTACTTTACAGAAACTATAAATCTCATAAAGAAAATTCTGAAAAACTAAGTGATGAAGATAGTTTAAAAGAGACAGGGAGCAAATCTGTTCAGGGCGTGATTTATGAAAGTGCTACAAATATTGCTGCAGTGATTAAAAGAGGTAATCGGATCTATAGCAACGCCGTAAACGGCTTATCACAGCAAGATTTAAGTTTACTTAAGAAAAACAAAAAACAGGTCTCTAAGTTATCTGATGAGGTTGATAGTTTACGAGATAATATCTTTTACTTTATCAAAAACTTAGAAGAGACGAGTCTACGAGCGAGTAGCTTTTATATTAATATTTTAGGATTCTTACAGGACATGACACAATCATTAGAGTATATTTCTAAAGTTAGTCACAAACATGTTCAAAATAATCATAAGAAATTAAAGTTCAATCAAATTAAAGAATTGAATCAAATAAGTGACGTGATCGAACAACTCTTTTCTGAAGCTCACGATGCATTCAAAACACAATCTTTTGAAAAAATTGAATCTGTTTTAAAGAGTAAATCTGAGATCTATAATATCCTAAAATCTAATATCGAAATCCAAGTACAACGTACGCGAACCGAGGAGTCAAGTCCTAAAAACACAACACTCTATTTTACTTTGTTATTAGAAACAAAGGATCTCATGAACGCAGCAATGAACTTGTTAGAAGAATATCATACTCAGCATGACAGCAGAGTTGAACCCGCAAAAATTGTGGATGACAAAAAGTAATCATCTGATCTTAAATTGTCATAAAAAAAGCACCTAATATATTAGGTGCTTTTTTTAAATAAGGAATTTGTTGTTAAGACCCGCACATCAGGCAATCGTCTCCTTCTGCTTCTTTTGCTTGCTCTATCAACGCTTTCATTTCTTCGGCAGACATTGGCTCTACCTCCACGGCCGTTTCTTGTGAAAATTTGGCTGCTGTATTGGCCGCTTTTTCTTGTTGTTTTTCCAAAACTGCTGTTTCAACCACTGCTGTTTCAACCACGGCCTTTACTGTTACGGTTTCTGGTTTGGGCGCTTCAGTTTTTTTGTTGTCTAAAGTAAATTTAATGGCATCAACGGCGCTTTTAGTTCTTAAATAGTACATTCCTGTTTTCAATCCACTTTTCCAAGCATAAAAATGCATAGAGGTTAGTTTGGCCATCGTCGCCCCTTCCATAAATAAATTTAAAGATTGTGACTGATCGATAAAATAACCACGCTGACGCGACATGTCAATGATATCTTTCATACTCAATTCCCAAACTGTTTTGTACAAGTCTTTGATATCTTGAGGAATTACATCCACGTGTTGGATGGACCCGTTAGCACGCATGATATCTTGCTTTAAACCTTCATTCCAAAGCCCGAGTTCTACTAAATCTTCTAAAAGGTGTTTGTTAACTACAATGAATTCTCCTGACAGTACACGACGCGTATAGATGTTTGAAGTATAAGGCTCAAAACATTCGTTATTTCCAAGAATTTGAGATGTACTTGCAGTAGGCATTGGTGCTACTAAAAGTGAGTTGCGAACCCCATGTTCTAGGACTTGCTCACGTAATCCTCCCCAATCCCAAAGACCGCTTAGCTCTTCTTCTTTTACATCCCACAAATCGTGTTGGAATTTTCCTTCACTTATTGGAGAACCCTCGTAAGTTTGGTACGGACCGACCTCTTTTGATTCTTCCATTGATGCAGTGACTGCAGCATAGTAAATTGTTTCAAAAATGTCTTGATTCAGCTGTTTAGCTTCATCACTCGTAAAAGGCATTCTTAATTTAATAAATGTATCTGCTAATCCTTGCACACCAATTCCAATTGGACGGTGTCTCATATTTGAATTTTCGGCTTCAATTACTGGATAGTAATTTCGATCGATTACTTTGTTTAGATTTCGCGTCACTCGTTTGGTGATAGTATACAATTCTTGGTGATCAAATTTGCCATCTTTAATAAACATTGGCAATGCAATCGATGCGAGGTTACAAACAGCGACTTCATCTGGAGAAGTGTACTCGATAATTTCAGTACATAGGTTAGAAGAACGAATGGTTCCTAAGTTTTGCTGGTTAGATTTGCTGTTAGCAGCATCTTTATAAAGCATATAGGGCGTTCCTGTTTCGATCTGAGATTCGGTAATTTTTTCCCAGAGCTCTCTTGCTTTTATGGTTTTACGTCCTTTACCTAGCTCTTCATATTTAAGGTATAATTTCTCAAATTCTTCACTATGTGTATCTGGTAGTCCAGGGCATTCATTAGGACACATCAGGGTCCAATGGGAATCTTCCTGAACGCGCTTCATAAATAAATCTGGAATCCACATGGCATAGAATAAATCTCTTGCACGCATTTCTTCTTTACCATGATTTTTCTTCAAATCGAGAAAATCAAAAATATCGGCATGCCAAGGCTCTAAGTAAATTGCAAAACTTCCTTTTCGTTTTCCACCACCTTGGTCTACATAACGCGCTGTGTCATTAAACACACGAAGCATTGGGACAATTCCGTTACTGGTACCATTAGTCCCCGCTATATAGCTTCCAGTCGCTCTAATGTTGTGCATCGCTAAACCTATTCCACCAGCTGATTGTGAAATTTTAGCCGTTTGTTTCAAGGTATCATAAATTCCGTCAATACTGTCGTCTTTTGCAGTTAACAAAAAGCATGACGACATTTGAGGTTTTGGTGTTCCTGAATTAAATAAGGTCGGAGTTGCATGTGTGAAAAACTTTTTGGACATCAATTCATAGGTCTCAATGGCAGAATCCAAATCATCTAAATGGATCCCAATAGAAACACGCATCAACATGTGTTGAGGTCGCTCCGCTATGACCCCATTTAATTTCAAAAGGTAGGAACGCTCTAAAGTTTTGAACCCAAAATAATCGTAACCAAAGTCTCTGTTATATATGATTGTGGAGTCTAATTTGTCTTTGTTTTCTATAATTACATTGTAAACCTCATCGGATAGCAAAGGGGCGTCTTTCCCTGTTCTTGGGTTCACATATGTATATAAATCGTGCATAACCTCGCTAAAGGTTTTTTTAGTGTTTTTGTGTAAGTTTGAGACTGAGATCCGAGCTGCAAGCCGTGCATAATCAGGGTGCGCAGTGGTCATAGTTGCAGCAACTTCTGCAGCAAGATTGTCTAATTCGCTAGTGGTAACCCCATCATACAGCCCTTCTATTACACGCATGGCTACTTTTAATGGATCCACCAATTCATTTAAACCATAGCAGAGTTTCCTAACTCTTGCTGTGATTTTATCAAACATAATTTCTTCTTTTCTGCCGTCTCTTTTTAGTACAAACATTTTTTTGTCGTTTTTTGCTTTTTTGATGCGCTTCAAAAAAGCGGTTAGTTAGTTAGCCTAGCAGTGCCTGAGGTTCGTCAAACACTTAGTTGTTGTTGGGTTTGGTTTCCTGGTTAAGAAAAACCAAAAGGGTTGATTTATGAAAAACGAATTGTAAAATTCGCTTTGGGTTCTTGCTCTAGTTGGTTGATCTAGAACTCAGAATCGAAACTGTATTTGTTAGTATCCTCTTCTTCTTTGTTGAGGACACCTGCCTTTTGATATTCAGACACTCGTTTTTCAAAGAAATTTGTTTTTCCTTGAAGCGAAATCATATCCATAAAATCAAACGGATTTGATGTATTGTATTCTTTTTCACAATCCAACTCTTGTAATAAGCGATCGGTTACAAATTCTAAATACTGAGACATCAAATTTGAATTCATACCAATCAAACTAGCTGGTAAGGATTCAGTGATAAATTCTCTTTCAATAGTTAAAGCATCCAATAATATTTCTCTGATGCGTTCCTTAGGAACTTTATTGATGAGATGTTTGTTGTGTAGGTGTACAGCGAAATCTGCATGCACGCCTTCATCTCTAGAAATTAACTCATTGGAGAAAGTCAATCCAGGCATTAATCCACGCTTTTTTAGCCAAAATATAGAACAAAAAGCACCAGAGAAGAAAATTCCTTCAACGGCTGCAAATGCGATCAGACGCTCTGCAAAACTTGGAGATTCTATCCACTTGAGTGCCCAATCTGCCTTTTTCTTAATGGCAGGAAAATTCTCAATAGCATTAAATAACATGTCTTTTTCAGTGTCATCTTTTACGTAAGTATCTATCAAAAGAGAATAGGTTTCACTGTGGATGTTTTCCATCATAATCTGGAATCCGTAAAAGAACTTGGCTTCGCTGTATTGAACTTCGTTTACAAAGTTTTCAGCTAGGTTTTCGTTAACAATTCCATCACTTGCAGCGAAAAAAGCTAATATATGCTTAATAAAGTAGCGCTCATCGTCGTTTAGTTTCGTAGTCCAGTCTGTTAAATCTTGATGTAAATCAATTTCTTCAGCGGTCCAAAAACTTGCTTCTGACTTTTTGTACCATTCCCATATGTCATGGTGTTGGATTGGAAAAATTACAAATCGGTCTTTATTTTCTTGTAAAATTGGTTCTACTTGTGACATTTAAATTAAAATTCTGGATTAAAAAAAAATACGCTTTGAACGGTTAACAAAGGTTCAAAATAGTTGCCTTAAATGAAAGTCATTTTTATAAACATTGACCCTAAGTTTTTAACAACGAGTAGCTTTTTTCCTACAAAAATATTTTACAACTTAAAAGATAATATACTGACAGTAAAAGAGTTAATAATGCGCTCTCTCTTACAAAAAAAGAAAGCATTCTGCCCGATTAAAAACATTGATTTTATTAAAATGGCGAAAAAACAAAAAAAGAAGAGTGAATTTTAGAGTCCTTCTTAGGTGCTTATTTTATTTAATTTTTTGAGTGTTTTGCAGCGACTTGTTCTAATTCGGCATACCAATCGGAGCCAAATTTTCTAATTAGGGCTTCTTTTACAAATTTATAAACTGGCACTTGAAGCTCTTTTCCTAATGAACAAGCAGCATCACAAATTTCCCAATTGTCATAATTTACAGCTGAAAATTCGGAGTAATCTTTAATCCTTACTGGATACAAATGACAGGATACAGGTTTTTTCCAGTCGACTTCACCTTGGTTGTAAGCTTCTTCAATTGCACACAATGCTGTGTTTTTTTCATCGAAAATTACATACGCACAATCGGCTCCTTTAATTAAAGGGGTTTCCAGCTCTCCGTCTTCAGTAACAATGTGAGTGCCTTGCAACTCAATGGCTTCAATACTCTGCTTTCGGAGGTAAGGCTTAATAATTGGATAAATTTTTTCTAAAATCTTAGCTTCATCTGCTTCTATTGGTGCACCTGCATCCCCGTCCACACAACACGCGCCCTTACAAGCACTAAGATTGCATAAAAAATCTTTCTCAATAATGTCTTCAGAGACAATGGTTTTTCCTATTTGAAACATGCTCCAAATATACTGTTAATTATGAACATTTTTATCCTAAATAATCGCTTAAAATAAACTTGTCATTATAATTATTTATTCGACCTTTGCAAAAAATAATTTGTAATCATGAGTTTCAATATCAAGGAAATTTTAACGGCATTTATGGTGCTTTTCGCAGTGATTGACATTGTAGGAAACATTCCTATTATTATTGATTTGCGTAAAAAAGCGGGACATATTCAAAGTGAAAAAGCTTCAGTAATAGCGGGCGTTATTATGATTATATTTTTGTTTTTAGGAGATAGTATTCTTAAACTTATTGGAATCGACGTGCATTCATTTGCAGTTGCGGGTGCATTTATCTTATTTTTTATTGCACTGGAAATGATTCTTGGAATCACTCTTTACAAACAGGAAGAAGGCAGTAATATGAATGCCTCGGTATTTCCTCTGGCATTTCCGTTAATTGCGGGTCCAGGAAGCCTCACTACACTTCTTTCATTAAAGTCTGAATTTCGTACAGAAAATATTATTGTTGCAGTCATTGTAAATGTACTTGTTATTTTTATAGTCCTTAAAACTTCAAATCGTATCGAACGATTTATTGGTCAAAATGGAATCGATATTATCCGAAAAGTATTTGGCGTTGTGTTGTTGGCAATTGCCGTAAAATTATTTACTTCTAACATCAAATTTTTATTGTAGTATGCGACTCTTAACTTATTTATTATCGGTATTAGCGCTTGGGATCATTGTATTCAATATCACAAAAATTAATTTTGATACTCCCTTCGAAAAGGAGAGTTATACAGCTATTATCACCGCATTATCTGGTGGGTGTGCTATTTTGTTATTCACAATATGGAGAGTTGTAAAAAAAATTGACCTCACCGTAAAAGAAAAGTCTTAATTTGAAATCGAAACAGCTTCTAAGTCGTTCGTTTTTTGTAACATAGGATCAAAAGTGCTTAAAACTTTTGCCGCTGTATTGTCTCCAAAAAGTTGTTTTGCAAAAGCAGATTTCAAAAGGGTTTTGATTGCACTTTTATAAACATCAAACTCATTGTTTTCTCGATTTGGAGTTTCTGTAAAATTGGCTGCAAATTGCTGGTAAATCGTCTCTGAAACTTCGAAACTACTTAAAAATTCTGCTTCGGAAAGCGATGTGTATTGAGCACGCTGAGCGTCCAAATGTTCAAAGACAAAAAAGTCAATTGTCCCCGATACCTTTAGATATTCGACTATATCGTTATTGAAATTTATGTCATAAGGCACATAAACATCTGGGATAATTCCGCCACCTCCATATACTGTTTTCCCTTTGGGGGTTATAAATGTAAGGCTGTCGGCAATCGCTTCTGACTTCAGTGTGTCCGAAGCTCTGTTCTCTAAGCGCTCATAGTAATCGTCGTAATATGATTCTGAGCCCTCTACATAAGAACGCTGTATAGAACGCCCTGTTGGGGTGTAATACCTAGAAGTTGTCAACCGGATAGCACTCCCATCTCCCAAATCCATTTCTTGCTGAACCAATCCTTTTCCAAAAGAGCGGCGTCCAACAATAGTGCCTTTGTCATTATCCTGAAGTGCCCCTGCAACAATCTCACTCGCAGATGCCGAATTTTCATTGATCAACACATATACCTCAGCTTGTTCAAAACGCCCTTTGGCGGTTGCAAAACTTTTAGCAATTTCATTGGTTTTGTTTTTGGTGAATAAAATGAGTTTTCCATCTTCTAAAAATTCATCTGCAATTTGTTCGGCGATTTGTAAAAAACCCCCTGGATTATCGCGTAAATCCAACACTAAATTTGAAGCACCTTCTAAAAGTAAATCTTCAATGTTTTTTTCAAATTCTTGATAAGTACTTTCAGCAAACCGATTAATTTTAATATAGCCTAGGGTTGGGCTGATCATGTAAGACGCCACTACGCTTTTGATAGGAACTTCGGAACGGATAATTTCAAAATTTAATAAACTGTCAATACCAGCGCGTTTAATTTTTAATTGGACTTTAGAGTTTTTTTGACCTCTAAGTCTTTCAATGATTTTAGATTCACTCCAATTCTTTCCGTAAATTGTATCATCATCTGCCATTAAAATACGGTCACCTGCCAATATTCCAGCTCGAAAACTAGGGCCGCCTTCAATAGGCCGAATGACTGTGACACTATCTTTATAATTGTAAAAACTGACACCAATCCCTATAAAATCGCCTTTCATATTTTCTTTGACTGCTGCAAAATCTTGTTTTGGAATATAGGATGAATGGGGGTCTAGATTCTGTAAAACAGTCTCAATAAAACCTTCCACAATACTGTCTGTGTCTACAGGGTCAACATATTCATATTCTAAATAATCAATAAGTCGACTAAGTTTTTGTTTGCTGATGTTTTTAGAATTTGTAAAATAATTAGATCTGTTAGGGCTTAATTTTGATCCTATATAAATTCCAATTCCCAAAAGAACTGCGATAAAAAATGGGAGGTGTTTTCGATTTAGGAACATTAAATTAAAATGTTAGTAATTCGACTTCAATACCTGCTTTCTCTAGAAACTCAACTCCCGAAAGGTCTTTATAAGCTTGACTATAAACGACTCGAGTAATCCCAGCTTGGTGGATTAATTTACTACAACTCTGACAAGGGGATAAGGTGATATATAGGGTGGCCCCATTACAAGACTGCGTAGAGGCTGCAACCTTTAAAATGGCATTGGCTTCTGCGTGTAAAACATACCACTTGGTGTAGCCTTCTTCATCTTCACAAAAATTTTCAAAGCCCGTAGGAGTCCCGTTATAGCCATCGGAAATAATCATGCGATCTTTGACAATTATAGCGCCGACTTGTTTCCGCTTACAGTACGATAGCTTTCCCCATTCAGAAGCCATTCTGAGATAGGCTTTATCATATTTAAGTTGCTTTTGTGTGGTCATAAAAAAAGAGAAATTATTTACTTAAGAAAATAAGGGGCTGTTAAATATCAAAGGAAGCATGAGACCAATTACAACAGCCGAGAGTACCATTACCCAGTCACGAATGGAGAATCTAAAAATAGTTTGTCCTAAGAACCCGAAGAATAAGATACAGAAAACAATTACAAATTGTCCGATCTCAATCCCTAAGGCGAATTCTAATACAGATAAAAAAGTGCTCTCATGAGCAGTCACCATCGATTGAAAAGCATTGGCAAACCCCAATCCATGAATGAATCCAAAAAACAAAACGATACTAAATATGATGATTGGATTGGAATACTTAGAAGATTTTCCTGCAGTAAACACATTGTAAAGCGCCATGATAATGATGGTAAACGGAATCAACCACTCTATCACATTGCTCTTTAAATTAATGATGTCATAAACTCCTAACAACAAACTAAGTGTATGCCCTAAGGTAAAAGACGATATTAATAACAACAAGCGTTTCCAATCTTTAAAGAGGTAGGGAATTGTTAGCACGACTAAAAACAAGATGTGATCGTAACTTTTGAAACTAATTATATGATACAGTCCTAATTCTAAAAATTTTAAAAAGCTATCTAGCATTGGTTTGTTATTATTTTACTTCAAAGTTACTAAAAATTAATGTTTAGGCTTACCGGAATCTATTAGAGCGAATCAAAAACCTCAAGACCACAATCCAAAAAGGCGTTGTAATCCTCTTCATCTGGTGTGTAGCCAACAGGTTCGTTTAACACTTGTTTTCCGTCCGAATCTAATAACACATAGTAGGGTTGAGAATTGGATTGGAAAAATTGTGTTTGAAAATGTGCCCATTTATGACCGTAATTTTCCAAGACACGAGTCCCGCCTCCTAATCGTTCAACCGTTAATTTTTGATCTTCTGGCAATTCTTTTTTGTCATCTACATAAAGAGAGATCAATACATAGTCGTTTTCAAAGTAAGATTTGATAGATGCTTTTGGCCAAATGTGTTCTTCCATTTTACGGCAGTTGACACAGGCATATCCAGTAAAATCAAGTAAGATGGGTTTATTTACTTTTTGAGCGTAAGCAACACCTTCTTTTAAATCTTTGAAACAGTCAAAATTATTCGGACAGTCGTTTGGATACAAAAAGCTGTAGCCAACGGGCGGTGCCAATCCACTTAATAATGTGAGTGGTGTGAATGTTTGGGTTTCTTTATTGACCCTAAAACCGGATCCTAAATAGGCCACAAAAGCGAATACCAAAACGCCAGAAGTGATTCTAAAAAAAGATAGTTTTTTTAGTGGAGAGTCGTGTGGAAATTTTAGTTTCCCAAAGATATAAAGTCCCAATCCGGCAAATACAAGAATCCAAATTCCTAAAAAGACTTCGATTTTTAGAAGACCCCAATGTTTTACTAGATCGGCGTTCGAGAGAAATTTAAAAGCCAAGGCGAGTTCTAAAAAGCCTAAAATAACTTTCGTTGTGTTGAGCCATCCTCCAGATTTTGGAAGGGCTTTTAGCATGTTTGGAAACATTGCAAATAAAGCAAAAGGCAAACCAAGTGCGACTCCAAAACCTGCCATTCCAGCGGTCAGTTGCCAAGCACCACCATCTGCTGAAAGAGAGCCTGCAAGTAAGGATCCAAGAATGGGGCCTGTACAAGAAAAGGACACAATCGAGAGGGTTAATGCCATGAAAAAGACCCCTAAAATACCTCCGATGCCTTCACCCTTGCTTGTGGAATTGGTCCATGAAGATGGCAAGGTGAGTTCATAATAGCCAAAAAATGAGAATGCAAAAAATATAAAGATGACAAAGAAAATGACATTTAACCACACGTTAGTGGAAATTTCATTTAAAATATCGGGATTAACAGAGTCCAATAAGTGAAACGGAATGCTTAGTGCGAGGTAAACCAATACGATGAAAAAGCCATATAAAATAGCTTTGGAGACGCCACTTTGTTGATTGGCATCCCCCCCTTTTTTGGTGAAAAAACTAACCGTTAAAGGAATCATTGGAAATACACAAGGAGTTAAAAGTGCTAACAATCCGCCTAGGAAACCCAATCCAAAAATCTTCCACAGGGAGTTGTTTGATGCCTTAATATCTTGTGATAACGAAGTCAATTGTGTGCTGCATTTTGCTAATGCTTTTGATATGGATTCGACTGACATTCCATATAAAATTTGATCGGCATTTTCGGAGATTTCTGTGTTAGACATCGGCGTCCCTCCTACTATTTCAAAGCCGGCTTCAGTCGTGTATCTAAATGTAAACGGGTTGTCTGGTAAATAAGTGCATTTTGTGTCATCACAGGTCATAAAATCAATGTTTCCACTAATACTAAATTCGGGTGATTTTACTTGGATGCGTTGGTTAAAAATGGCTTTGTCATAATATTTTGAAACCACCATTTCAAACACTGGATCGAGCTGGGTGACTTTGTTTAATTCCAACTCTTTAACGGATTCAATGAGTTCCAAATCAGAGCTTGGTTCAAAAGAAAAAACAGTTGGTAAAGGACCGCCTTCTTCTACAAATTGTGAGTAAAGCGCCCAATGAAGATCAATCTTAGCGACGAATATAAGGTCGTATTCTGTTTCTGAAATTTTTTCAGAACCATATTCCCATTTAACAGAGTTTATAATCTGAGAAAAACCGGAAAAGCTAATTAAAAACAATAAAAGTGTTGCGAGCTTTTTCATAGTAATTGTAGGATTTTAGATTGCAATTTAATCAAAAATTTAAATTGCAGTCTAATAAGTAAAATATAATATTTAAAATTCATTTGAGAGCTTAAAAAAAGCCCAACAAATTGTTGGGCTTTGGTAAGATTTATTAAAATTAAATTCCTTATTCTTTAGGTAAATTTCTTTCGTATTGTGTTGCTCTTGCAATTTTTCCTTCTTTGTTAAAATAGAACCATTCAACAAGTTCTTTTTCCCAAACAGTACCGTCAGCAAGCACTCTTCTCTCTCTTGAAAAAACAGTGACTCCAGATTCTGTATCTGTATTTTGAATTTTTACGGGAACAATTGAATACACTTTCCAAGAAAGTTCTACAAAACTATCCATCATCGTTTGCCATAATTCTGTCGTTAGAACCATTTTATTTCCGCTAGAGTCTAAAAACTCAGCGCCTACGGCAAAAGCTTCACTACAAGCTGCTGCATCTTTGTTATTGTAATCTTCAACTAGTTTTTCAATCACTCCAACCTCACCTCTGTTTGAGAATACTAAAGGTCGTCCAGACCATTCGGAGGTACCGTTACCTATGAATTTTCCGCCGTAGTTGAGTCCAAAATTACTTGATTCCAATCTTCTAGACCATTGTGCAAATGCGGTAACCTTGTTTTCTTTATCAACTGTAAAAATCTCCATTAAGTTAAGATTTTCTATGGAGCCATCCTTAAAGTTTCTGTCTTCTGTTGACCATGCCAATACCATTGTGTTATCGGAGCCTTCCATTTTTACAGGAATGATCATATAAGGATCCATTGCGATTGTTTCCATAGAACCTAACCATTTTGTAGACCAGTCCATCGCTCTGTCTGAAAATTCTTTTGTGTAACTGGACAAAAGAGCCGTAGCATCTTTTGAACTGTAATCTTTTGCAATTGTTTTTACAGTTTCTACGGATGCATCACTACCAATAGTGAATGATTTTCCTTTGTTTTCACCTTCGCCTAAAAAGACACCTCCTGATTGGGCTGAAAGAAATAAGCTTGAGCATAAGGTTAATGAGTACAATAATTTTTTCATGTTAGTTTTTATTAAATTGGTTTATAAATACTTGCTAAATGCAATTTAATAAAAAATATGGAGTAAATTACTTTAAACGCTTAAAAACTCATCTCTAACTTGGGTATATTTAGATTGGGTTCTTTTGATGAACGTTTTCGAAGAAAGCCTTTTGGAATCTTTAAAAAATTGAAGCCCAAGTGGTCCAAATTCTTCATCTAAATTTCGTTTGCTCCAATACATCATTTCGTAAAGTATTGGATACAAATCAATCCCTTTATCAGTTAGATAGTAAATTTTTGTTTTTTTATCATGAGGAAACTTAGTAACCTTGAGCAATCCTTGATTAATTAAAAATTCTAAGCGGTTACTCAAAATATTAGAGGCAAATTTTTCTGGAGAGTTCATGAATTCAGTAAATGTTTTCTTTCCTAAAAACAAATCTCTAATAATAATTAAAGACCATTTGTCTCCTACAATATCAAGAATATTTACCAAAGGGCATTGGGATCTGTTTGTTCTCATGATTAATGGGTTACGATAAATACAAACTTATTGTGTTTGATTCCAAAAACATCAATTTTAACAAATTTTTGACAAAAAAAGGAGGGGAATTCTCCCCTCCATGTAAATTATAAATGACCGAACGTTAGAATGTTAGTTCTAAAATACGATTCCATGTATTTTCTCTAATTACGGACCATTCGCTTATTGAAAGCTCGCCTACCAATGCTTTGTACTCTGCACTTTGTTCTCTAATTTCTGTGCGTTTTTCCCAATTACTAAAATAATCAAACTGAGATTTATCAATACAAACCACCATATAATCTGCATCCCTAGATCCAAAAATGGATTTAAAAATTGCAAAATGATAACTGATGCCTAACTTTTTGTCTAAAGCATTCATTTTTTTGTTCCAGTCTTTATAAGAATTGTCTTGATTTGTTTTTACAGAGACATATTGTATGCGTCTGTAAAAATGTTCATCTTTTTCTGCGTTGGAAAGAACGGACCATGTCTCTGGAGTTGTACTTAGTTCGGGCATAAATTCCCATACAGTAGACTCTTTAAAGTCAGTCACTTGTTCAAAAGTATCCCATGTACCATCTGGAAGAGGGTCCATTTCCTGAAAAGCTTTCACTATTTGATCTCTGTCATCTTCTTGTTTATTTAAATGCGTCACCATATCGGTTAAGGTGTCGAAAAACTGTAGAAATTGCATTTTTTTTGTTCCTGGTTCTTCGAAAATATAAGCTCGTGCATCGTCCATTTCTAAGCCAGTTTTAACAGCGCTCATCCATTGAGTTACTGTAGCAGAAAAATTTTCTGGAGATTCTGTTTCTAATTCGTTCACCACCATAATTTGAGCATTCAGCCCAGTTGATATTGTGATTAAAAGGGTAAAAATTAACTTTTTCATTCTATTTTATATTTGAATTTATCGATTTAATTAGTTCATCATTCCAGAAGAAAGTCCTGGTATCAATTGAAGAGTTTCTACATTTTCTCCATACATTTCAATGGAAGCGTCAAGATTTGCAATATCTTCTGACCATGAACCCCATCCAAATAATTTATTATAATCCTCTTCCCAAGTTGTTTCACTTGATTTCATAAGACGCTCATAGCTAGAAAAACCAACAACTCTCACAAATTGATTTCGGTTTCCACCACTTTCAAGCCTGAACAAAAGCACACTAACGTCCAATTCTCTTAGGGTCATGATTTCCGTTATTCTTGACATAAATCTTCGAAAATGTAAGATTTTATCCGACTTTATATCAAATACAGTTCTCGTAATATATTTTGAAGGCGTTGATGTTTCAGGATCAAAATTATACGATCCATTTTTGAGGCGAGACCACCGTTTTTGACCTTGTTCATCTGCAATGTATTTTGCAACATTTTTGTCCCAAAACGCTGCTTCAACTGAACGGTCTCTGTCGTAGTCTGCGGGTTTTTTATTTGCTTCGATTCTTTCGTAAGTTCCACTGTTTGGACCCGTGATGACTTTGTATGTAAAAATTCCAAGTTCTGGAGTGGAATTAAATGTTTTTGTTTTGAGAGCTACCGCAGATTCAAACTTCTGAACCATATCGGGTTTTGGGACAAAACGCCATGTGTTCCAATATTCTTGTTTTGAGTTTCGTTGTCCAAAAACGACTGTAGATAGACAAAATGTTAAAATAATAATAAGTTGTTTTTTCATTTTAAAAATTAAATTGATTAAGATTACAAGGTAAATTTTAAGATTGTAAAATGCAAGTTAATTTTTAAAATACTGAAATGCTATAATTTTTGTCGGGATGACAGGATTTGAACCTGCGACCACACGACCCCCAGCCGTGTACGCTAACCGGACTGCGCCACATCCCGAATAATTGGTAAGGTATAGAAATTAAATCACATTCAATTTTTTTCCAACTTTAATAAAGGCATTAATGGCTTCTTGTATCTGTTCTGTTTCATGTGCTGCTGACAACTGAACCCTAATCCTAGCTTTGCCTTTTGGAACCACTGGAAAGAAAAATCCAATTACATAAATACCTTCCTCTAAGAGTAGTTTAGAAAATTCTTGTGCTAAAGGAGCATCATACAACATTATAGGGACAATGGGATGAATTCCTGGTACAATATCAAACCCTACGGCTGTCATTTCTGAGCGAAAAAAAGTAGTATTTACTTCTAATTTATCTCTTAAGTCATTGGAGTCCGAAATCATATCCAACACTTGAAGTGTAGCTCCAACTATGGCGGGCGCTAAGGTATTTGAAAACAAATACGGTCGAGAGTGTTGTCGTAAAATATCCACAATTTCTTTTCGAGCCGCTGTGAATCCCCCTGAAGCTCCTCCCAACGCTTTTCCATAAGTTCCTGTAATTATATCAACTCTGTCAATTACATTGTGGAGTTCATGCACGCCTCTTCCTGTCGCTCCAAGGAATCCAGTAGAATGACATTCGTCAATCATTACCAATGCATCGTATTTATCTGCTAAATCACAAATTTTATCTAATTGTGCCACAGTCCCGTCCATAGAAAAAGATCCGTCTGTCACAATTAATTTTCGTCGAGAAGAAGATGCTTGTACAAGCTGTTCTTCTAGTGACTCCATGTTGTTATGAGTGTATCTAAAACGTTTTGCTTTACAAAGTCGGATTCCATCTATTATGGATGCATGATTAAGCGCATCAGAAATAACAGCGTCTTCTGCTCCTAGCAAAGGTTCAAAAAGCCCCCCATTGGCATCAAAAGCAGCAGCGTAAAGAATACAATCTTCCATTCCTAAGTAGTGCGCTGTTTTTTCTTCTAATTCTTTGTGGATATCCTGAGTTCCACAAATAAATCGCACGGACGACAGCCCAAAACCATGGGTATTCAGTGCGTCAACTCCAGCTTGAATAACTTTAGGGTTTGCCGAGAGCCCTAAGTAGTTATTAGCACAAAAATTTAACACTTTTGATTGTGATGCCGTATTAATTTCTGGACCTTGTTTAGAAGTCAATACTCTTTCTTCCTTATAAAGTCCACTTGCTTTTATGGCCTCTATATCCTTTTTGAAATCGTCTTTAATGGTTCCGTACATGGGATTCTATGTATAATGTTGATGTTTTAATTTTAAATTTTTAATCATACTTTCTGTCATACTTTCCAAGTCATATTTTGGGATCCAACCCCAGTCTTTGGATGCCTTTGAATCGTCAATACTATGAGGCCAAGTGTCTGCGATTTGTTGTCTAAAATCTGGCTTATAAGTGATTGTGAATTTAGGGTATGTTTTTCTAATCATCAAAAATAGTTGATTTGGACTAAAACTCATCCCAGAAATATTATAGGAAGATCGTATGGTTATATTTTGCTTTGGCGCGTCCATGAGTTCTATGGTGGCTCGAATCGCATCTTCCATGTAAATCATTGGCAATTGAGTTGAAGCACTCAAAAAACATTCAAATGGTTGGTTGTGAATAGCTTTATGAAATATATCAACAGCATAATCTGTGGTGCCACCACCTGGGATTGATTCGTAACCAATCACTCCTGGATATCTTAAGGAGCGAACGTCCAAACCGTATTTGTTGTAATAGTAATGGGCCCAATTTTCACCAGTTGCTTTGCTTATTCCATAAATGGTTGAAGGCAATAAAAACTGATCTTGAGACGTGTGGTCTTTAGACGCATTATTTCCAAAAACAGCTATGGAGCTCGGGAAAAAAACTTTCTGTACACCATGAATTCTTGAAACTTCTAAAACATTAATCAGTGTTTTCATGTTTAAATCCCAGGTCTTAACTGGGGTCTTTTCTCCACTGGCAGATAGAACTGCAGCGAGGTGATAAATCTGTGTGATCGAATTTTTAACAATTATAGATTCTAGTTTCTGAAAGTCTGTTGCATCTAAAATTTCAAAATGTCCACCCAGCCCAACGCTCGGATACAGATCTGTGGCAATGACATGATTAATCCCAAATTTTTCTTGGAGGTTCAAGGTTAGAACGGATCCTAACTGTCCCCCAGCCCCTGTTATTAATATCTTTTCTTGCATAAAACTACAAAATTGAATACACTCAAAATTATAAATTAACAACAATTAATGGTGAAAAAACCTTTTAAATATAACAATAAAAGTATTTTTATCTTCTATTTTTAGAAATTGTACTTATATTTACTTTATGCAATCTTAAAACACTAATTTTAAAGTAATTTATTCTGTATCATGGAAAAACTAGACGAAGTCGATCTCAAAATCTTAAGAATTTTACAAAAAGATTCAAAAAAAACAACCAAGGAAATTGCGAAAGAACTTCATCTTACAGCCTCACCCGTTTATGAACGAGTGCGACGGTTGGAGAAAAAAAAGTACATTAAAAAATACGTTGCTTTAGTAGATAAAAAATTGGTCAATCAGCCTATTACTGCTATCTGCATGGTTTCTTTACGTTATCATGATGAAGGATTTATTGACACGTTTGATCGGCAAATTAGGGCTTTGAGGGAAGTCCAAGAATGTTATCATATGGCTGGAAAGGTGGATTTTTTTTTAAAAATTAATCTTCAAAGTTTAGATGCTTATCATGAGTTTGTCCGACTCAAACTTTCAAAAATTGACAACATTGGTGTTTTAGAGAGTTATTTTGTTTTAAAAGAGATTTTTCATAGTACTGAGTATAATATCTAACAATGAGTCTCTAAAGTAAACCTGTTTGACGACAGGACAGTTCAGGGTGGCAAGTCGGGGTTTTTGAGTCTCGATTCTATTCTCTTTTCTATTCGTTCATTTATTTTTTTCTTAATTTTACAAACATGAAAAAAATTACGATTCTCATCCATTGCAAAGACCAATCTGGCATCATTGCATCAGTGACCAATTTTATAGCTTCCAAAAACGGTAATATTGTTTATATCGACCAACATGTGGATCAAGAACAAAAAATGTTTTTTATGCGCTTGGAAGGCGAATTTGACAAAACCTCATTTGATGATTTAGATTTTAATACGCAGTTTCAGCAAAAAATAGCAGATAAATTTAAAATGAGTTGGGATCTGTACACCGCAGCTTACCGTCCAAAAATGGCCTTGTTTGTTTCCAAGTATGACCATTGTTTGTATGATATTTTGGGGCGTTATAAGTCTGGTGAATTGGCTTTAGAAATCCCTTTGATTGTTAGTAATCATTTAGACTTGAAGCCTATAGCCGATAGCTTTGGAATTCCCTTTTTTCATGTACCAGTCACCAAAGACAGCAAGGCCGAAGCGGAAGCCAAGCATTTAGCTCTTTTATCAGAACATGCCATTGACTTTATTGTCTTGGCACGCTATATGCAAATCATACCTGAAGGGTTTATAAATAAATACCCGCATAAAATCATCAATATACACCACTCTTTTCTTCCAGCGTTTGTGGGAGCAAAACCTTATCATTCTGCTTACAAAAGAGGGGTTAAAATTATCGGAGCCACCTCTCATTATGTAACCATTGAATTGGATGCAGGACCTATTATTGAGCAAGATGTGACTAGTGTTTCGCACACACATTCTATTTCGGATTTGGTCTCAAAAGGTCGGGATTTAGAAAAAATAGTATTATCAACCGGTATCAAATTACACTTGGACCGCAAAGTGATGGTTTACAATAATAAAACCGTTATATTTTCTTAACAAACCAATTAACTTATAATTTTAACTATTATGGAACAAAACACACAACCCACCATTCAAATCACTGCTTCAGGAAAAGTGGTAGTTACCAATGCAAAAGACGTCCTTTTATTAGATAGCGAAGGAAATCCGATCGCAAAACGCAACCGATTTTCGTTGTGTAATTGCGGGAAAACTCAAGACATTCCGTTTTGCGACGGCGCTCATAAGAACTAAGTGTTCTTGTGAAATTATATAAAAAAAGCCGCTACAATTTGTAGCGGCTTTTTTTTGCTATAATATTCTGTTTTATTTCTCCCCTTCTGCAAGGACACGTTCGGTAACATAAAACATTTGGATTTTTCCATCCACAATAAGTGCATCATGCACCTGTCCTAATCTTACTTCTTCTCCTTCAACTGTCAAAGTAACCCCATGTCCAGAAGTGACCCACTGGCGTAATTCACCTTTTGTGCTCGTAAATTCGTTTTCAATAAGGTAGCTTGTTTTCCATGTTGGATTGGCATCGGCAAACCAAGCAGTTAAAAATTCTATATGTGCATCTGTTCCGTCAATGACCATCCCGTTTGGAGCATAGGCTTTAAATCCTTCTACGGCATTTAAACTACGAATGGTTTCTAAATCACGTTCGTTATGGGCTTTAATGTATTTCTCCCAAATGGCTACGGTTGACAAATCGCCGCTGTATAATGGGATTTTAGTACCGTCATCGCTAATTTCGTGGCCAATAGCTTTTGGAGCAACTTCTGGGCACGGAGCGTTGGTACATGAGATTAATACTGCGGTCATTACTAGGGCTAAAATTGATTTTTTCATTTTTAAATTGATTTAGATTAATAATACTTATGTGTCTGTAAGAGTTTTTGGATTGGTTTTATTTTAGTTTTAACAATATGAGGGCTGGTTATAGCAACCCTAATTGGGTTAAGAACGAATGGTTGTCAAAAAAATCTTGTTCTTTTATGACTTTTCCATCTTTCATCCATACCAGGGTTGTTCCACTGAGGTCCACTTTGTTGTTAGTCGCTGGGATTCCAAATAATTCACCGTCGTGAGTCCCCTTAAAATTCCAGTGTTTCACAATTTTGTCGCCTTGTCCAAACACATCAATAAATTTAAACTCAGCATCCGAAAACCCTGTTAAATAGTTATTGTAATAGGCTCTAAATGCATCAATTCCTTCAACATCTCCTTGAGCTGTGACAACGGTTGCCTGAGCATCAAAACTATCTGTATTGATAAGGTTTATATCTCTTTTTTCAAATACAGCTTCCCATGCCGAAACATAGGTGACTAAATTTTTATTAAGATTTGTGTTTTCTAATGTCAGTGTTTGACACTCTTGACTTGGTTGCTGAGAACAGCTTAGGATAACGAGTGAAAGCAGTAAAACTATTGATTTATTCATTTTAATATGTTTTAATTATAATGTAAATATACATATTGTAGATTGTTTTTTGAAAGTGAAAACATTTAATTTCTCCAAAATACCTGTTTTGTTTAAGCTATAAACAGAAACGTGAAACAAGACTAAAAACCATTCCTGTAAGAAGTTGATTTATAAAAATATCTTTGTTTGAGGACGGTTTTTTTTATACATTTATAATGAAAATTTAGCCCCTGTCTAAATCTTTGTAAGTAGTTTAACCGAAGTTGAAGCTATTATTTTATTAAAAAACTTATAAACGAAATAAATGCAACTTGCGGATATGCAGTAGTTGCAAGCAATTAAAACGAACATTTTGAATATAAAAAAATCATTTTTCATAATCTTAATATTTTTCTTGTCCTCTTGTAAAGTTGGAAGATTTATAGTTTATAATTTTGCTGACATAAAAGACTATAAAAAATTTCCAAATCGAGTAATCGAAAATAAATCAGATACAGTTTTTAATTTTTCAAAAACTATTGAAAATATTGATTTAAACCATATAAGAAATAATTTTGATGATTATCTAACTAAAAATTAAACTGTAGCATTCTTGATAATTCAAAATGATACAATCAAGCACGAAAAATATTATAATAAATATAATGAAAGTTCAATTGTTCCTTCATTTTCAATGGCAAAATCCTTTACTTCTATCTTAATTGGATGTGCAATAGACGATAAATTAATCACTTCAATAAAAGAACCCATAACGAAATACATTCCAGAACTAGAAGATAATGGATTTCAAAAAGTAACAATTGAACATCTTTTACAAATGACATCAGGACTAGATTTTAGTGAAAGTTATTTAAATCCTTTCGGTCACGCAGCATCTTTTTATTATGGTAGAAACCTAAGAAAAGAAATCTCTAAATTGAAATTAAAAAACGAACCGGGAGAAGTCTGTGAATATGTTAGCGGAAACACACAGCTATTAGGACTAGAAATTATCAATATCAATGGTGGATTCCTAATGATAAAGGAGATTTTATCGCTGAAGGCATTTTAGGTCAATTTATATTTGTTAGTCCTTCAAAAAATCTAATTATTGTAAGATTAGGAAAAAAGTATGGAAATGCAAATTGGGAAAAATTATTTGATGAAATAAAAACAAACCTAAAATAACTGGTTACAACCCCTCGCTGGTGCACGAATTTAAAGATTCATCGAAGTCAATCTTTCGCGTTCCAAAAAAATGACCCACACGAAAGCTTGCCGCTGCAAGCAGAAATCGTGCGGAAGTGGAACGAAAAGTTATAGAATAAAATCCTCAACTACTCATATACAAGTCCGTAGCTCCCCCCTACAAAAAACGGATTCTAATGGAGTGGCGTTTGTATTTGAGGTCGAAGTACACGCCTTCATAGGTTAATGAACTGCACATATAAAGAACTCTATTCCACATAGGACTGTTTTAGATAAAATTAAAAAAAGGGAAGTCACGACAAAAATAGAGCTTATTTCCAGTTTTGACCTTTCATTTGCATGGCGGCTTTTAGCACGTCTTTTTGGCTGATTTGCCCTACTAATTTTCCATTCTCTACAATTGGAAACCGACGTCTTTTGGCTTCTAAAAACTTATTGGCAGCATCAAAAATGTTCATATTTCCGTCAATAGTTTCTACATTTTTGACCATGTGTTTTTCAATGGTTTGATCTTGCATTGGCATGTTATAATACCTGCTTTCAATTACCTGCTTGATGCAATCGCCTTGTGAAATAATACCAATCACCTCGTTTTTATCATTTACAACAGGCCCTCCCGAAATGCGATGTTCAATGAGTGCTTGCATCACACTTTCAATGGATTGATCGGGAGTGAATGTGATCAAATTTGTAGTCATATAATCACTCACTTTTAGTGGCGTAACCTCGTCTTTTATTTGTTGCTTTCGAGCACCTTGAAAACTTTTTATCCCCATAATATCAAATTTAAATCCTACTAATAGTAAGAAAAAAAAAGGAGATTTCCAAAATAAAGGTGATCACTTGCCCCGTAAATATGTAGATATTTCCAGAAAAAAAAGGCTTTTAAGTACTTTATTTGACCGCCTTAATTCTTTTTGGATAAGGTATAAACAACACTAAATCTCCCTGCATCTGATGCAACACTTGTTCCCTCAAGAGACCAACCGTCATTTAAAAAAAACTCTAGTGCTTGATCGCCTGTTAAACCATTTCTAAACTTTTCTTCTTCACCATCGTTTATAACGTAAGCAGATTCAAGTTTTTTCCCCATTAACTTCAAAATAATGACATCTGTTGATTTTGGATTATTAAAAAGACTAAACCCCGTCAAAACGGTAAGACAAACAAAGGCTGTAACAAGTGTTTTTAAGTATTTCATATTTTAAATATTTTATGTTTCTGTAAATATACAAAATGCAGTAACTCAAACTGAGAGCCATAAAAAAAGCCCTTACTTCTGTAAAGGCTTTATGACCTGTGTAGAACTCCCTGAATTTAAGAAAAAGGAAGGGCTCAATATTCGTTTTTTTTAAAATCTTGTATAGCCATCCATAGTTACATAGTCTAAAATTTCATAACCCCAGCTTCCAGAAAAATTTTGAGCACTGAACTATGTATTAAAAAACAGAAAAACGAGTGTAAATAGTATGTTTTTCATAACTAAATTAGTCTAAGTTAAATTGTAATGAACATTAATTAAATATCTACGTAGTTTAGAAACTCAGCTCTCCAGAATTTATATCTATATTGATTGAGTTGGTTGGTTGTAATAAAGCATTAAGTCCAAGTAAGTTAGAAGCTGTATCTTCTTTTAAAACACTAAATTCAACATTTTTAATCTCATAAGAACCTATTTTCATTTTGTTAATCACATATATTTTTCCTTCAACAACATCGCCATTGGCAATGGTAAACGACCCATCTTGTTCATTTTTAATTTTAATTTGACCTAACTCCACAAGGGAATAAAATTTATACTTGTTTAGTAAGGTTAGTGAAGCACCTGTATCTAAAGTCATCGCAATTTTAGTTCCATTAAAATCCACATCAATCATTATGCTACTTCCGTCAAAAGAAATAGGAATTGCATACGGATTGTTTTTATTTGCATCTATCCATTGGTTATCATACCAATTCCCATTTTGCTGTATCCCTCCGTCTGGCGTTATAACTTTACCTAAACCCTGTCTTTTTCCATTTACAACCCCACCCAAATATTTATTTCCATTAGAACTAATAATTATTCCATTATCATCATTTAAGATGCCATTAATAAAGTTTCCTTTTTCAACAACAAATGCACCACTTGTT
>JABHDE010000058.1 GCA_018673215.1 Formosa sp. | reverse complement strand
TTCACCTTATTATATTTCTATTGATGATATTTCAATTGATTTGTCACCTGACTGTTTAATGCCAACAGATCTTACAGTTTCGGATATCACACAAACAACAGCTTCAGCTAGCTGGACTGCAAACAATGCTGAAACGTCTTGGGAATACCAAGTGGTAGAGAGTGGAGTAGCACCTGATGCAACAGGAGATGCGACTTCAGATAACCCACTAGCGCTTACAGGATTGACATCTAATACATCCTATGATGTATATGTGAGAGCCAATTGTGGTGCTGATGGAACAAGCGGATGGGTCACGGTAAGTTTTACAACGCCTCTTGCGACACAAACATCATTCCCTTACTGTTCAAGCTTCGATACTGACCTAGGAGATTGGTCTACAGAAGTTGCACAAGGTACAAGTAATTGGGAATCTGCATCATCTTCAAATAATTCTGTAGCAGCGTATTCGGGCGGAGGTAGTGCTTACTATTACAGTGGCAACTACAATGGAGATAGCTCTGTTCTTATTTCACGTCCAATGGATATTACAGCTTTAGCAAGTCCTCAGGTTACATTTCAAATAGCGAACCCTTCGTGGGGTGCAGATCAGGACGTGTTGGAAGTTTGGTACAAAGCTACTGCAGCAGACGCATGGTCTGTTCTAGGTACGTATTCAGATGCAACAACCACATTCTCAGAAGTAACATTAAATCTACCAAATGCAAGTAATGATTACTATATTGCATTCAACGCAACATCTGGTTGGGGTTATGGAGTATTAATTGATGATGTATGTATTGCCGCAACTTCATTGGGTCTTGAGGATGTTAATACAACGTCTAACTTCACCTATTTCCCGAACCCAGTAAACAATGTATTGTCCATCAAAGCGCAAGCTTCTATTGACAGTATCACCGTTTACAATATGTTAGGGCAAACGGTTGTGAGATCAACACCAAACACTACGACAACAGCTGTTGATATGTCTGGATTACAGACTGGTGCTTACTTTGTTCAAGTAGCCATCAACAACAGTATAGAAACTGTACGAGTGATTAAAAATTAAAATCCAATTTAATTTTATACAAAGCCTCGCTAAGGAATTAGCGAGGCTTTTTTTATACCCTTACTTCTCACTTCAATTCAATCACTTTGCGTAACTTTGTGTCTATGATTGCAAGTGATTTTTCGTTTATCATTCCTGTTTTTAACCGTCCAGAAGAAATTAGAGAACTTCTTGATAGCTTTTGTGCTTTAGAATCACCCAAGACATTTGAAATTGTCATTATTGAAGATGGTTCTACTTTAGACTCAAAACTCATTGTCGATCATTTTCAAGACCTTCTTAAAATAAGCTATTACGCCAAAGAAAACACAGGGCCTGGACATTCCAGAAACTACGGTATGGAGCGCGCCAAAGGGCGTTATTTTATTATTTTAGATTCGGATTGTATTCTACCACCTACGTACTTAAAGGCCGTTATTAAAAAATTAAACAGCCGCTATGTAGATGGGTTTGGAGGGCCGGATGCTGCCAAAGATAGCTTTACAGAATTCCAAAAAGCGATTAATTTTTCAATGACTTCATACATGACTACGGGCGGAATTCGCGGGGGTAAAATCTCGGTTGATAATTACGAACCCAGAAGTTTTAATATGGGAATTTCAAAAGAAGCCTTTCAAGCAACCGGAGGGTTTGGACGGATTCACCCCGGAGAAGACCCTGATTTATCCATTCGACTTAAAGAAATGGGATACCACTTACATCTCATCCCCGAAGCATTTGTATTTCACAAACGCCGAATCACATTAGAAAGTTTTTATACACAAGTTAATAAATTTGGGCAAGCCCGCCCAATTCTTAATAAATGGCATCCACGATCTAAACGTTTGACCTATTGGTTTCCAACGTTTTTTACTCTAGGTTTACTGCTAAGCAGTGTCTTGTCTGTCATAGGGTTTCATTGGTTTTTAGCGTGTTATGGACTGTATTTTTTAGCCGCGATGATAGGGGCGTTTCGCGCTTCAAATAATATCATAGTTGCTTTTTTAGTTCTACCCGCCATTCTCATTCAGTTCTTTGGCTATGGATTTGGATTCCTCAAAGCCACCCTAAAATTAGGGCTTTCTTCTAAAAATGAAACCCAGTTATTCCCTCATTTATTTTTTAGAACTCAATGATAAAAAAAAATAAAAAAATAAAATTAAATCTAGTACAAGGCAAGCGTCTGAACGTGTTTGTGTTGTTTTTGTTTTTGTCATTTTTAATTTCGATGCTGGTAAAGCTATCAAATACGTACACACAAACACTCCAATTTCAGTTGAAACCCACACAGTTGGAGTCCAATGAAGTCATAGTTTCTAAAGACGCAAAGACTGTCAATGTGACTCTTTCAGGTAAAGGGTTTACACTCTTAAAGTACTATGTGGAAGCACGAATTATTGATGTTGATTTTTCTCAGTTAAATAAAGATAAAACCCATTATTTTTGGACGGAGCGCAGTCAACTTGAAAAAATAATTAATCATTTTGATTCAAAAATAGTTGTAAAATCCATCAACCCTGACACTCTTTTATTTGAATATGACCGTCAGTTTATTAAAAAGATACCTGTGGAGGTTTCTGTGAATTCAAGCTTTGCGTTTGGGTTTGATTTGGTCAACTCTTATCAGTCTGTTCCGGATTCTATTACCCTCATAGGTCCAGAATCCCTTCTTAAAATAATTTCTAAAATACAAACTAAAACCTTAAACCTAACGGATGTCAACTCCAACATAGAAAGGGTAGTAGCCTTAGACATTCCTAAAACCACACAACAAATCACCTATTCCGATCAATCGGTTTCAATTACAGGGGAGGTTGATAAATTTACTGAAGGCAGCGTCAATGTTCCAGTCACCATTGTCAATGTTCCTGAAAATCTGACTCTTAATTTCTTCCCTAAAGAAATTACGGTCATTTTTTATGCATCCTTGAATGCTTATAACAGTATAGAAGCCAAGCATTTTTCTGTTGAATGTGATTTTAATTCCTTAACTTCCGAGAACAAGTATTTGAATCCGGTGTTGGTAAAACAGCCAACAACAGTGAAAACAGCACAATTAAAAAGCACCGAATTTGAATATGTAATCACACCAAAAAATGACTAAAGTTGTAGGTCTTACTGGAGGTATTGGCAGTGGTAAAACAACTGTTGCTCAAATTTTTAAATCCTTGGGTATTCCTGTTTATAATGCTGATGAAGAAGCCAAGCTATTGATGCAAAACTCCGCCGCTATACAACAAGAACTCATCAACTTACTTGGTGAAGATTGTTATATAAATGGTCAATTGAACCGCTCTTATGTTGCCTCTAAAGTGTTTACGAATCCACGATTATTAGAGAAAATTAATGCCATAGTACACCCAAAAGTAGCTACTCATTTTGAGCAGTGGTGCTCCAATCAAAATGCTCCCTATGTTATCAAAGAGGTCGCTATTCTTTTTGAAACCAATACCCAACATCATTTTGATTTTATTATCACGGTTACGGCACCAATAGATACCCGTATTCAGCGAGTGATGGATAGAGATCATAAATCCAAAAAGGAGGTGATGTCTATAATGAATAACCAATTACCAGATTCGGATAAAATTAATCAATCGAATTTTGTGATATTTAATGAAAAAATCACAGATTTAAAAGCTAAGTCCGTATTAATTCATAATGAAATTATTAATAATTTAAAAAATAACTAAAAATTTAACATTTTTGTTAAGTTGAGGTTAAAAGTTATTTTAACATAATTTAAAACCTTAGTTTTGATTGATGAATAAAAAATTGTTCACTTTGTTGGTTATTCTGATGAGTTTATCACTTATCGGAATTATTTTTGTTCAAGCTTACTATATCAATAATTCGCTAGAAACCAAAGAAGCACAGTTTACATTCAATGTGAAAAAAGCATTGACTTATACCACCAATCAAGTTGCGGACACTGAATATAAGAAATACGTCAAAGCCCTCAATAAAATCATCTCTGAAGGAATAGAGCCAGATACGACTGCTATTCGTAATATCACAGTTTACAAACAAGACAACAATACCAATCAGATTATTGTTTACAATACAGGGATTCTCGAAGAAAATTTCAAAGTGCCCTCTCTTATAGATCTCAACATAGACAGTTTGGGTCTGAGCAGTTTTAAAGGAAAAACCACTACTAAAATTTATGATAACAATATTTTTGGTGGTGACCTTATTTCGACCTCAGAACAATCCTTTGAGAAAGTCCTGAATATGGATAAATTACAAAAAGCTACTTTTGAAACACAATACAAATCAGAAATCAAAAACACTCCAATTCATCAGCGTGTTTCAACCAAAGAGATTAAAAAATTATTGTCAAAAAAATTAAGTGAAGACAACATTGATATCGGTTTTGAGTTTGCAATCTTTCACAACGATATTGGCACCAAAATACAATCCGATAACTTTGATCAATCCTTGGTTCCGACGATCGGAGCTCCTATTTTTTTAGACGATAATGATGAGAGTGATTTTAAGCTATTTATTAATTTTCCAGAACGTAAAAAATTCATTATCTCTTCGATTATAGGGGTCACCTTATTGTCGGTATTATTCACTTTAATTATTATCATTGCTTATACCAGTGCTTTGTATCAGTTGATCAAGCAGCGTAAAATATCGCTCATGAAATCTGATTTCATCAATAATATGACCCATGAGTTTAAAACTCCGATTGCGACCATTAACCTAGCATTGGATGCTATTAAAAACCCAAAAATCATCAACGATCAAGAAAAAGTAAAACGTTACTTGGGAATGATAAAGGATGAAAATAAACGTATGAATGCGCAAGTTGAAAACGTTTTAAGAATTTCTCAACTTCAGAAGAAACAACTTAACATAACTAAAGAACGGCTTAAATTACACGACTTAGTAGAGGATGCTATCACGCATGTAGAGCTTATTGTAGAGGATAGAAGTGGTTATATTAAAACACATTTTAATGCCACCAAAACTTCTGTATTGGCAAATGAAACTTACTTCACAAATGTGATCGTAAATATTTTAGATAACGCTATAAAATACTCACCCGAAGCGCCAAAAATTGATGTGTACACAGAAAATATAGGTAACAACATTTTGTTAAGTGTCAAAGATCAAGGAAAGGGTATGAATAAAGCCGTACAAAAACGTATATTTGAAGAGTTCTATAGGGAATACACTGGCAATGTACACAACGTTAAAGGGCATGGATTGGGTTTAGCGAATGTAAAACGAATTGTAGATAATCATCAAGGGACTGTCTCTGTTGAAAGCGAAAAAGGCAGAGGAAGTACTTTTACTATAAAATTACCACTAATAGTATAACATCATGGAAGAAAATTTAAAAAAAATATTACTAGTCGAAGATGATCCAAATTTTGGAACTGTATTAAAAGAGTATTTATCTCTTAATGGTTATGAAGTTGTTCATGCCAAAAATGGGATGGAAGGCTTTGAGAAATTCAAAAAAACAGACTACCATTTGTGTATTTTAGATGTGATGATGCCCTATAAAGATGGGTTTACACTGGCCAAGGAAATTCGTGAAAAAAACTCCAAAATTCCAATCATTTTCCTCACCGCTAAAGCTTTGAAAGAAGATGTTTTAAAGGGTTATAAAGTGGGTGCTGATGATTATCTAAACAAGCCATTTGACAGTGAAGTTCTTTTGATGAAAATTCAAGCGATTATTCAACGTAAAACAGTAGATACACTTGCTGACAGCAAACAGTTTGAGTTTACAATTGGTGAATTTAGCCTGAACTCTAAGTTACGTTTTCTTACCTACAAAGAAGAAAAGCCAGCTAAGTTATCTCCTAAAGAAAATGAGTTGCTTCGATTGTTGATTTTACATGAAAACGATCTGATGCCTCGCGAAATTGCACTGACTAAAATTTGGAGAGATGACAATTACTTTACTTCTCGAAGTATGGATGTTTATATTGCCAAATTAAGGAAATATTTGAAACTCGATCCGAAAGTAGAAATTTTAAATATTCACGGAGAAGGCTTCCGATTGGTTATAAATAAATAACAGCTAAGAAATCATTTTTAGCTAATTTTTTTTAGCTCTGTATTCAAATAATCTAAGATATTTTGAACGTCCGTATCGTATTCAAACCACTTTGTTTCCGTGTCTTTCTGAAACCAAGTCAACTGACGTTTGGCAAAGCGCCGGGTATTTTTCTTAATTTCTGAGATTGCAAAATCCAAGGTCCACTGCCCGTCAAAATAATTAAACAATTCTTTATAACCCACAGTATTGAGTGGATTTAGTTTTCTGTGTTTAAATACAGTTTTGGCTTCCTCCAGCAAACCATTTTCAATCATTTGTTCAACCCTGTTATTAATTCGCTCATAAATCAAAGTTCGCTCTGCCTTTAACCCAATGGATATCGTTTTAAAAGGTCTTTGTGCTTTGTGTTTGTTTAAAAAAGAGGAGTAAGGCTGTCCTGTACCTCTACAAATCTCCAATGCCCTTATGATACGGTGTGGGTTTTTAAGAGCAATTGTTTCGTAGCTTTTAGGATCTAATCGCTTTAATTCTTGCTGAAGAAATTCCAGTCCCTTTGATTCTAATTCTCTGTTGAGTTGTTCTCTAACTTCCGTCATGATATTTGGAAATTCATCAAATCCTCTAATCACTGCATTGACATATAACCCAGAGCCACCCACCATTACGACAACATTATTTGAAACATGTAATAATTCAAGTTTTTCTAGGGCATCTTTTTCAAAAGCACCAACACTATAGATGTCTTTAATTGATTTGTGATGAATAAAATGATGTCTAGCGAGTTTTAATTCCTCGTTGTTTGGAGCTGCAGTTCCAATCGGAATTTCTTTATAAAACTGACGAGAATCTGCAGAAATAATCTCGGTATTAAAATGGGTAGCCAACTTCAAACTAAGAGCCGTTTTCCCGATACCTGTAGGACCTATAATCGAAATAAGACAGTTATTCATTACCAATTTTATGACCACATTTGTGACAAAATTCAGCATTATCTTGGTGATATGCTTCGTTACAGTTGGAGCAAGTTTGGGTGTTGTGTGGAATTAGTTTTTCTTGTGTTTTGGTCATTTCAGAGGTGACAATTCCAGTTGGAACCGCTATAATTCCATATCCTAAAATCATTATTAATGAGGCTATAAATTGTCCTAAAGCTGTAATTGGTGCAATATCCCCATAACCAACAGTTGTCAATGTGACAATAGCCCAATAAACACTGCGAGGAATACTCGAAAAGCCGCTTTCTTGGTTACTTTCTACTAAATACATAACCGTTCCTAAAATGATACATAGCACAATGACAAAAGAAAGAAATACAGCTATTTTTGCTCGACTTCGTTTTAATGCTATTCCAAAATTAGCACTTTCTCCAATAAAACGAGTGAGTTTTAAAATTCTAAATACACGCAATAATCGCAAGGCTCTCAACGCCACTAAAGAATGTGTTCCTAAAATAAATAGCGACAAGTATTTAGGAATGGTCGATAGTAAGTCGATAATTCCATAAAAACTTAATATATAAGTTCTCGGTTTTTTAACAGTAATAATTCGAAGGATATATTCAATGCTAAACAAAATTGTAATTACCCATTCTGAAAAATTGAGAAATGTTGCATATTTTGTTTCGATACTTTCGACACTTTCTAACATCACAAGCAGGATGCTGATAAGAATGACAATTAAAAGAATGACATCAAACAATTTACCTGCAGGCGTGTCAGCTTCATAAATAATTTCATGAACTTCTTCTCTCCAATTTTTTGGTTTATTTGATTTAGACATATCTCAAAAATACTAAAAAAGATTAATCTTCAAGTTTAATTATTTTTAATCTTTTGTGACGACGCATAAAACTTTGAATGATATGCTGGGCATCTTTATTGTGTTCCATTGGGGTTAAAATAGATTTAAGTACGGCGGTGGTATGAATTTGAAAGTTTAAATTAAAATACGCATATCCTCTAAAAACTCCATTTTCTATCAAGACTGCACTTCGTTCATCAACTTCTCTTCCGTAGTCGATGATGATCATGTTTTGATCTTTAAAAGTATGAGAATCAATGAGATTTAAAACTCTTTTGTTGTAAATTTCTGAAGGTTCTTCCGAAATGCAGGCGCCTGCACAGCTTTTAATATCGTATCCAAAACAGGAATTGGCAGTTTTATAAAGCCCACAAAGTTTTTGACACAGTTGGTTTTGTTCCACAATTTTGTTCATAAAACTTTTTCCACTTTCATGATTTGAAAATGTAGTAATTGGTTTTTGTTTGCCTTTGATTTTTTCAATTTTCAAGTTGATATAGCCCTCAGGATCTCTAAAACTAAACAAGCCATGTGTGAAAATTGTACGTCGAAGTGCGCGATTTAATTTGGGTTTATTACGTTTAATTTCTTCACTTTCTTTAAGAAGCGCTACCAATTCACTGCCAGTTTCGTCATAGGTGACTGTGGCTACTTCGAGCTGAATTTTTTTTGATTTCGGCGTTTGACCAGTGAAGTGCTGGTTGATACGACTTTTGATGTTTTTACTTTTTCCGATATATACAATTTCTCCATCTGGTTTGTGAACATAATAGACGCCTGTAACTGATGGTAATTTAGAAATAATATCGGTGAGCTTGGGTTCCATTTGATGTTTTGCATCCAAACGAATAGCTTCCTTGATAATTGTTTTTTCGACATCTTTATCTAGGAGCATTTTAAAAAGCTTTACGGTAGCTGTTGCATCACCTGAAGCACGGTGGCGATCACTCACGGGAATTCCTAATGAGCGCACAAGTTTTCCTAAACTGTAGGAAGGAAGGTCTGGGATGAGTTTTTTAGAAAGCTCTACGGTACATAAATTCTTACGTTCAAAATCAAAGCCAAGACGTCTAAATTCCGTCTTTAAAATTCGATAATCAAACTGCGCATTGTGAGCCACCAAAATACAGTCTTCAGTGATTTCTACAATTCGTTTGGCTATTTCATAAAATTTGGGTGCAGAGCGAAGCATTTTACTATTGATTCCTGTTAGGTTCACAACAAATGGTTGGATGTCCCGTTCGGGGTTGACCAGACTTATAAATTGATCTACAATTTTATGCCCGTCAAATTTATAGATAGCAATTTCCGTAATGCCTTCTTCATTAAATTTACCTCCGGTGGTTTCTATGTCTAAGACTGCGTAGATAGTGCTGTTTTAAATGGCGTAATTTCTAGCTCCAAAGATACTACTTCCAACGCGAACCATCGTACTTCCGCAGTCAATAGCTAAGGGATAGTCGCCACTCATTCCCATAGAAACTATTTCTAGGGATGAGCTTATATTTTTTAAACTCTCAAAAGAGTTTTTAAGACTTGTAAATTCTTCTTTAATTTGAGCGGTATTTTCTGTAAAACTAGCCATTCCCATCACACCTACAATCGCTACGTTTTTTAAGTTTTTAAAATGATCGGACTCTAACAAAGCACGGGCTGCTTTCTCAGTCATTCCAAATTTGGTGTCCTCCTGAGCTATTTTTAGTTGTAACAAACAGTTGATTGTCCGTTGGTGTTTTACGGCTTGTTTATTAATCTCATTGAGTAATTTCTCGGAATCCACCCCGTGAATCAAATCCACAAATTCAGCCATGTATTTGACTTTATTGCGTTGTACATTTCCAATCATATGCCATTGTATGTCTTTGGGCATTTGTTGGTATTTGTCAGCCATTTCTTGAATTTTATTCTCTCCAAAAATACGTTGTCCAGAATTATAGGCTTCCATCAGGTCTTCGACGGGTTTTGTTTTAGACACCGCCACTAAGGATACATGACTCGGCAGTTGAGATTGAATCTCAGATAAATTGGTTTTTATAGACATAATTAAAACTCGTATATAGTGATTCCACTTCTAATTTTCGGATAGATATAAGTGCTTTTTGGGGGCATCACAGCATCCGAGTCTGCGATGGCCTTTAACTCTTTTGTTTCAATTGGAAACAGTGTAAACCCTACAGCATGCTCTCCACAGTCCACGGTTGATTTAATTTGCTCTAAACTGTCCGATCCATGTATATACCCTATCCGAGGGTTGGAACGTACATTGGTAATTCCCAAAATAGGTTTTAAGAGCTTTGTTTGTAATATATAGGTGTCAAGTTGGTCGATTGCCGATGGTCTGTTATGTATTGTTTCACGTAAAGATAAGGAATAAAAAACGCCCTCTATATACATGGAAATATCATGTCGTTTTGAACTTTTGTAAGGTTTAGATCCTTTTTTTTCAAGGTTAAAAACCCTATTAACTTTTTCTAAAAAAGCTGATGTGCTTAGTCCATTTAAGTCCTTAATTACTCTGTTATAATCGTATATTTTGAGTTGACTTTCTGGTATTAAATAGGCTAAAAAATAATTGTAAGACGGTTCAATTATGGGTGTTTCTTTTGATGTTAGTTCACGTGCCAGCAGTGCCGAGGATGCGGAGCGGTGGTGGCCATCTGCGATGTAAAGTGAGGGAATCTTATGAAATGCCTTTTTAATAAAAATAATATCTTCTGGATTATCGACACGCCAAAGTTTGTGAGTTTCATTGTTAGTTTTCCAAGAGTGAATATCTGAAGCTTTTGATTTGGCAGTTTCAAGATGGGATTCAAGCAGCAAATCGTCTGGATATGTTAGCAGTACAGGAGCTGCATTGAAGCGAACAGTTTCTAAATATTTTTTAAATGTATGCTCCCGTTTCGAAATCGTTGCTTCGTGTTTTTTGATGACTTGGGTGTCGTAATCCTCTACACTAGCCGTAGCCATGACGCCACAAAACAAATGTCCGTTAGCTTGTACTGTTTCATAGATGTAGTAAGAAGGATTAGCATCTGTAATGAGAATATTTTCAGCTTTAAAGGCTTCAAATTTTTCTTTTACCATTTTGTACCGTTCTGGTTTTTCGATTTCTAGATGGGGATTTTTCTTTATATTGATAATACTCAAAAAAGACGTGGGATGTTTTTTTAATTCTTCATCTAATTCTTCTTTGGAGTATGTATTAAATGACCTTGAGCTGAAATTTTCAACGTTGTTTTTTGAGGGTCGTACCCCTTTAAATGGATTTATTTTTGCCATTTCTTGGGAATGAATATTAAGAAAACTGAGCAGAAACAATGACTGCTTTTCGTTCTTTTGAATAATCGTAAAATCCTTCCCCAGTTTTAACGCCGTACTTCCCAGCACGCACCATATTTACTAAAAGCGGGTTTGGAGCATATTTTGGATTTTTAAATCCGTCATACATCACTTCTAAAATAGACAAACAAACATCGAGTCCTATAAAATCGGCTAATTCTAGAGGTCCCATAGGATGGCCCATTCCAAGCTTCATTACTGAATCAATTTCTTTAACCCCTGCCACTCCTGTATACAATGTTTCGATGGCTTCATTTAACATGGGCATTAGAATTCGGTTGGCAACAAACCCAGGGTAATCGTTAACAACAACGGGAATTTTATGAATTTTTTTAGTAAGATTTATGATGAATTCAACAACTGATTTTGAAGTGTTGTAGCCCGCTATGATTTCTACCAGTTTCATGAGGGGTACGGGGTTCATAAAATGCATTCCAATAACACTTTCTGGTCTTGAAGTTTGAGCAGCTATTTGAGTTATGGATATAGACGATGTATTGGTCGCTAATATAGTGTCTTCTGGACATGCTTGATCCAATTGCTTAAAGATACTCAGTTTTAAATCAATATTTTCAGTAGCGGCTTCAATAACGAGACTGGCATATTCAACACCTTCATTAATATTTGTAAAGGTTGAAATATTATCTAAGGTTTGTGTCTTTTTAGTTTCGTCTATTTTTTCTTTAGCGATTAAGCGGTCTAAATTTTTGGTAATCGTAGCAATGGCAGCTGTCAACGCTGTTGGATTTACATCAATTAATTGAACTTTAAATCCTGCTTGTGCGAACGTATGAGCAATGCCATTACCCATGGTTCCGGCTCCTATAACTGCAATATTTTTCATATCTATTTTTTTAAAAACAACCTATAATTTGGTAAGCAACTCTCAGGGCTTCTGTTCCATCTCTAAGTGTTACTACAGGTTTCGTATTGTTATTGATGGCGTCAGCAAAACTTTCAAGTTCATCTAAAATAGCATTATTTGGAGTAATTTCAGGATTTTCAAAATAGATTTGTTTTTTAACCCCTTCAGCATTTTGTAAAACCATATCAAAATCTCCAGGAATTTTAGGCGCATCTTTCATTTTTACCACTTCTACTTGTTTCTCCAAAAAGTCAACACTGATGTATGCGTCTTTTTGGAAAAAACGACTTTTTCGCATATTCTTCATAGAAATTCGACTAGCTGTCAGGTTGGCAACACAGCCATTTTCAAATTCTATCCTTGCGTTAGCAATGTCTGGAGTTTCACTAATAACTGAGACACCACTTGCGGTGATGTTTTTGACAGGCGATTTTACAACGCTCAATATAATATCAATATCGTGAATCATTAAATCTAAAACTACAGGAACATCAGTACCACGTGGATTAAATTCAGCCAAACGATGTGTTTCAATAAACATAGGAGATTGGATATCGTTTTTTACCGCTTTAAAAGCGGGGTTAAATCGCTCAACATGTCCGACTTGTCCTCTTAAGTTGTTTTCAGAAACCAATAAACGTATTTGTTCGGCTTCTTCAACGGTATTAGTAATAGGTTTTTCAATAAAAACATGTTTCCCTTTGGTGATTGCTTTGATAGCGCAAGTATAATGAGAGAGAGTGGGCGTAACAATGTCAACTACATCAACCGAATTTATGAGGGCTTCTAAGGATTCGAAAAATTTGTATCCAAACTCAGTTTCGACCTTTTTTCCGTTGGAAGCATCTGGATCATAAAACCCTATAAGATCATATTTCTCAGATTTTTGAAGTAGTTTTAGATGTATTTTCCCAAGATGACCAGCCCCTAGGACGCCTGCTTTTAGCTTCATGATATATTTTTTTTGTAAAACTATGATTTTTTTATAGCATACTTAACATCCTAACATAATTTTATCACAAATAAACTTTAACAATAGCTTCTTTCAAATAAGACTGCTTAGATTAAATAATATTCATTTACAGATTACATCGATTGTATTTAAAGACTCTAAATATTATTAAGAATAAGAAAATCATATAACATATTTTGGTGTTTTAACTTCACTACAAAACAATCACTCAGGTAGAAGAGCCTACCAACACACAACTTGTTTATTAAGAATGAAAAATAGTTTCTTTGATGAAACTTATCTAATGAATGGAATATGAGTTTTTTAAAATATAAGCAATTTGAAGTTTAAGTTCGTAAATTAGGTCACTCATTGAATCTAATAATATTTCCTTATAAATTTGACTTCATTTAGTGTTTAGACTATCTTTACTTTTTTTAAATTTGAAGCGTATTCTCCATTTTATCTACAACTTTGAAAGATACATTTAAACATCAAGGACTCCGCAAGCAATTAGTTTCAACACTTTCTGCAAAAGGAATTAAAAATTCTGCAGTTTTAGCTGCTATTGGCGATATACCCCGGCACCTTTTTATAGACTCGGGATTTTTAGACCATGCCTATCAAGACAAAGCATTTCCCATTGCAGCCAGCCAGACCATTTCACAACCCTATACTGTGGCATTTCAGTCTGAATTATTAGAAGTTAAACCAGGAGATAAGGTTCTTGAAATTGGTACAGGAAGTGGCTATCAAACCGCCGTATTATGTCTGTTAGGTGCACAAGTTTACAGCATCGAACGCCAACTAGAGTTGTTTAAAAAAACCAGTCAATTTTTACCAAAAATAGGTTATGTGGCAAAACGTTTGATTTTTGGAGACGGTTATAAAGGACTAAAAGACGAAGCGCCTTTTGACAGCATCATTGTGACTGCAGGTGCACCATTTGTTCCTAAACCATTATTGTCTCAACTAAAAATTGGAGGGCGTTTGGTCATTCCTGTGGGGGATGAAGATCAAATCATGACGCTCTACATTCGAAAGGGACCCAAAGAGTTTGAAAAGCATGAATTAGGCAATTTTAAGTTTGTGCCGCTTTTAGAAAACAAAAACTAGAAACTAATTCCAAACAATACACCGTCGTTTACAAAGCCGGAATGGTAAGAACGTACATAATCAACTCTTAAAAAGCGGTACTTTTTCCAACCAATATTATTAACCCCTAAACTAAACTCTTGATACGGTTTTTGGTCTTGAGATGAAAACCCATGAACTCCAATAATCAGGTTGTAGTTTAGTGTATTAATTAAGGGGATTTTGCCAAAAATATACCCCTTAAAATCGTGCTCTAAGTGGTATTCAAAATAATTTTCGGAAGTACTAAAGTCGTAATAGCCTACATTTTTAAAGCTCGATAAATACCTATTGTCCAGACTTACATGCGTTTGATTGCCATTGATGTGTTTAGCATCCATAAATGCAACAGAAGAAGCTCCAAAAAAAGTACCTCCTAATAGGTTGTAACTTAAACTTCCTTTGTTTTCCAGACTAAAATTTTGAGACAGATTCACAGTCAGATGGTCATAATTATAGTGTGAGTTTGTAGCTCCAAATCCTTTTTCGTAACTAAAATTTAACCTCGGATATTTAGGGGTGTTTAAATTAAATTTACTCCCTGGATAGCTGAGGTATTTTTGCCCAAATCGTATGGCTCCTCTAAATTTAAATTTCAGAATATTATGATTTTCAAAAGGTGCAGAATCAAAATTTAAAGGATCCAAAGGGTTGTTGCTTGTATAGGATTTATCATCGTAATTGATGAAGGTAAAATCGCTGCTATTAAGAAGTCCTCGTCGATTCTCATAACTAAGTGCAGTCCCAAATCGGAAGCCGTTAAAAAGCTCCTGACCATAATTTATTTTGACAAATCGATTTTCAAATAATTTCATATAATTGTCCTCAAAAAACAAGCTACTCGTTTCATTGATTAAACTCGAAATGGGGTCTTGTTCGTTGTATTGTTGGACTTTTATCCCACTACTAAACCCTATGTTTAAATCATTGACGTTGTTAAATTTATATCTAAAACCTATGGTTGCTCTAAGCGTATTGGTATCAAAACTGTAATTCACTTGATTTTCTATAGAAAGTTGTTTTCTAAATTCATCGTACTGTTTTGTGAAATTTAAATCTAAATTGATATTATACCCTTGCACCGTGTTAAAGTTGAGTCCAGCCAACGGACTGCTGATGCTAAATTCTTTGTCCTCAAATGAGTTTTCGTAAGTATAACCAGAAATCAAATTTCCAAGTTTAAATTTATTATGACTCGCATCAATTGAATCCAAATAGCTTTTGGAATTGTATAAAGTTTGAAGACTGTCTTTTTTGATATAATCTTTAAACTCTTCGGAGGTTAATGGCACCGGTCTGAAGCTATTCCAATAGGTAGAATCTTTTTTATTGGCTTCGGGTTCAAAGGCTAAAACCTCATTTGTAAACACATTTTTCTCAAAATTGGGATTGAGTTTGTAATTGGAATAATTGGCCACAAAACTTCCGTTGCCATTAAAGCCAAAAAATCCAAATTCAAAACTGATTGTTTGAGAACGCAGCACCCAAAAATCACTTTCTCCATCATAAGAAGCATTTTGTTTGAATGTGATCAAATCTATGGCAGGCGATTGAATTTGCTTGCCCGTAACGCTCAGCTCAAGGCCGTATAAGCCCCATTGATCTTCTACAACATAAACCACTCCCGAAAACACACGGTCGTTTTCACGTCTTGGAATTACCTTAATTTTATTAATCAAACGGCCGCCATTGTCATAAAAAACACCTTTGAGTTTGTAGCGGTAATAATTAAAGGCATAATCGGCAATAGGCGACACAATTTCTGAACCCATTTCAATCGTATTCTTGTAAAAATTATAATCGACATCACTTGCGTTGTTGAAGCTAAACCCATTAGAATCGCCACTTACTTTTGATGCGATAATTTTTTCTGAAAGCTTGTCAGGTTTTTGGTAATTTATTTTTGAAACGGTTTCGGATAGATATAAAATTCCAGATCGTGTTGAGTCCAAGACGCCTTTCATATCGCCTATTTCTTGACCCATAAATTTCTCTGGAACGTCTTTGAGTCGGATGATGCCTTTGGAATAGAAGTCGGCAGCATAGGAATTAATTTTTTCTAGTTGTGCTTTACGCTTGGCAATAGCAGCTCGTATAATCCGATTGGCAGGATTTTCATTGGAAGAAATGACCACTTCATTTAAAGAAATATTTTCTTCCAACAAAGTGATGTCTAAGGTATAAGGAAATTCTTTAATGTCAAGGGCTTTGGTTTGTGTTTTATATCCCAAAAACTGAAAGACAATGGTGTAGCTTCCGGGTTTTGACAGCGCCAATTCATAATCCCCTTGTTCATTAGAGGTGGTACCTCGATACGAATTTTCAATATAAATATTCACAAATGGAATGGGTTGGTTTTCAAGGTCTGAAATATTGCCTTTGAGTTGGGCAGATACAGAAAGTGAACAAAAAAATAAGAGGATTAAAGAACGCATGCTGTTGGATGTAGGTTTGTAATTTATAAGACGATTGATTTTATTGGATGTTACAAAAAGCGTTTCCTTTTTTGAAGGTTCAAATACAGTACTACTTAAAATTCTTCTTCACCCGGTCTAAGTCGCGTTTGTTATCGCGATCTTTCATTGTTTCTCGTTTGTCAAAGAGTTTTTTTCCTTTAGCAAGCGAAATTCTCAGTTTTGCAAAGCCTTTTTCATTGATGAAAAGCTTGAGAGGAACGATGGTTAGTCCCGTGTTTTTTACTTCTTTTTCGAGTTTTTTCAGCTCTTTCTTGTTTAGTAGTAACTTCCGTTCTGCTTTAGGAGCATGATTGTAATGATTTCCAAAATCATACTCTTGAATGGTCATATTAATTACAAACAGTTCACCTCTTAAATTAAACTCACAAAAACTCTCGGTTATAGACGCCTTACTTTCCCGAATCGATTTGATTTCAGTTCCTGTCAATACAATACCAGCGGTGTACGTATCTAAGAGTTCATACGTAAATCGTGCTTTTTTATTTAATATGTTAACAGACTTTTTCATTAATGGTCAAAACTAAGCAAAATATCAATCGATTGCTAAATCGTATCTATAATTTATTAGGATTTTACTAGCGGTGTTTGAGTAAACAGCATTCTATTATTTAGCGTTTAAATAGAAAAAAAGCAATGCAGTTCTAAAGAATAGAATTCACATTGCTTTTTAACTAACTAACCAACACTTGTAAGACGAGAAACAAATCAAATTGTTACAGTTTATCAGTAACTAAATCACTTTGATTTCTAAATACTAGCTGATCATCAAATGCATCTAGTAAAATGATACTGTCTTTTGTAATACTTCCAGCTAGTAGTTCTTTACTTAACGCATTAAGAACTTCTTTTTGAATGACTCTTTTTACGGGACGAGCTCCGTATTCGGGTTGATAGCCTTTTTTTGCCAAATATTTAATAGCTTCTTCGGAGGTGTCAAAAGTAATCCCTTGTTTTTTAATAAGTTTTGAAACATTTTTAAGTTGCAAACCAACTATAGCCTCAATGTCTTTTTGAGTTAAAGGGGTAAACAGAACCGTATCGTCAATTCGATTTAAAAACTCAGGTCGCACTACTTTTTTTAACAAGCCTAATACTTCAATTTTAGCAGCTTCCATGGCCGTGTCAATATCGGGAGTCGCTTCAAACTTCTCTTGAATCACTTCACTTCCCAAATTAGAAGTCATGATAATAATGCTATTTTTAAAATCAGCAATACGCCCCTTATTATCGGTCAACCGGCCTTCGTCTAACACTTGTAGTAAGATGTTAAATGTATCGGGGTGTGCTTTTTCAATTTCATCCAATAGCACTACGGAGTAGGGTTTTCGTCGCACTGCTTCGGTCAGTTGACCTCCTTCATCATACCCCACGTATCCCGGAGGTGCCCCTACCAAACGACTGACCGCATGACGCTCTTGGTATTCGCTCATGTCAATTCGTGTCAGTGCATTTTCGTCATCAAACAAATAAGCTGCCAATGTTTTTGCCAATTCAGTTTTCCCGACTCCCGTAGTGCCTAAAAATAGAAGTGTACCTATGGGTTTATGTGGGTTTTGTAATCCAGATCGACTTCGACGTACCGCATCACTGACAGCCGTTACCGCTTCTGTTTGTCCTACAACTCGTTTGTGAAGAACCTTCTCTAGTTTTAAAAGTTTTTCACGCTCAGATTGAATCATTTTTGTGACCGGAATCCCTGTCCATTTAGCGACTACTTCCGCAATATCTTCATAAGTAACTTCCTCCTTTATTAATGCGCTCTGTTGATTTTCGATCAATTTTTTTTGAAGGGACTGCAACTGTTCTTCGGAATCTTTAATTTTGCCATAGCGAATTTCAGCTACCTTTCCATAATCTCCATCACGTTCTGCTTTTTCAGCGTCATTTTTAAAATTCTCGATATCAGATTTAGTTGTTTGAATCGCCTCCACAAGGTCTTTTTCACTACGCCATTTCGCTTCCAAACTATTGCGATCTTCTTTTATATTTGCTAAATCGGCTCTAAGAGATTTTAGTTTTGATTCGTCTTTCTCTCTTTTAATCGCTTCTATTTCTATTTCAAGCTGCATCACCTTTCGATCCAGAACATCTAGTTCTTCTGGTTTTGAGTTGATTTCCATTCGTAGTTTTGAAGCTGCCTCATCCATTAAATCAATGGCTTTGTCCGGTAAAAAACGATTGCTAATGTAGCGGGTTGAGAGTTCTACCGCTCCAATAATGGCCTCGTCTTTGATTCGCACTTTATGATGAGTTTCATACTTTTCTTTGATACCCCTAAGAATAGAAATAGCACTTTCAGTATCTGGTTCGTTGACAATGACTTTCTGAAAACGTCTTTCAAGTGCCTTGTCTTTCTCAAAATATTTTTGATACTCATCTAAGGTCGTTGCGCCAATCGCTCTCAGTTCGCCACGTGCTAAAGCAGGTTTTAAGATGTTAGCTGCATCCATAGCTCCTTGACCGCCGCCTGCACCTACCAAGGTATGAATCTCATCAATGAAAAGCACAATATCCCCCTCACTCTCTGTGACCTCTTTAATCACCGCTTTTAAACGTTCTTCAAACTCGCCCTTATATTTCGCTCCAGCGATCAAGGCACCCATATCAAGTGCAAAAATTTGCTTGTCTTTTAGGTTTTCAGGAATATCTCCTGCAATGATTCTATGCGCCAATCCTTCTGCAATGGCTGTTTTTCCAGTTCCAGGCTCGCCCACCAAAATCGGGTTATTTTTAGTACGTCTTGATAGTATTTGTAGAATACGTCGGATCTCTTCGTCTCGACCAATGACAGGATCTAAGCGATTGTCTTTGGCCATCTGATTAAGATTTTTGGCATATTTGTTCAGAGCGTTATAAGTTTCCTCTTGGTTTTGAGATTTTACAGAATGCCCTTTTCTTAAGTTTTCGATCGATGCTATTAAGTCTTTCTCTGTAACCCCTTGGTCTTTTAAGATTTGAGATATTTTACTTTTAGAATTAAAGATAGCTAAGAGCAGATCTTCGATGGCTACAAATTCACCTCCCGATTTTTTAGATAAAATTGCTGCATCGTTGAGTGATTTCATAGCACTCCTTGAAAGCATGAGATCGCCGCCACTTACTTTAGAGAAGGAATCGAGTTCTTTCTCTAAAATTTGTAATAACAACCCAGTGTTGAGGTTGAGTTTTTTGAAGATAAACGGCAATACATTTTTATCTACTTCATAGATTGCCTTAAACAAGTGTTCGTTTTCGATTTGTTGATGCCTATAACTTTGTGCAATTTGTTGCGCATGTTGTAGGGCTTCTTGAGTTTTTATTGTATAATTGTCGAAGTTCATAATGGGTTTTTTACTCAATTCAATTTCAATAACCTTACCATTTTTTTGAAACGACAAAATGGCATTTTTAAACATAATTAATGAACTTATAATTAGTTCATTATAAAAATTATACACTATGGGTATTTTCGATTCTTTTTTTAAATCTGAAACTAAAGATTCAAACTGGCCGGGTCACCTCCTTGAATCTACGGAGCAACTGGACGACCTTATTAGCAATTCGTATAAAACGCCTCAATTGATATTTAAACATTCGACTCGTTGTAGTATCAGTCGTTTTGTTTTGGCCGATTTCATAGCGCATTTTACTTTCTCGGAAAATGAATTTGGAGCCTATTATTTTGATTTATTGAACTATCGAGATATCTCTAATGACATAGCTGAACGTTTTGAAGTCCAGCATCAATCGCCACAATTGATAGTGGTCAAAAATGGAAAAGCCATCGCAAATTCATCCCATGAAGGAATAAATGAACTTCATCTGACTAATTTTTTATAATTAAATACCAATCTCCTCAAAGATAGCAATGAGTTTTTTACTCGATGGGCGAGGGGCGTCTGCATTTACAACAGTCCCGTCGGGAGCTATGAGTATAAAGCGCGGAATCCCCTTTACTTTATAATCTTGAACAAAGTTTGCTTTCCAACCATTACCAGTAAACAGTTGAACACCCGTTAATTCTTTTTCAGTAACCATTTTTTTCCAAGCGTCGTGAGCTCTTTCCATCGTCCCACTACGTCTGTCATCGTCCACAGAAATACTAACGAATACAATGTTTTTATCGTGGTATTTAGATTCTATTTTTTTTAGATAAGGAATTTCAACCTTACATGGACCACACCAAGTTGCCCAAATATCAATATACACATACTTTCCTTTAAAGTCGCTTAAGGAAGTTGTCCCACCTTTGTGATTTTCGTAATTTGAGAATGTTGGGGATACTGTACCTTTTGCAAATAACTTACGCATTTCAAGTTTTTCCATGAAATAATTTCTGTAAGCTTTTTCCATAGAAATAAAATCATTATCTCGATTTTCAAAATAAGCAGCATCTAGATGATTATATTCGTTTTTTAAGCTATCGTATGCGGATTTTAATTTGTCAAATGTTATTGAAAATTCAGCTTCGCTATTCTCAAAAAGATCTTCATTTAAATACGATTCTTGTAGCAGGCTGTTGGCAACTAAAAAATTACTTTGATCTGCATCATCCCCCTCAAATTTTAAAGTTTCATCAAACGCTTTGGTGTCGAGTGTAAACGAGGTGGTATTCCCTTTTTTTAGAAATATAGTTCCAACTTCATTGCCATCAGAGAAACGATACATTCCTTCACTAATGTGGAGTGTATCTTTGAAAGTCCCATTGTCATTAACTTTGATGTCCTTTGTGTATCCATTTCGATTGCTAATGGTTATTTTTTTAAATTCATTCGCATTAGTAATTTTCCCAGAAAGAGTTGCATAGTCTTTTGGGCTTCTTGAACAAGATCCGAATAATAGGATCGCTGAAAATAGAGCGAGGATTGATTTCATAGTGTTTATTTTTTAAGTAAGTAAGTCTTCAAAAATATGTTAATCATCTTAAAAAATTAAAAAATTAACAATTATTTGCATATTTATTATGGAATGTTCAAATTTGAGCAACTTAAACACGATATTAATGCATATTATAAGTTCTAAGCCATTTAGTTTATCAATTCTTAAAACATTAGTGTTTGAAGGTTCAACAATTGAACTTTCGGATGAAGTGATTTATAAAATTCAAGAATGTAGAGATTATTTAGATCAAAAAATCGAAGCGACTTCTGATCCTATATATGGTATCAATACGGGGTTTGGATCTTTGTGTGATGTGCGAATTCACTCCGAGAATCTTACAAAGTTACAAGAAAACTTGGTGCGTTCTCATGCCTGTGGCACTGGAGATTTTGTTGCACTGCCCATTATAAAGCTAATGCTTTTGTTGAAAATCAAGTCCTTAAGTTATGGTCATAGTGGCATTCAGTTGGAGACCGTAAAACGTTTGGTCTCGTTTTATAATAACGATGTTTTACCAGTCATATACACCCAAGGTTCTTTGGGGGCTTCAGGAGACCTCGCTCCCTTAGCACATTTGGCATTGCCTCTCATTGGAGAAGGGATGGTTTGGTATAAAGGGGTTCAAACTCCTGCTTCTAAAGTTTTAGATATTTATGATTGGCGTCCGATAACTCTTCAGTCAAAAGAAGGTTTGGCATTACTAAACGGCACACAATTTATGACAGCCTACGGAGTGCATTCATTGTTAAAATCTTTCAAGTTATCCTATATGGCAGACCTTATTGGCGCGATGTCCTTAGAGGCCTATGACGGACGACTGGAGCCATTTGATCCCTTGGTGCATTTGGTGAGGCCTCATAATGGACAAATCAAAACAGCAGAACGAATTTTAAGTTTCTTAGAAGATAGCGAGTTGATGCAGCAGCCAAAGAAACATGTTCAGGATCCGTACTCGTTTCGATGCATGCCACAAGTACATGGTGCTACCAAAGATGCCTTGACGTTTGTGAGAAAAACATTTATAACCGAAATAAATGCTGTAACTGACAATCCTAATATATTTACAAAAGATGATAAAATAATATCTGGTGGTAATTTTCATGGACAACCCTTGGCGTTTGGGTTTGATTTCTTAAAAATAGCCATGGCAGAATTAGGAAATATCTCGGAACGAAGAACCTATCAGTTGGTGTCGGGTTTGCGAGAGTTGCCTTCTTTTTTGGTTGAAAAATCGGGTCTAAATTCAGGGTTTATGATTCCACAATACACAGCAGCCAGCATTGTGAGTGCAAACAAACAGTTGGCTACGCCTGCAAGTGTTGATTCTATAGTGTCTTCAAACGGACAAGAAGATCATGTGAGTATGGGTGCCAATGCTGCCATCCAAGCCTATCAAATTTTAGAAAATGTAGAACGCATTTTAGCAATTGAATTGCTAAATGCTTCTCAGGCATTGTTTTTTAGAAAGAAAAAAACATCCCCATTTTTATCGGCTATGCTGTCTAGTTTTAGGGCTGAAATTCCCAAAGTAACAGAAGACAGAGTACTTCACAATGATATAGAAAAAGCTATCAAATTTATACAGTCATTCGAATTAGAAAATGAGGTATCGTTTGATTAATATTTAAAAAAAAAGCCTCACATTGTGAGGCTTTTTTTAGGACTCTTTTGCCTCTTTAGGCGATGTTATTTTAATAGCCAACTTCGTGTCATCCTTTCCAATGTCAAGATTGATGGTATCTCCCTCGTGAGCGTTGGATTGAATAATTTCTTCAGCGAGTGCGTCTTCAACATATTTTTGAATGGCACGTTTTAAAGGCCGTGCTCCGTATTGCTTGTCAAATCCTTTTTCAGCAATAAAGTTTTTTGCTTTTTTGCTTATTTTTAGTGTGTAGCCTAGCTCCGAAATGCGTTTCAATAGTTTTTCAAGTTCGATGTCAATAATTTTATCAATATCATCTTTTTCTAGGTTGTTGAAAACAACTACATCATCAATTCTATTTAGAAATTCTGGAGCGAATGCTTTTTTAAGTGCGTTTTCAATAACAGAACGTGCATTTGAACTTTCTTGAGATTTTTGAGCTGCAGTTCCAAACCCAACCCCCGAACCAAAATCTTTTAGTTTACGAGCTCCTATGTTTGAGGTCATGATAATGATTGTATTACTAAAATCAATTCTTCGACCCAGACTATCCGTTAAAAATCCATCATCAAGAACTTGAAGAAGCATGTTAAATACATCTGGATGTGCTTTTTCAATTTCGTCTAAAAGAACAACTGCATAAGGTTTGCGTCTGATTTTTTCGGTGAGTTGACCGCCTTCTTCATAGCCTACATATCCTGGAGGTGCACCTACTAATCTTGATATGGCAAATTTCTCCATGTATTCACTCATATCAATTCTTATAAGCGAATCTTCACTGTCAAATAGCTCTCTAGCAAGCACTTTTGCTAGCTGTGTTTTACCAACACCTGTTTGCCCTAAAAATATAAATGACCCAATAGGCTTATTAGGATCTTTAAGTCCAGCACGATTCCTCTGAATAGCCTTCACAACCTTTGAGACCGCTTCGTCTTGCCCAATGACCTTTCCGTTAATAAGCTCTGGAAGTTTTGATAATTTATTGCTTTCCTTCTGGGCAATACGGTTCACAGGAATGCTTGTCATCATCGAAACTACTTCTGCTACATTTTCTTCAGAAACAACAATACGGTTCAATTTAGATTCTGTTTCCCATTTCTCTTGTGCTTCTACAAGACTTTTTTCTAAACGTTTTTCGTCATCTCTTAGCTTTGCAGCTTCTTCATATTTTTGCTTTTTAACGACAGAATTTTTAGTCTCTTTAACTTCTTCAAGTTGTGCTTCAAGCTCCACAATTTGTTCGGGAACATCAATATTTGTGATGTGCACTCTAGAACCCGCTTCGTCTAATGCGTCAATTGCTTTGTCTGGTAAAAATCGATCGGTCATATATCGATTGGTTAGCTTAACACAAGCCTCAATGGCTTCTTGTGTGTATTCAACGTTATGATGATCTTCGTACTTGTTTTTAATGTTGTTTAATATTTCAATCGTTTCGTTAGCCGATGTTGGTTCTACGATTACCTTTTGAAAACGTCGTTCAAGTGCACCGTCTTTTTCGATATGTTGTCTGTACTCATCAAGGGTTGTAGCACCTACACATTGCAGTTCGCCACGAGCTAATGCGGGTTTAAACATATTAGAAGCATCCAAACTCCCTGTAGCACCTCCGGCTCCTACAATCGTGTGGATTTCGTCAATAAACAAAATGATGTCGTCATTTTTTTCCAATTCATTCATCACCGCTTTCATTCGTTCCTCAAATTGACCGCGGTACTTCGTGCCCGCTACTATGCTGGCTAAGTCTAAGGTAACCACTCGTTTGTTGAATAAAATTCGAGAGACTTTGCGTTTGATAATTCGAATGGCCAAGCCTTCAGCGATGGCAGATTTACCAACGCCAGGTTCACCAATCAACAAAGGATTGTTTTTCTTACGACGGCTCAAAATTTGAGACACCCGTTGAATTTCTTTTTCACGTCCAACTACAGGATCTAATTTCCCTTGTTCTGCCATGGCAGTAAGGTCTCTGCCAAAATTGTCTAAAACGGGAGTTTTGGATTTCTTGCTCCCTTTTTGACTACTACTTTGACTAAAAGAACTGTCTTTGTTTCCATCTTTAGGCATGTCTTCACTTGGGAAAGAGGCTGCTTTAGGAGTTTCTGTATAGTCGTCGTCGTTTGTAATCATATGTTTAAATTGTTCTTTGACACTATCGTAATCCACTTTTAGTTTATTCAAAAGTTTCGCTGTTGGGTCGTTTTCATTTCTTAAAACACATAAAAGTAAATGTGCAGTATTTATAGATTTACTTTGAAAAAGTTTAGCCTCTAAAAAAGTGGTTTTTAAAGCCCGCTCCGCTTGACGTGTCAAGTGAAGGTTTTTTTTCTCATCTGAAGTAATCATAATATTGGGATTGGAAGGGCTAAGGATTTCAACTTTTCGACGCAAGTGACTGAGGTCAACGTCTAAAGCGTTCAAAATATCAATTGCCTTGCCATTGCCATCTCTTAACAGACCAAGCATAAGGTGTTCAGTGCCAATAAAATCATGACCTAAACGCAATGCTTCTTCTTTACTAAAAGAAATCACATCTTTAACTCTGGGGGAAAAATTGTCATCCATAAATATTCTTTGGTTAAAATTACAAATTCGTAGGCATTAAATCAAAAACTATACCTTTTTATTTTTCATTCATACAAATGATAGCAAAAACTAATTAAAAACAAAATTTTTTAGCCTCTATTTATTAACCATTTTATCTCTTAAAATTGTTGATAAATTAGATGTAAAAAAGTCCCTAAAATTAACTTAATAATATTTTGAAAAGTAGTATATTAGCTAGGTTATTTAATAAACAAAAATATAGAGTAGCATGATAGAAGGAGAAAAGTTAATCCCCATAAATATTGAAGATGAAATGAAGTCAGCTTACATCGATTATTCGATGTCTGTAATTGTTTCTCGAGCACTTCCTGACGTAAGGGATGGATTAAAACCTGTACATCGCCGGGTGTTGTATGGGATGCACGAATTGGGTGTGAGGTCTAATACGGCGCACAAAAAATCTGCAAGAATAGTTGGGGAAGTTTTAGGTAAGTACCACCCACATGGAGATACTTCTGTCTATGATGCAATGGTCCGTATGGCTCAAGAATGGAGTTTGCGATATATGCTGGTAGATGGTCAAGGGAATTTTGGATCGATTGATGGTGACAGTCCGGCAGCTATGCGTTATACAGAAGCTAGAATGCGAAAAATATCGGAAGACATGCTTGCCGATATCGAAAAGGAAACAGTTGATCACAAGTTGAACTTTGATGACACATTACAAGAACCTACCGTGTTACCAACTCGAATCCCTGGTCTTTTGGTTAATGGAGCTTCTGGTATTGCCGTGGGAATGGCAACCAATATGCCTCCTCACAATCTTTCGGAAGTAGTTGACGGAATTACAGCATATATTGATAATACAGATATCGAAATTGATGAGTTAATCACACATGTCAAGGCTCCCGATTTTCCTACAGGAGGAATTATTTATGGGTACGATGGTGTAAGAGAAGCCTTCAAAACTGGTCGTGGCCGTGTTGTTATTCGTGGCAAGGCTTTAATTGAAGAGGTTAATGGGCGTGAGTGTATTATCGTTACCGAAATCCCATACCAAGTCAATAAAGCAGATATGATTAAAAAGACTGCCGATTTGGTCAATGACAAGAAGATGGAAGGGATTTCATCTATCCGCGACGAATCGGATAGAAATGGAATGCGCATTGTATATGTCTTAAAAAGAGATGCCATTCCTAATATTGTTTTAAACAAACTTTATAAATATACAGCACTTCAGTCTTCTTTCAGTGTCAATAATATTGCCTTGGTAAATGGACGTCCAGAAATGTTGAATCTAAAAGATATGATTCATCATTTTGTAGAGCACCGTCATGAAGTTGTTGTACGTCGAACCACCTACGAGCTTAGAAAAGCTGAAGAACGCGCACACATATTAGAAGGTTTGATCATTGCTTCTGATAATATTGATGAAGTCATCGCCATTATTAGAGGTTCTTCAAACGCTGAACAAGCCCGTGAAAAATTAATTGAACGTTTTGAGTTGAGTGACATACAATCCAAAGCGATTGTTGAAATGCGATTAAGACAATTAACAGGCTTAGAACAAGATAAATTACGAGGTGAGTACGATGATATCATGAAAACAATTGACGATTTGAAAGATATTCTTGATAAAAAAGAACGTCGAATGTCAATCATTAAAGAAGAGCTTACAGCTGTAAAAGATAAATATGGTGATGAGCGTCGCTCTGTAATCGAATATGCAGGAGGTGATTTATCTATTGAAGATATGATTCCAAACGAGCAAGTTGTCATTACAATTTCGCATGCAGGATACATTAAACGTACATCGTTGACAGAATACAGAACTCAAAACAGAGGGGGTGTAGGACAAAAAGCCTCTACCACTCGTAATGAGGATTTCCTGGAACATTTATTTGTAGGAACCAACCACCAGTACATGTTGTTTTTCACACAAAAAGGAAAATGTTTTTGGATGCGGGTTTATGAAATTCCAGAAGGCAGTAAAACGTCTAAGGGACGTGCCATTCAAAATCTAATCAATATAGAACAAGACGACAAAGTCAAAGCGTTTATTTGTACTCAAGATTTAAAGGACGAAGAATACACGAATTCACATTATGTGATCATGGCAACCAAAAAAGGTCAGGTTAAGAAAACATCTTTAGAACAGTATTCTCGACCAAGAACCAATGGAATTAATGCCATTACTATCAAAGAAGATGATGAATTACTTGAAGCAAAACTCACAACAGGCGAAAGTCAAGTGATGTTGGCATTAAAATCTGGGAAAGCCATTCGATTTGAAGAAGCCAAAACACGTCCAATGGGTCGAGGGGCATCTGGTGTTCGAGGAATTACACTCGCACATGAAGCGGATGAAGTCATCGGAATGATAGCTGTGGATGATATGGAAAGTAATATTTTGGTTGTTTCTGAAAATGGTTATGGAAAACGTTCAAGCTTGGAAGATTACCGAATCACAAATCGAGGAGGAAAGGGTGTAAAAACCATATCAATCACAGATAAGACGGGTAATTTAGTATCTATCAAAAATGTAACCGACGAAGATGATTTAATGATCATTAATAAATCAGGGGTTGCAATTCGATTGGCTGTAGAAGACTTAAGGGTGATGGGACGTGCCACACAAGGTGTTCGTTTAATCAATCTGAAAGGAAACGATTCGATTGCGGCCGTAGCTAAAGTAATGCGTGAAGATGAAGAAGACATCGTTGCAGAAGACATGGAAGCAATTGAAGGTTTAACAGAAGAAGGTGCTGCTGCTGCTGAAACAAATGGCACAACGATTGATACTCAAGAAGAAGAATAATTAATATTAACTATTAAATTTAAATACGATGAAAAAATATCTTGTATTTGTAATAGTACTAGCCCTAGGATTTTCTGCTGTTGCACAAAAGAAAGAAATCAAAACAGCTGGTAAAGAGTTAGATAAAGAGAATTATGAGAAAGCAGGGGCAGCCCTAGATGCAGCTGAAGGCCTTTTAGACTCTATGGACGAAAAATATAAAAGTCAATACTACCTTTATAGAAGTATGTATTACTTAAATAATGGTGAGCCTGACTTTGGAACTGTCAAAAAATCTATTGAAGCTTTAAAGTTAGCGACTGCACCTTCACAATCAGAAGGAGTAAGAAACCAGAAACAAAGTTTAAAAGTTCATTTAGTCAACAAAGCGAGTTCTCTTTTACAATCTGATGACTATGTAGCATCCTCAGATTATTTTGAATCAGCTTATAAATTAGTTCCAAATGATACGATTTACTTGTTTTATGCCGCTTCAACAGCAGTCAATGCGAAACTATATGACCGTTCTCTAGTAATGTATGAAGAATTGAGAAGTTTAGGATATACAGGAATAGAAACAAATTACCTCGCCACAAACGTAGAAACACAAGTTGAAGAACAATTTGGAAGCGAAATGCTTAGAGATCTTTCTTTGAAAGCAAAAACACATATCAACCCAAAAGTTGAAACAACTAAATCAAAATTTCCAGAAATCATTAAAAACATCGCCCTTATTTATGTTCAAAATGGCGAAAATGAAAAAGCACTTCAAGCGATGGCTGTAGCCAGAGCTGAAGCTCCTGAAGATTTAAATTTATTATTGACCGAAGCCAACGTTTATTACTCAATGGGTAATAATGAAAAATTCAAAGAACTGTTAGAAATAGCCATTCAAAAAGACCCAAAGAATCCAGAGCTACAATATAACTTAGGGGTTATTTCAACAGACACAAATGATTTTGAAGGTGCTAAAAAATACTATTTAAGAGCCATTGAATTAAAATCAGACTATATAAATGCTTATATCAATTTAGCAGCCCTTATTTTAGGACAAGAAGAGTCCATCCTTGATGAAATGAATCAGCTAGGTTCTTCGGCAGCAGACGATCGAAAGTATGACGAATTAAAAGAAAAGCGCAATCAGTTGTACTTAGATGCCATCCCATATTTAGAAAGTGCATATGGTATAGATCCAAACAATTACCAAGCTTCTAAAACCTTAGCAAATATATACAGTGCTGTAGGAGATACTGATAAGTACAAAGAATTTAAAGCTATTTCAGACGCCTTAGAGCCAAAATAATAGCCACTAACTTTACTGTAAATAAAAAAGTCATTCATTATTGAATGGCTTTTTTTATGAAATAATTTTTTTGATGACTCTTAGTTTGTGAGAGTGTGTTTTAGTGTCTACATTATAGATACCGCTTTGGTCCAGCAAGTCGATGCGAACTTTTCCATGCGCATGAATGATATGATGATTCTCCATGATGATCCCCACGTGAATAATATCTCCCTCATTGTTGTCAAAAAACGCTAAATCTCCAGGTTCACTTTCTTCAATAAAGCTAAGCGCATCTCCTTGAGAGGCTTGTTGAGAAGCATCTCTCAAAATGTTATATCCATTCAGTTTATAAACCATCTGTACGAATCCAGAACAGTCGATCCCAAAAGGGGTTTTACCTCCCCATAAATAAGGAGTGTTGAGGTAAAGTAAAGCCGTCTCGACAAGTTTTGATTTGTCTTTCGATCCAATCGCTTTTGCGCCTTCAAATGCATGGTCTAAGTGTGAAAGTCCATTAAGGGATGAGCCTAATAAAATTGGATGTAATTGCTGTTCTTGATTGGTGATAAAATCAACCAAATCCGTCGTCATTAGAGGATCCGATTTGTGAAGTTCTTTATATTTCAATTCGTCAATAAATTGAAATTGTTTATTATCAATCCATCCTTCGTACTTATCGAACCCTAAACGAATGCGGCTCCATGATTTTCGGTGTTCTAAAACCTTAAAGTAATCGCCATAGAGTACTTGCGAAATTAATTCGCTCTTATCAGAAGCTTCCGATCTTAAAGCGACAACACTGAGGTAGCAAAGGCCGTATTGCATTCCTTATTGATTATTTCGTTCTAGAATCAATGCCGAAGCACCGCCACCACCATTACAAATGGCTGCAGCTCCAATTTTTCCGTTGTTTTGTTCGAGGACACTCAGCAAAGTAACCACAATTCGAGCACCTGAACAGCCAAGTGGGTGACCTAAAGAAACCGCTCCACCATTGACATTTACATTTGAGTCAGTGAGTCCCAATAGTTTCATGTTTGCTAAACCTACTACAGAAAATGCTTCATTAAATTCAAAAAAATCTACTTCTGAAAGATCAATTCCAGCTTTTTTTAATGCTTTTGGCAATGCCTTGGAAGGTGCTAGAGTGAACCATTCGGGTTCTCTGGCGGCATCCGCATAACCCTTTAATGTAGCCAAAGGTTTTAATCCAAGTTCGTCTGCTTTTTGTTGACTCATAAGCACCAAAGCGGCAGCGCCATCATTTATCGTCGATGCGTTTGCAGCCGTAACTGTTCCATCTTTTGTGAAAGCAGCCCGTAAGCTTGGTATTTTTTCTAAACGAACATTTGTGTATTCTTCATCTCTATCTACTACAATTGGTTCTCCTCTTCGTTGGGGTACCTCTACAGGAACCACTTCAGAATTGAATTTACCTTGATCCCATGCTTCTGTTGAGCGTTTGTAGGATTGAATTGCAAAAGCATCTTGTACTTCTCTTGAAAATTTATGTTCTGCCGCACAGCTATCTGCAAAAATTCCCATCGCATGATTTGTATAAGCATCTACTAAGCCATCTTTTTGTAAGCCGTCATCCAAAGTTACTGCCCCAAATTTATATGCCGAACGTGCATGATGGTAATGAGGAATTAAACTCATATTTTCCATTCCCCCAGCGACAATAATATCAGCATCTCCCAAAGCAATCGATTGGGCGGCTTGCATAATGGTTTTCATTCCAGAAGCACATACTTTATTGACTGTAGTACAGGGTACTGTGTCAGGAATTCCTGCGTAAATTGCGGCTTGTCTTGCAGGGGCTTGCCCAGTGCCAGCTTGTACAACATTGCCCATAAGGACCTCGTCTACAAGTTTGGGATTTAGATTGATTTTATCAAGTGCGCCTTTAATAGCAACTGCGCCTAATTTAGGGGCAGAAACCGTGGAAAGTCCTCCCAAAAAACTCCCAATTGGAGTTCTTGCTGCGGATACAATTACAACGTCTTTACTCATAGTTTAGAATTTAGAGATGCTCCATGCGAAAATAACTAAAATTTAGGATATATAAAGTAGGAATTTTTTAATATAGAGAGAAAAGATACTTCTTTTTATTACTTTTGGGTGGTGACAAACGCATAACGAAATAAGAACTATAGGTGAAAACCTTTATTATAATTTAAATTTGTGTTTATGCATCTTTAGTTGCGTGTGATCTGTCCTAATCTGAAGCTATGAAATTCAAAAAATAAATAAATAATCGAAACAAATGAAGGATATAATAAACCTTTTTCATAAAAACCACTCCTTAATTTATAAGGTGTTTCTTTTTATTTTCACCACTTTTATAATTGTTTATTTGTTTCCTAAAAGTGGAACCTTTAGATACAGTTTTGAAAAAGGAAAGCCTTGGCAGTCCGAAAATTTGTATGCTCCATTTGATTTTGCGATCAAAAAAACAGCCGAAGAGATTGAAGAAGAAACAAAACAAATCACATTACAATCTCCTGTTTTTTTTGATGTTGATACCACTGTGGTTAACAAAGTTAAAAGCGAGTATTCCTCAACGTTTGAAAGATTGTTTTTTGAGTTGCCAAAAGATAAAATCAAAATTGATTTATACTTTAAAGGGGTATTGCTTTTGGACGAATTGTATCAAAGTGGAGTGCTCCAAAATCAATATGATTACAATCCTGACCAACAAATCTCTATTTTAGTTGATAAAACCCAAAGTGGTGTCAAACGATTCGATAGTTTTTTTCTTCAAACAAATTTAAAATCATTTATTGAATCTCGTGTGGATGCACTTGGTTTAGAAGCATACAAACAACGTTACCTAGCACTGTTTTTTGACGTTGTTAAGCCCAATACTCAGTTAAATAAATCAATTACACAAGTTTCACTTGAAGAACGCTTAAATCAAATTAAACTAGTGAGAGGGCGCATCGATAAGCAAACTCTTATTGTCTCAAAAGGTGAAGTGGTACAAGGCGATAAACTTGTTGCTCTAAATTCATTGGTTTCTGAATATGAATCACAGGTATGGACAGATTCAAACTACACATTAGTAGTTACGGCTTATACGGTTTTAGTTTCGTTGGCTTTATTGATGTTGCTGCTGTTTATGAAAAAATACAGAATGGAGGTGTTTTCCAATAATACTAAAGTCACCTTTATTTTTTTCAATATTGTTTTGATGGTATTTTTAACCACTTTGGTTGTCAACTATAATTCGTCTTACATATATATTGTTCCCTTGTGTATTTTACCCTTAATATTGAAGGCATTTTTTGATGCTCGCTTGGGTTTATTTACCCATGTACTCACAGTCTTGTTATTAGGATTTGTTGTAGCCAACAATTATGAGTACATGTTTTTACAAATTATTGCCGGAATAGTGACTATTCTAACCGTATCGGAACTCTATAAACGGGCAAATTTATTTATATCTGTGGGACAAATTACCTTGATATACATAGTGTCTTATTTTGCTTTTTTTGTAATTCACGAAGGGAGTATTGACAGTCTAAAATGGGAAACGTTTTTATTATTTGTACTGTGTGGATTGGCAGCGCTCTTTGTACAGCCACTTATATATGTATATGAAAAACTGTTTGGACTTGTATCGGATGTGTCGCTGTTAGAATTGTCGGATACCAATTCTAAGCTATTGAAAGAATTATCGGATAAAGCACCAGGAACTTTTCACCATTCGTTAAATGTGGCAAACTTAGCCGAAGCAGCTGCCAATGAAATAGGTGCTAATACCATGCTCGTGAGGGTAGGGGCCTTGTATCATGATATTGGTAAAATGAAAAACCCAACATATTTCACCGAAAATCAAATGACAGGAACCAATGCGCATGACGAATTGTCTCCTAAAGAAAGCGCTAAAATCATTATCAACCATGTCATTGATGGAGTTGAGTTGGCTAAGAAAAACAATTTACCAGATCGTGTCATCGATTTTATTAGAACACACCACGGGACAAGCACCGTATATTACTTTTATAATAAACAAGCTGAGTTGAATCTAGACTTTGAAGCTGCTGATTTCTCTTACAATGGGCCTAAACCATTTAATAAAGAAACGGCTATACTTATGATGTGTGATAGTGTAGAAGCAGCATCCAAAAGTTTAAAGGACCCTAATTCAACCAAGATCAATAATTTTGTAGATGCCATTATTTCTAAGCAAATGGACACAGATCAATTTTTGAATGCTGATATTACTTTAAAAGAAATTCAGTCTATTAAGAAGGTATTGAAGCAAAAGTTAGCCAATATGTATCACTTACGTATTGAATATCCGGATTAAATTAAAAATGCTTTTAAAAAAGTAAAAAAATTGTTTGCGTTCTAGATAATGAAAAGTTACATTTGCAACCGCAATTTTAATTGCCTAAGTTCTTTTAATAGGAGAGGTGCCAGAGTGGTAATGGAGCAGATTGCTAATCTGTCGACGGGTAACTGTCGCCAGGGTTCGAGTCCCTGTCTCTCCGCAAAAAAATAGATCAACAACAGATAATCAATTCGGGGTGTAGCGTAGCCCGGTTATCGCGCCGCGTTTGGGACGCGGAGGT